>PWHE01000061.1 GCA_003554735.1 Mollicutes bacterium | reverse complement strand
TTGTTTCTCTCACACTCTAAAGTCTATAACAAGCCCTTCCAAAAAGCAAACAACCTACGTTGCAAATTGACATATCGGTCGCGAAAAACACGGCAATCATGTTACAATGTAGTTGCACAATTCAGGAGGTGTGAGCATGAACAAAGCATTGATTGTAGTGGATATGCAAAACGACTTCATAGATGGCGCGCTCGGATTCGAAAAGGCGAACACTGTGATCGAACCCATTGTCGAGAAAATCCGGGAAGCACGCAACGAAGGATGGTCCGTAATCTTCACGCAGGACACGCATGATGAGAACTACATGAAAAGTGAAGAAGGCTCCCATCTGCCGGTCGAGCATTGCATCGAAGGCACCGAGGGCCACAAAATCCACGGCCTGATCGAAGCGGAACGTCATTCTGAAGACAAAGTCTTCCAAAAATCGACTTTCCCTTCCTTGGAGCTCGGCAATCATCTCAAGAAAAAAACCTTCGACGAGATTGAGCTCTGCGGTCTCGTCAGTAACATCTGTGTGATTTCCAACGCCATCATCGCCAAAGCGGCGCGACCCGACGCCCGCATTGTCGTTGACGCGAAGGCGACCGCCAGTTTCGACGATTCGTTGAACGACCAGTCCTTGAATGTCATGGAAGGATTGCACATCGAAATAAAAAACAGGAGCTAACTGACAATGATGAAAAAAATGAATGAAAGCATGCTGATCGATTTCTATGAGTTCACTATGGCCAACGGCTATTTTGAAACGAGCCACAAGGATGAAATTGTCTATTTCGACCTTTTCTTCCGCAAAATCCCGTCCAATGGAGGATACGCCATCATGGCGGGACTTGAAAGCGTCATCGAGTACATCCAAAACTTCAATTTCACCGATGAGGACATCGATTACCTGAGAAGCAAGAACATGTTTTCCGACGGCTTCTTGGACTACCTTCGAAACTTCCGTTTCCGAGGCGACCTCTACTCGGTCCCCGAAGGCACCGTCATTTTCCCCAACGAACCCATCATCACCGTCCGCGCCAACGCGGTGGACGCTCAACTCCTCGAGACATACCTGTTGCTCGCGATCAACCACCAATCCCTGATTGCCACGAAAGCCTCACGCATCAAACATGCGGCCGGCGACCGTGCGGTCATCGAAATGGGCGCACGTCGCGCCCACGGGGTATCAAGCGCCAATCTCGGCGCGCGTGCGGCCTACATCGGTGGTGCGGACAAGACGTCAAACACCATCGCCGACCGTCTTTTTGATGTGCCCGCCACAGGCACCATGGCCCATAGCTGGGTCCAGATGTTCGACACGGAATACGAGGCGTTCAAAGCGTATGCGAAGCTTTATCCGAACGCGGCCATTTTCCTTGTGGACACCTACAACACTCTCAAAGACGGTGTCCCCAACGCCATCAAAGTCATCAAGGAAGTCCTTAAACCCAGAGGGATCTCCTTTTACGCCATCCGCATTGATTCGGGCGACTTGACCTATCTCGCCAAAAAGGCGCGCAAGATGCTTGATGATGCGGGGCTTGAAGACTGCAAGATTGTCGCCTCGAATGCACTGGATGAACACCTCATCAGCGCACTGATCTCCCAAGGCGCACCGATTGACATGTTCGGTGTGGGCGAACGGCTCATCACCGCCAAAAGCGAACCGGTCTTCGGCGGCGTATACAAACTCGCAGCCGTTGAGGTGAACAACCACATCGAGCCGAAAATCAAGATCAGCGACAACCCCGAAAAAATCACCACTCCGCACTTCAAGAAACTTCACCGCATCTATGACAAGGATACCCACAAAGCCTGCGCCGATCTTCTGACCGTCCACGATGAAACCATCGATAACACGAAACCGCTCACCATCTTCGACCCGACGCATACGTGGAAACAACGGACCTTCCACAATTTTTACACTGTCGAACTGCTTCAACCGATTTTCAAAGAAGGCAAACTCGTCTATGATGTTCCAAGTCTCGAAGTCGTTCGTAACTACGCTAAGAAACAACTCGACAGCCTTTGGGAAGAATCGAAGCGTTTCGACTTCCCGCACCGCTATTATGTCGATTTGTCCAACAAACTTTGGACCATCAAGCACGACCTCATCAACAAATACCGTTTTGACGACTGATTCATTTAGCGTCTGGTGACACCGGACGCTTTTTGTTTGTTACAATGAAGGTAGTTACGAAGGAGGGATAATTTTATGGAAATGACATTTGGAGGCACACCGGTCACATTGCAGGGACAGGTGAAGGAAAAAGGCGATGAGGCGCCTGATTTCAAAGCTATCAACACTGAACTTGAACTCGTCAGTCTGAGTGACTTTGAAGACAGCGACTTCATCGTGCTCACAACTGTCCCCTCGATTGATACTGGCACATGCGACTACATGACCAAACGGTTCAACAAAGACTTGGCTGAAATGGAGGATGTCACCGTCATCACCATCAGCAACGACCTTCCGTTCGCCCAGAAGCGCTGGTGCGCGAACGAAGGCATGGAGAACATCCACATCTTTTCCGACCACCGCGATCTCGATTTCGCGGAAAAATACGGCACCCTCATGAAAGAGGTGCGCCTTCAGGCACGGACCGTTTTCGTGCTCGATAAAAGTCGCGCCATCATTCACGCGGAATACGTGCAAGAAGCGAGCGAACATCCGGATTACGAAGCGGTCAAGGAAATCCTTGAGCGCAAACGACAATAGACCACCCCCTGATGTGCCCCCTTGAGACAGCGATGTCTCAAGGGGACTTTTTTGTTTACCGTTCCGCATTTCATGATACAATGGATAAGGAAGAAGAAGGCCAGGTGATTCCTTATGAACGATGAAAAAGCCATTCACATACGGCTGAAACGGCTCCGAGAAAAGCGCGGCCTTTCCCAGAAAGCCGCCGCTGAAGCACTCTCCATCCATCATTCGACACTGTCCAAATACGAATCCGGAAAACGCTCGGTCCATCCCGACCATTTTCCCCGTTTCGCGAATCTCTATGGCGTGACCACCGCAGAGATCATTGACGGGACCGACCTCCAGGAATCGCCGGAGATGTTGGTGAGCGTTCCGCTCAAACGCCCGTTCAAAGGTCCCTTGAACGTCTTCACGCTAGGGCTTTACATCGCCATCTTCGCGCTGATGCATGCCACTTTGTTCATCGACAGCGTGCGCCTTTCCGCATACGCCTTTCTCATCGCCATAGCCACGCTTTTGTATCACGGCTACCATTTTTTCATTCACCATCCGTCTCAGCGCACGAGTGTGACACTTTCGAAAACGCGTACGGTCTATTATGAACTATCCGAAAAGACCATGCCTTTAAGACGGATGAAATTCGAAGTCATTGGCGCGTACGTCCTCGGGTTGATGTCCTTGATGGTGCCTTTCGCCACCTTGTTCACGTTTGCGGATGAAAGCCTCGCTGAAGGCGATGTGATCATACTCGGCCTTTTATTCATGGCGAACCTAGGCATGATTGTCTACATTCTGTTTGCGATCATTGTGAACCGCGCGATCAAAGCGCGTTTTGAAAACGCCCAGCTCAACATGCAATTCAACGCCATCAAGTTCATTGTGATGAAGTGTTTGTCTGTCCTGACGTTCCTCATGCTCATGGTGATGACCTCCATGCATATCCACGAAACGGATCCGTCGCTCGCTTTTTCCGTTGCGATGGTCGTATCCCTGCATTTCTATCTGCTATTCACCTACGGGGCCGCCCACAGTGTCATCAAACTGTATGGAAAGATGATTTTCGCCACCGGGTGATGTGCCAAACTGTCAACCCTCTTGACAAAGCGCCATGTGCGCTTTTTTTCTTGCCTTAGCCATGATACGTTGGAACCAGGATGCATGTCGTGGCAGGTTTCACCATGCCGGGCGGATTAGGGAAGTGTTCGCGTCGCCCCAAAGGAGGCTCATGGGAGTGAATGTCCTTTGCGGGCAGGATCAGGGGAGTCCGAAAAGCGCGAGCCGATTCAATCCACGACATCGCATCCTTTTTTCATGACTTGGGTGACTTCAAGCATGATCGTTACCATCCGAGCGACAAAGACCATAAAAAACCGTATGCGAACCTTTCCTGTGATGGGCCTCGCTCTTCGCTTGACAATCATCCCTGCCCCATATAAAATCATAGTTGGAAATGGAGGGAAAAACATGGCAAAAACCAAAGAATTTCAAACTGAATCAAAGAAACTGCTCAACCTGATGATCAATTCGATCTATACGCACAATGAAATATTCCTCAGAGAACTGATTTCCAATGCGTCGGACGCCATCGACAAGCGTCACCACCTTTCACTCGTAGAGGAGAAGGTCCCAAAAGCGGACAACTATGAGATATTCATTATCCCCGACAAGGAAAACCGTACGCTCACCATCCGCGACAACGGCATCGGCATGACCGAAGAGGAACTCACGACGCAACTCGGCACCATCGCCGAAAGCGGCTCCAAAGCGTTCATGGAAAAACTCGAGAAAAAAGACATCGACATCATCGGTCAGTTCGGTGTCGGCTTCTATTCAGCCTTCATGGTCGCTTCACGGGTCTTCGTGAAAACCCGTTCACCGTTCAGCGACACCGCTCTCCTCTGGCAAAGCGAAGGGGAAAGCACCTATAGCATCGATGAAACCAAGAAAGAAGACATCGGAACCGAAATCACCCTTGTATTGCGTGAAGATGACGAGGAAAACGAAGAGGATTATTCCACATTCTTAGAAGAACATACCATCAAGCGCCTCATCAAGAAATATTCCGATTATGTCCGCTATCCGATCAAGATGGAAGTGACCAAAACCGAACCTTCCGACAAAGATGGGGAAGAAGACAAGACGACCAAGGAAATAGAAACCCTCAACTCGCAAATACCGATCTGGAAACGCCCCAAAAACGAAATCAAGGATGAGGAACTCAACGATTTTTACAAACGCGAGTTCAACGATTTCGACGATCCACTCCATGTCATTCATACCAGCGTAGAGGGCATGCTTACCTACACGGCGCTTTTATTCATCCCCAAAAAACCTTCACAGGACTTCTACACGGACAAGTTCGAAAAAGGGCTCACGCTTTATTCCAAAGGCGTCTTCATCCAGGAAAAGAACAAGGATCTCGTGCCCGAACACTTCCGATTCTTAAGAGGCCTTGTGGATTCGGCGGACCTCTCGCTCAACATCTCCAGAGAGATGCTGCAGCACAACCGCCAACTTAAGAAAATCGCTTCCCATCTTGAAAAGAAGGTCAAAAACGAACTTGAAAAAATGCAAAAGAACGATCGTGAGAAATACAACGAATTTTATGATGCCTACCGTCACATTCTCAAATACGGTGTCTATGACCAGTTCGGCGCCAACAAGGACAAACTCAAAGACCTTCTCATGTTCAAGACCAACAAGTCGGATGACTATCTGACGCTCAAGGAATATCTGGAGCGCAAACCCGAGGAACAAAAACACATCTACTACGCTTCAGGAAAAAACAAGGACCAGATCATGAACCTGCCGCAAATGGACGCGGTGAAATCCAAAGATTTCGAAGTCCTGCTTTTCACCGACGAAGTGGATGAATTCATGGTCCAGATCCTCGCCGAGTATGACGAGGTCTCATTCAAGTCGGTCCAACAAGGTGAAAGCGATCTTCTGGATGAAGAGGAAAAGAAGAAACTCGAAGAAAGCGAGAAGGATTACTCCAAACTTCTGAAGACACTCAAGAAGAACCTCAAAGACAAGGTCAAAGACGTCAAACTCTCGGGCAGACTCAAAGAATCCCCGGTTTGTCTTGTGAGCGGCGAAGGCCTTTCGCTCGAAATGGAAAAAGTGCTTTCACAGATGCCTGAAGGCGCCCAGATGAAAGCGGAGAAGATCCTTGAGATCAATCCCGACCACGAGCTCTTCAAGGCGCTTAAGAACGTCCACGAGATAAACCCGAAAAAAGTCGGAGACTATGCCAATCTGCTTTATCATCAGGCACTCTTGATCGAGGGCTATCCGATCGAGAACCCCCGGGAGATGAGCGAACTCATGACCAAGCTCATGGTGGAGTCCACCAAGTAAAATCATCCAAAAAGGGCGTGCTTTTACAAAAAGCGGCCCTTTTTTATGTTAAAATTGTCATGAAGCACCCACCGCCCCCGAGGCGGTTATAAACTATCATTATACAGGTGATCCTATGAGAAAAGCATACATCAACGCCGACATCGTTTTTTCAAGCCATGATGCGTTCATTGTCGAAGACGGCCACTTCAAGGTCGTCGGGCGAAAATCAACCATTCTGCGCCAGTCGATCGATGAAATCATCGACCTGAAAGGGCGCACGGTATTCCCGGGTTTCCACGATTCCCATCTCCATCTGGTGGGGCTTGGCTGGATGCAGTCGATTTTTGACGCCTCCAAACCAAAAACCATCGAATCGTTTATCGAGCAAGCCAAAAAACACGAAGCCAACCCGCTTCTCGGCCGTGGGTATCACGAGGAACAGACCGAAGAAAAACGGATGCTCACGCGTGCCGATTTGGACCGGATCAGCACCGAAAAAC
>PWHE01000014.1 GCA_003554735.1 Mollicutes bacterium | reverse complement strand
TTCCAGTATGTGCCCAAGTCGCATATCTGGACATTGCAACGCTATTTTTGGTACACCAAACGTTTCATCAAACGGATTGACAATACCGATATCCTCATCATCGAGACGAAGAACGATGAAATCGTCAAGACACGCTCCATCGACTGGCTGATCGGCAAGCTCGACCCAAGACGTGTCGAACGCTATCCGGTCGACTCCAGCCATTTTCTCTTCTTCGACCCGAAAAGCCGTAAGCAGGTCTATAAACGTATTGGACAATTCCTGAAGGAGGAATAATATGAAAATCTCGTTAAACTGGCTCAGTGACTATGTATCACTCAAAAACATAACGAACGAGTCTCTTATGGAAAATATCATCAACCGATCGGCGGAGGGGGAAGCCTTTTATCCGCTTTGTGAAGCCACCAATCTTATTATCGGCCACGTGGTGAGCTGTGAAGCGCATCCGGATGCGGACAAATTAAGCGTCTGTGCCGTCGATACAGGGAAAGAGACGCTCCAGATCATCTGTGGCGCTCCGAATGTGGCTGCCGGTCAAAAAGTGATCGTAGCATTGCCGGGTTCGGTGTTGCCTGGCGATTTCAAAATCAAGAAGACTTCCATCCGTGGCGTTGAAAGCAACGGTATGATCTGCAGTCTCAAAGAACTCGGCATCGAGGAGAAGTATCATCAGGAAGAGGGCATCCATGTCCTTTCCGACGATGCGCCCCTGGGAGCGGACGCCGTTGAACACCTGGCTTTCAATGACAACATTCTTGAACTCGATCTGACCCCGAATCGGCCCGATCTCATGTCGTTGCACGGTGTGGCCTATGACATCAAGGCCATTTTTGATACGGAGATCGAGATCCCGACGCCGAACCTCACCACCTCGTCCGTGTCCAATCCGTTGAAGATTTCGACCGATACCGACAAGTGCATGAGTTATTACGGACGCGTCGTGGACAACCTCACCATCAAACCGTCGCCCGAATGGATGCGTGCGAGACTGATCGCTTCAGGCATCCGCCCCATCAACAATGTCGTCGACATCACAAACTATGTCATGTTGGAGACGAACCAGCCCTTGCATGCGTTCGACTACGAAAAAGTCGCAACCGATACCATTGTCGTCCGCACCGCCAAGGAGGGCGAGACATTCCTGACCCTCGATGAGCAGAAACGCACACTTAAAGAAGGCGACATCCTGATCACGAACGGCGAAGAACCAATCGCTTTGGGCGGTGTGATGGGTGGATACGAGACCGAGGTCACTGAGTCCACCACATCCCTCATTTTGGAAAGTGCGACCTTTGATCCCGTCACCATCCGGAGGACCTCGAAACGTCTTGACCTCCGCAGCGAATCATCCAACCGTTTCGAAAAAGGGCTCGACCCCGCCAAAACACGTTACGCCCTCGAGCGAGCTTGTGAACTCTTCCAGAAATACGCGGACGCGGACATTCGTTCCACGGTCCAATATTTCGACAACAACACCCATAGCGCAAGGCCGATCGCCATTACGCTTGAAACGATCAACGGCGTCCTTGGCACCACCCTTGATACGGATGCGGTCAAACACATCCTGAACCGTCTATCATTCGATTATGAGACGGATCAAGGGACATTCACTGTCTACGCGCCGACCCGTCGCGTCGACATTGAAACCTACCAGGACATCATCGAAGAAATCGGACGCATCTATGACTATAACAACCTTGAAACGACCCTCCCCTCAACGATTTCAAAAGGCGGCCTGAGCGATTATCAACGCTTCAAACGCATTGTTCGCGACACCCTGAGCGGACTGTCGCTTGAAGAGACGCTCAACTATTCACTCGTGAGAGAAACGGAAGTCTTTGACCTCGCACGCATCAAGGACGTCACACCTGTCAAGCTCGCAAACCCGATCAGCGAAGCGCACGACACGCTTTCGATTTCGCCGCTTAACGGACTTGTTGAAAACGCGGCCTATAATTTCAATCGCAAACAACCGGCGGTCAATGTTTTTGAAATCGGAAAGCGTTATGCTAAAAACGAAGAACCCGAAGTGTTAGGGATCCTGATGAGCGGGCCTTATCGCGATGAACGCTGGCAAGGGACTCCGAACAGCGACTTCTTCACATTGAAAGGGATCATAGAAGCGCTGTTCAAGCGATTCAATATTTATGACACAACCTACGAGCCCTTTACGCTCGGAAACTATCATCCGCATCAGACCGCGCTTATCAAACGAGGCGAACGAATCATCGGCCATATCGGAAAGCTCCATCCGGAATACACCCGTAAGAAACTCAGCGGAGAGGACATCTATGTCGGTGAGATCGAACTCGAGGAACTGTTTCACGCCACGCGTTTCGAACCGCACTATGAAAAAGTCCTGAAATACCCTTCCGTAAGCCGCGACATCGCCCTTGTGGTCAATGATGATACGCCCGCCGGCGACATCATAAAATCAATTCATGAATACTCCACAAGCGTTCTGAGCGAAGCATATGTCTTCGATGTCTATCAGGGCGACAAACTTGAAGAGGGGAATAAATCCCTTGCGGTGCGTCTTCGTTTCGAAGACAAGAGCGGAACGCTCAAGACCCAAACCGTTGATGAGATCATCAAGAACATCCTTGAAGGTCTGAAAAGTGATTATAACGCCACATTACGCTAAAAAGCATCCCTCCCGGGATGCTTTTTTTTGCGGCTTGACGCTGTAATACAGAAAACCCATCTTTTTTTATGAAAGCGATTGCAACAGCGGTTAATCTTTGTTACAATAAATTCGTATTGGATTAATTCAAATAGGAGGTTTTATATGAACATCGGGGTACCCAAGGAAATAAAGAATAACGAAAACCGTGTGGGCATTACGCCACCGGGTGTCTCACTGCTCGTCGCAGGAGGACACAAGGTATTTGTTGAAACGAAAGCGGGTCTTGGAAGCGGCATCACGGACGCGGAATTCATCGAGGCCGGCGCCCAGATGGTCGACACGGCCAAAGAAGCCTGGAGCAAAGAGATGGTCATCAAGGTCAAAGAACCACTTGAAAGCGAGTATAAATATTTCAGGGAAGACCTGATCATATTCACGTATCTTCATCTTGCCGCGGAAGAAGAGCTCACACAAGCCCTGATCGATTCCAAATGCAAGGCCATCGCCTATGAGACCGTTCAAGTCGAAAAAGAGCTGATTCTGCTCAGACCGATGAGCGAAGTTGCCGGACGACGCGGTACCATCGTTGCCGCAACGCAACTTGAAAAGCATCGCGGAGGCCGCGGTGTTTTGCTCAGCGGCGTGCCGGGCGTGAATCGTGGCCATGTCGTTGTAATCGGCGGTGGTACGGCGGGAATAAGTGCCGCGAAGATGGCGATTGGACTCGGCGCACGCGTCACCATCCTAGAACTTGATGAAGACAAGATGCGGACGCTTGATAACATTTTCGACAAAGAAGTCTCCGTAATCAAGAGCAATCCGCTCAACATCGAGAAATATCTCAAGGATGCGGACGCGGTGATCTCGACCATTTTGATCCCCGGTGCCAAAGCCAACAAGATTGTGACCGAAGAGATGGTCAAAGGCATGCAAGAAGGAAGCGTCATCGTCGACATTTCGATTGACCAGGGCGGATCGGTGGAAACCATCGATCGCATCACGACGCATGACAACCCGGTCTACACCAAGCACGGTGTCGTGCATTACAGTGTCGCGAACATGCCTGGAGCGGTTCCAAGAACCTCCACTTTCGCGCTCACCAACGCAACCATCCCCTATGCGCTTGACATTGCGAACAAAGGATACAAAAAAGCATGCATGGAGGATTCTTCACTTAAAAAGGGACTCAACGTCCTCAATGGAAAAGTGGTATACAAAGCGGTCGCCGAAGCGTTCGACCATCCGTATCATGACGTCGACCTTGTACTTGAAGACGCATAAGTTCCATGCTTTAAAACATTTCGGGGTGCCTATGGCACCCTTTTTGTTTGCGAAAGCTCCGGATCTTTGAAATTCCAAGGTGATGAAGGATGCTTTTTTAAGCGGTATGGTGTAAAATGCTTGTAAAAGGAAGTGTGACGTATGCGACTCAGGGAAACGTTTGAGGCACTCAGCGATAAAACGAAACCATGGTTTTATTCACCGACCTACATCATCTCGGTCACCGCGATCGGGATTTTTGGTTTTGTCTTCGACCTGGAACTTTACGCCATCCTTGCGATCGCCTTCATCGTGCTTTTGAACCTGGTGTTTCAGCGGGATCTGTTGCCCAGTTTCCTCGGGGTCGCCATCATCGGCATGGTGCCGCTTGCCCGGTACGGGGAAGTCGAATATTTTTCCCCGCTATATCGAATCTTCTATCCGTTTCTTCCTGAAAACGTTCAGCACTATGTCGATGCATCAGGATACGGTGCGTTTGTCCAATGGTTCGCCCCGTTTGTGATCATCGGACTCATCATTGCATTTACCTTGCGTCCGGTTGTTTACCGGGTGCAATTCAAAAAGGGGCGCTTTTTCTATACGACCCTCGCCGTTGCGGTTGCTGTGACGCTCGGGGGGGCCTTTTATCTTTCACCGTCGGAGTATTTTACATTTCCGGCGCTTTACTATGTGTTTTTCCTCGGGATCGGCATGCTCATCATCTATCAGGCGATGGATAATTACATCGACGAGACACGCGAGGATCTATTCGATTACTTTTCTTTTATGATGGTCGCGGTCGGGGTGATGGGAATCGCCATGGTCGCAAGCGCCTATTATGAACACTTTGATGTGATCAGAGAAAGCGGGCCGGGCCGGATGTTCCAGTGGCGCAACAACCTCACGAACAACCTGCTGCTTTCGATGCCGTTCGCTTTTTATCTATCACTCAAGCGACGTTTCGGCAGCGTGTATTTGGCACTTGGCATCCTGCAGTTCCTCGTCCTTGTATTCTCCTACTCCCGTGGCGGCATCATTTTCGGCACGCTTGTTTTCCCGCCGCTTATGCTTGCGACGCTTTATTTGTCAAAGGGTCGCCGGATGAAACAGCTCTTTGTGCTTGTTTTAGTGTTTGCGCTCGTCTATGTCGCGTTTGAGACATGGCTTGTGCCGTTCGACCAGGTGCTTGAAAACATCATGGACAGGGTGGAGATATCACGAGAGGAATCGCGTGCGAGGATGTTTGTGCAGGCGGTGGAACGCTTTTTCGCTTATCCTGTGTTCGGGACCGGACTTGCTGAAGATGTGATTTATTCGCCGCAGCCCATGGCGATGCAGTGGTATCATTCCACCGTATCGCAGGTGCTCGGATCACTCGGCATGGTCGGCGTCATCGCGTTTTTGTATCAGGAGCTCATCCGCGCTTTCACAATCTTTGAGTTGCGCGCGCGATTCAATCTATTCGTGCTGTTCGCGCTGATCGGTTTCGGCGGTTATTCACTGGTCAACGTCGGCTATTTCGTTCCGCTGCCGTTTGTCTATATGGTTCTTGTGATGTTTTTGGTCCTTGAACGCCACAACCGGATCCTCAGAAAAAATCCAGCGCTTATGGACGCTGAGAGTCTCCCTTCCAATCTTTTTAACGGTTCATGATCCATCTTTGTCCCGGGACTTCGTCTTCCGGGTCTTTTTCATCGGATGCAACCCCCTGTGTCCGGTGTGTGCGGGCAACCTAAAAACGTCTTGAGAACTATTATGAAACCTTTCTTGTGTGTTATACTATTAACGGTGATTATATGGAAAATCTTTACAACTATACACGCGCTGAACTCGAAAGGAAACTGACTGAAGAAGGCTTTAAAGCCTTCAATGCGAGACAGCTTTTCGAGTGGGTCTATAAAAAGAAGGAAACCGACCCGAAAAACATGACCAACCTTTCAAAACGGTTACGCACATACCTGGAAGCGAACCTCTCCGTCGAGACATTGAAAGTGTTCACCGCCCAAAAAGCGTCCGACGGGACGAGGAAATACCTTTTTGCGCTTGAGGACGATTATCTCATCGAAGCGGTCCTGATGCGCCATGCCTACGGGAAGAGTCTTTGTGTCACGACCCAGGTGGGCTGTAACATCGGCTGTTCGTTCTGCGCCTCGGGACTGAAAAAGAAGGACCGCGACCTGAAAGCTTCGGAAATGGTCGCCCAGCTCATGATGGTCGAACAACTTGAAGACACACGCATCTCGCATGTCGTCCTGATGGGGACCGGGGAACCGTTTGACAACTATGACAACTGCATGCGTTTCATCGATATCATCAACGATCCATACGGCCTTGAGATCGGTGCAAGGCATATCACTGTCTCGACCAGCGGGATCGTGCCCAGGATTTATGACTTCGCCGATCGTGACAAGCAGGTCAACCTCGCCATATCCCTGCATGCGCACGACAACGCCACACGCAGCAGACTGATGCCGATCAATGACGCTTATCCGATCGAGAAGCTCATGGAAGCGGTGCGCCATTATGTCGAGAAAACCAACCGACGCGTCACCTTCGAGTATTTGTTGTTGGGGGGCGTGAACGATTCTTTATCCGACGCCGACAAACTTTCAAACCTTCTTAGAGGATTGAATTGCTACGTCAATCTGATTCCTTACAACTCCGTCAGCGAGTTCGACTACGATACCTCACCCACAGAAACTCGCAACGCTTTTTACAAACGTCTGATCAAGCGCGGCATCAACGCGACGCTAAGAGAAGAAAAAGGGGCCGACATCGATGCGGCCTGCGGTCAACTGAGGATCAACAAAGAAAGCTGAGGGGATTTTTATGCGGATCGTGGATACCATCAAGCAATCAAAACAAGACGTCCTGATCATCACAACACCCACCTATAAACGGCATATCCTGCAAGCCATGCATGACCAAGGGGTGATTCACCCCGTTGCCTTCATGCATAAAAGAGACCTTTTTGAGAAGGTCTTTTTCAAATTGAAGCCCCGAGCCCTTCATGAAGCCTGTCTTTATACCAAAAAACGCCCCGCTATCGCGGAGCGGATGCTCGGTTTTCTGCACAAGATCGATTCAAAGGAACCGTATGAGACCAAGCGGCTTGAAACGCTGAGAAGACTGAAAGAACATCTCGAAGCCCAAGGGCTACTTAGCACGGACGTCTTCGGAGGTCACGGATTCAAAAACAAGCGCATCATCGTCTATGGCCCCATCTATGATGCGGTCTTTTCCGATACCATCCAGACGCTTGAGGGCACCCATCCTGTCGAACGTTTCATGCCAGAACCGCCAACAACACACGACCATATCTTTACGGAATATGAAACGGTGGACGAAGAAATCGAAGCGACGGCCAAGCGCATCAGGGACCTGCGCAAACAAGGTGTGCCCTATGAGCGCATCAAAATCGCCAATGTACCCTCGGATTATGAAGTCACGCTGAAGAACGTTTTTACGCGCTACGCGATTCCTCTGAACCCTTCGGGCGGTGTTCCCATTATTCATTACGGAATCGTCAAACGGTTCCTGGAAATTTTTGATGCGTCGTCCCACCAGACATTCGAGAAGGCCTTAAAAGAAAGCCTGCAATCCATCAAGCCCCAGGTGCAAGGTTCCACCTCCGCACGTGTTTTCCAGAAACTCCTTTCGGCCCTGAACCCGCTTGTCCGTTACATGAACCACCGGGATGAACATCCCGAACTCATCGATCATATCCTCAGCACGACCACCATTACCCCACCCCGCTATGCGAACGGGGTGGACGTGGTCTCAATCGACGCGGTGCCTCCGGGCGAAGACACGCTGTTCGCCCTTGCCATGCGTGAAGGCAACGCACCGCAATTCAAAGACGAAGACGATTACCTTGACGCCCGTGAGAAAAATCGTATCGCCTATCCGGATGCGACCGCTGAAAACCGTCTGGGCAAACAGCGCATCGATGATGCGATCAGGATGCATGAGCGGATTCATTTCTCATACGCGAAAACGTCGGTCGGAGAAGAATACTCACTCTCCAACCACTTTTCAACCCACCTTTCAAAAACCGTTCGAAAAACCGAAACCGCATCCCTCATCGATCAACCCTACAGTCGTCTGAGTGACATGCTCAAGACGAAATATCAAAAAGACGCCCACGACATTTACGGTGAAACGGGTGAGTACCTGAATACCCTCTATCCGATGTTCAAAGAGGCATTCAATACCTACTCGAATGTCGTCAGCCGTCTTTCATCCGCGACAATTTCGCGCCTATTTGAGAAAAAACCGTCGGTGAGCGTCACCCAGATCGAGGATTATTTCAAGTGCGCCTTCACGTTTTTGCTGAAACATTTTCTCAAGATCCAGCCCGAAGACTCGCCGTTCCACAGACATCTCGGGACATTTTTCCACGACGCGCTCGAACATCACTTGGACGCTGAAACGCTCACCGATGAGACCCTCGAAGCGTTGCTTGAAAAGACCATAAAAGAAGAGAAGGGCCATTACACAGCCAAAGATTTCTTTTTCTTCCGTGAGACGTTTGAAGATCTCAAACGCGCCCACCGCATCATCAGGGCCCAGGAAAATAAGACATCATACACCATAGAGACAAGGGAGAAAGAATTGTCCCGTACCTTCACGGTGAACGGCCGTGAGCTTCTTTTCAAAGGGAAAATCGACAAAATACTCACGCGTGGTGACAACGCGATTCTCATTGACTACAAGACCGGTAAGGCGACCTTGAACCTGCGACACGCGCCCCACGGCCTTTCTTCGCAACTGCTTTATTACCTGCTTTTATACCGGGCGAATCATCCGAACGCCCGTTTCAGCGGCTTTTTTGAACAGACCATCCTGCCCGCCTCGATCAAGCGTGAAAAAAACAAGCGTTATGAAGATGTGCTGGAAGAATATTTCCGTCTGAGGGGCTATGTCATCAACGATCCGGATGAAATCGTCCGCATCGACCCTGACTACGATTCCAGTCCGATAGTCAGCGGCCTCAAATTCAATAAGGACGGCTCGCTTGCCAAAAACACCAAAACCATCGACGATGAGATTCTTGAAATTCTTCTCGAACGGATGGAAGGCTTGGTGAGCGATGCTTTTAAAGCGATGAACGAAGGCAAGTTCCCGATCAATCCCAAACGCATCAAAGGCAAAGACGTAAGCTGCGAGTATTGCCCGTTTGAGGATGTATGCTATAAGACTCGACAGGACTATGAGGACTTGCGGCATTTCAAAAACGACGACGCGCTATTCCTTGCGCTTAGGGAAGGAGAATGACCATGGGGCTATCATTTACTCGCGATCAGCAATACGCCATCGACTTTGAAGGCAAGGACACGCTCGTAAGCGCCGCGGCAGGCAGCGGGAAAACCGCCGTTTTGAGTGAAAGAGTACTCCGTAAGCTCAAAGAAGGCGTGTCACTCGATGCTTTGGTCATCCTCACCTTCACCAACAAGGCGGCCGCTGAAATGAAAGAGCGGATCCGCAAGAAAATCACGGCTGAACCCGGTCTTTCCCATGAGCTCGAGAAGATCGATGCCGCCCACATAAGGACGTTCGATTCCTACGCGCTCTACCTGCTGAAACGTTACGGCCATGAACGTAACATTTCAAGGCGGGTCTCCATTCTCGATGAGACCGACGGGGCGATGATCAAGGATGCGCTCATGGAATCCGTGTTTTTATCGTTCTTTGAAAAAGCGGACGAACGGTTCAAGGCGTTCCTTTCCCGTTATACGACCCGCGATGATGTCATGTTGAAACGGAACATGCTTTATTTCTACGACAAGATGACCTACTTCGAGGACAAGCAGGGGTTTGAAGAGAAAATGCGCAACACTTACTTCACCCATGAACACTTCGAAGAACTTTTTGCACGGTATGAAACGGATGTGCTATCTAGCGTCCAACGTTTTTATAAGACCATTCGACGCTTGGCGAAACACGATTTCAAACATCCCAAGATCATCGATTACATGGATGAACTGCTCGAAACGTTCGCACCGCTTGAAAGCGTACGTTCCTACGAGGACGCCCATCGTTTCTTCGCCGCTGAACCGAAGTTTCCGCGTCTTCCGGGCGGGAGAAAAGGCGACGACCCCGAACTCGATGAGGAAAAAGCCTTTGTGAAAGTGTTCCGGGACAACCGTCTTCAAAAGACATATGACGCCCTCAAAGGCAAATCCGACCGAAAGGGCGATGTCGAAGACACCAAAGAGGAACACTATGACGCCTATATGTCATTGCAGTCCCATATCGATGTGATCATGGATGTCCTTGGGACGTTTGAACAAGCCTACTATGAAAAACAGCGAGACATTGAACGCTTTGATTATGCTTCGGTCGCACGCATCGTCCTTTCCATCTTGCAAGACAATGACGCGTTGCGCTCAGAATTGTCGGAGTCCGTCAATGAAATCATGGTGGACGAATATCAGGATACCAATGCCCTTCAAGAGGCCTTTTTGAACCTCATCAAACGGAACAATCTCTACATGGTCGGGGATGTGAAACAATCCATCTATCGTTTCCGAAACGCCGAACCGGCCATCTTCGCACGCAAATATGTCCATTTCAAGAAAACCGGGGAAGGCGAAGCCATCGACCTCAACTTGAACTTCCGTAGCCGCAAACCGGTTCTCGATGATATCAACGCTGTCTTTGAGTGTGTCATGGACCATGAAATCGGCGGCATCGATTATGACCACAAACAGGCCCTCCGCTTCGGCAATAAATCCTACAGTGCCCACGAAGATGGCGCCACCCCTTACGGCATTACAATCCACAACTATGAGGTCGCCCGTTATGAGGAAACCTACGGCTATGATTTCACCCGCAAGGAAGCCGAACTCATGCACATGGCGAAAACCATCAAAGAAGCGGTTGAATCGGGTGCCCACAAGGTCCTTGACGCCGGAGCGCTCCGTCCGTCCCGCTATGGGGACTATGCGATTCTTCTGGATCGCTCGACCTCCTTTGACGACGCGCGAAAAATCTTCGAGTATGTCGGCGTTCCCCTGTTGGTGCATAAAAACGTCACATTCACCGACTATCCCGAAGTGATGCTGATCCGCCAGCTGATGACGTTTGTGCTATCGCTTCGTGACGCGGATGTCTATGCCAAACATTTCAAGCACGCGTTCATGAGTGTGATGCGCTCTTTCATCGGGGTTTCCGATGACGATGCCCTCATCAATCAAACACTCGATTTGCCCAAACGACTCACCGGGAAAAACGCACTCATGGCGAATGTCTCAGAACCCTTCGTGCCTTATTTTGAAAAAGCGTACGATGTGCTTTCCATCGTTGAACACGGCACGCTTTATGATGCCGTCCGTGCCATCCTTGAAACCTTCAGCCTCTATGAGAATGTGGTTCGCATCCCCGATAGCGAAGGGGCGGTGGTGCGGATTGATTATCTACTGGAACTTTCCCGGGTTAAAATGGCCGAAGGCTATGATCTCAAGCGTTTCATCGAGTATTTCCGCTACATCTCGGAAAACGACTTGCGTGTTGAACTTTCATTGCGTAGCGATTTTTCTCCCGACAAGGTCAACCTTATGACGATGCACAAATCAAAAGGACTCGAATTTCCGTTCGTCTTCATCGGACACCTTGACAACCCTTTCCATAACGTCATGGAAAACAACGTCCTCATCGAAGAAGAGCTCGGCATCCTTCTGCCGCATGAAAAAGAAGGCGACGACAAACATTTTCTCTATTCCCTTTTCAGAAACAGCGAAACCGCCAAAGACGTCTCGGAACGATTGCGTCTGCTTTATGTCGCACTAAGCCGTGCGGAAGAAGGCGTTCATATCGTATATGGCGAGACAGGGGAGGAACGCAGTCCTTCGGGCCTTGTGGACATCAATATCCGCCGGCACTTCCGTACGTTTCACGATGTGTTCGAAGCCGTCATGGGACGATTCTCAGACAAGAAACGCACGCTCGATATTGCGAAATATCAAGAAGACATCGATTACGCAAACGTGTTGAAAACACGCGGCATCGATGTCTCGTCGGCTACGGAAAAGACCTATGAGGCCATTCCGGAAGCGCCACATCCTCAAGATGAACGGAGTTTTTCCTCGGGCATCGCGGACATCCTCGATGCGTATTCTTTGGACGCCATCGACAAAGGGAACCTTCTCCATGACACCCTTGAAGCTTTGGATTTCTTCGCACCCATCGAACCGCAACTGGACCACTTTGACCTGTCAGACGACGATCGCGAAATCATCAAGGCCTTTTTCGATACCGACCTGATGCGACGGCTCGATATCCGGAGCGTGCATAAGGAATACCCGTTCGCTTATGAAAGCGACGGCTCGAGAGTGAGCGGCTATATTGATCTGTTGCTCCACACGAGTGAAGGATACGTTGTCATCGATTACAAGCTCAAAGACATCGACAAACCGCATTACGAAACACAGGTTCGCGGTTATATCGACACCCTCGAACAACTCACCAGCGAACCCGTAAGCGGCTATCTTTATTCCATACTTGACAATCGTTTCAAACGCGTGGACAAGGAGTGAAAGCATGATTGAATTCAAATCGGTCACCAAAACGTATCAAGAAGGCAAAGTGGCCACAACAGCCCTCAAATCTGTGGACTTGACTATTGAGGCGAACACGTTTTTAATGGTGCTCGGCCCTTCAGGGAGCGGAAAATCGACCATGCTGAACCTGATGGGGGCGCTTGATAAACCCACCGAAGGACAAATCTCAGTCGATGGCGAACCCATCAGTCAGTTCGATGAAAAGCAGCTGACGCATTTCAGAAGGAGACGGCTCGGTTTTGTGTTCCAGGAGTATAACCTCCTTCAAAGCCTGTCGGCCGCTGAAAATGTCGAGGTAACCGCACGTATCTCTGAAAACCCGCTCGCCGTCGACGAGGTGCTTGAAAAGGTCGGTCTTCTTTCCCATAAGGACAAGTTCCCTTACGAACTTTCGGGCGGAGAACAGCAACGACTCTCCATTGCGAGGGCGTTAGTCAAACAACCGAAAATTCTCTTTTGTGATGAACCGACCGGTTCATTGGATGAAAAGACGGCCAAGGATGTGCTCGGGGTTCTCAAGAAACTGAATGAAGAAGACGGTGTCACCATCGTACTGATCACCCACAACCAGTCCCTTGCCAAAATCGCGAATCGCATCATCCGCTTGAACAGCGGAGAAATCGCGGACGATACTTCCAACACGCCGGAGCCTGTTGAGGCCATTCACTTCTGATGATACTCAGACATATCATCCGTGAAGTGAGGGCGCGTTGGGTGAGCGTCTTGCTGCTGGGCATCATGATTGCACTGTCTTCGTTTGTCTACACATCCGTAGACCTTGGTATCGGCGCCGTCGAAAGAGAGACGGACGCCTATTTCGAAACGACCAACCAGGAAGACTTCGCCATATCCGTCACACCGCTTTTGAGTGAAAGCGACCTGGATCATCTCGACACTTCGTGTCTTTATCCGGTTTTTACGCTCAACGGTCTCTATCAAGAGGACCAGTCCTGTTTCAACAATATTTTGAACGGCAGGATAGATACCATGGAAGATATCGCCGATATCACGCTTGAAGCCCGGCTCTATAAAGATGTGAGTCGAAGCGACGTGGAACGGTCCCATGACATTAGAGTCATGAAAAACAGTGAAACCATCAACAAGACCTATCTCGAAAACGGCAGACTTCCTGAGTCGTCCGATGAAATCGGCTTGCTGAAAAATTATATGGTACGAAACGGCCTTTCCATTGGCGACACGATCAAAATTTCTGAAAGTGAATATGCCATCACCGGTGAAATTCTCGTCCCCGATTACACGCTGCCCGCACTTACTCATCCATTTCTCTTCACGACCGACAATCAATCAATCGCGGTCATGACGGATGATGCGTTTCATGCATTGAATGCTCCGGTGCGGCTGGAAATCGCCGGCGTTTTCAATGAAGAGACCACCGATCTGGAGTCGGCATTCGCTGAAGCGGACCATGATTTCTACATGGGGCTCACCTTGACTGAAAACAATTTCCGTAGCGGCATTATCTATACGGAAATCGAGGGGTCGAAGGGCACCGCTTTGTTTATCAGTGTGTTGATCGCCTTCATCGGGATTGTTGTGGTCGGGCTCATTTTCAAGAAGCTTATTGAACGCTCAAGAAGACCGTTCGGCATCCTTCGTTCGCTTGGTATGACGGAGCGGGAACTCTTTGTACCGTTCCTTGTGAGCGTTCTTGTTTTCAGTGTCTTGTTTTTAGGTATCGGTTATTATATTGGTTATTTAAGCGGACCTTGGATAAGGGATTTCTTTTTGGATTTTTATCTTCTCCCTAGGGGGGACATAATAGTCAGTTACGAGGGTGTTCTCATCGCCGTATTTGTCCCCCTCTTTGTGCTGATGGCCATGAGTGCAATCATTCTTAAACGTCTTTTGAGCAAAGAGCCATTGGATCTGATTCATATGAAAGTGGAATCGGATGGACGCTTCACTTTCAAGACAGTGCAGCGTCTGATTCGAAAGTTGAACTATTTTACCAGGATGCAGATCGCCATGTTGCTCAGAAATTTCGTCAAGGTGACCGTGTTCATGATTGCAATTTTTTCTGCGTTGATTATCAGCTTCATGTCCATCGGCATGTTCGATATTTTTACAGGCACCGTCGACGATTATTATGAGTCCATCGACGTGCGGCATATCGGTTATCTCGAAACCCCACGCGACATCGACACGCCACAAGAGAAAGTGATTGAGACTCAGGGCACCATCAATGGCTCGCAAGCCTTTTTGATCGGTTTGGATCCAAAGAGCGAATTGCATCCGCTCACAAACCGTGATGGTGAGGATATAAGGGACGACTTGCATGAAGGCATTGTGATATCAAGAAGTTTTTCACTGCTGGCGTCCATCCATGCGGGAGATGCCGTAACCATCAGACTTGCAGGCACCTCTTACGAGACCACTGTCAGCGGTGTGGCGGACATTTATCCGGGTGAGCACGTGTTCATTTCCCGAGAGGTTCTGGCACAGACCTTTTTCGACGACAGCGACTATTTCAATGCCGTCTATTCTTCGGAACCCCTCGATGAAGAGGCGTTTATGGAAGTGTTCACCGTTCAGTCCCTGATCGACTCCATGGATGAGGTTCATGACCTGATCATGAACGTGCTGTATGTCGTGATGGCTACCGGGCTTGTTCTTGGCATGGTAATCGTCTATCTGCTCAGTGTCCTGACCGTAGAAGACAATTATTACAACATCGCGCTTTTCAAAGTGCTTGGTTATACAAACCGGGAGATCAACAAAATCGTCATCGGCGGCTATGACAAATTGACGGTGCTGATATTCATCCTGTCCATTCCCGCCACGATGGGCATTTACAGAGCCCTGACCTGGTTCATCGCGACCGAATACCAGATGGTGATGCCATTTACCTTCGAATGGCTCAATGTATTGGTGATCGGCGCAATGTATGGTATCATTTACGTACTCGCATCCCTCAAAGCCAAGCGAAAAATCCATGCCGTGTCTTTGCAGGCGGCGCTTAAAATCTATCAACATTAGTAAGGAGCATCTATGAACGAAGGACGAATAATCAAATTGATCGGCGGGGTCTATACCGTACAGGACTTGAATGACCGCTCCACACATTCCTTGAGACCGCGGGGCATTTTCAGACACAAAAACGAAAGCCCCAAGGTCGGGGACCTGGTGCGTTATGATGAGACGCTCATCCAAGAAATCCTGCCACGGACCAACGAACTGGTTCGCCCACCCATCGTGAATGTGGACCAGGCATTGCTGATCAATTCAACCAAAAGCCCGAATTTCAGCGCCTTTTTGCTGGATCGTTTTCTTATTCTCGCCCATCAGGCCGATATCGAGCCCATCATTGTCATCAACAAAATCGATCTTCTCGGCAAGGTCGCTTATGAAAAGCTGAGAGACGAAATTTCCCATTATGAAAAATACTACCGGGTGTTCTATGTCAGCGCCAAAGACCCTTCGACACTGAAGGCATTCAAAGAAGTCTTCGAAGACCGTCTGAGCGTTCTTGCCGGTCAGACGGGGAGCGGAAAAAGCTCGCTGTTGAACGCCATCGACCCGTCCCTTGATCTGAAAACCGGTGAAACGTCAAAAGCCCTCGGCCGCGGTCGTCATACAACCAGGCACACCGAATTGTTGGAACTCTGCGGTGGGCTTATTGCGGACACACCGGGATTCTCCAAGCTCGATTTTCATGATATCGAAGCCGACGAGCTCACCAACTACTATCTCGACTTTCTAGAACGCATCGACGGTTGCAAGTTTCGGGGATGCCGACACATCAACGAACCTTCCTGTGCCATAAAAAAAGCCGTCGAGGACGGCGAAATCCCAAAAGAACGGTATAATAATTACAGACGCATCCATGAAGAACTGCAAGCTCAGAAAAAGTATTATTAGGAGTTGATACGTATGATCATCGCCCCATCGATTCTATCGGCGGACTTCTCACGCCTCAAAGAGGAGATTGAAACCATTCAAGAAGCGCAGTGGATCCATATCGATGTCATGGACGGCCATTTCGTGCCGAACCTTACCATCGGTCCGGATGTGGTGAAAGCAATCCGCCCCCACACAAAGCAAGTATTTGATACGCATCTCATGATTGACGAACCCATGAAATATTTCGATCCGTTCATCGAAGCGGGCAGCAATCACATCACCTTTCACATCGAGGCGGTCGATGACCCGAATCAGCCCATTGATTATTTGCATGAAAAAGGTGTCAAAGCCGGACTGTCGATCAAACCCGATACCGGCGTCGCCGCGATTGCGGATGTGCTTCATAAACTCGACATCGTTCTGGTAATGAGCGTAGAACCCGGTTTCGGGGGACAGAAATTCATGGGTGACATGGTGGATAAGATGAAAGAACTTAACCAACTTAGACTTGAAAACGGCTACCATTACACCATTGTCGTTGATGGCGGCATCAATGATGACACCGCCAAACTCTGTCGGGACGCGGGTGTGGATGTGCTGGTTGCCGGTTCGCATATTTTCAAAAGTGATGACAGAGACAATGCCATCAGGAGGTTGCGGGGATGATAGTGAAAATCTTCGCAAGTCCTGTCGATTACACTTTGGACACCCTCTACCGTAAAGAGAAAAACGAGTACTTGATCGGAGTTGAGAAGGGTGCGGTCCATGCCCTTGAACACGGTTTGGAGCTTGACTTGGCGGTCGGCGATTTCGACAGCGTGACCGAAAGTGAAAAAGCCTTCATCAGGAAACATGCGAAGGCGGTCGACACACACAAGGTCCATAAGGACAAGTCCGATTCCGACTTGGCGATTACACGGGCACTGGAGAAAAATCCCGCACGCATCGTCATGTACGGCGGAGTCGGTTCACGGCTCGACCACACTTACGGCAACATTCTTTTTCTGAAGCGCGGCAACATAACCATCATGACAGACAAAGTGAAGATGTTCATATTGAAACCAGGAACCTACGGCATCACCCACAACCATGATTACATCAGTTTTTTTGCCGTAGAGGATGTGGCTGAACTCACGCTCGAAGGTTTCTTGTTCCCGCTGGACGGATACGACCTGAAAGTGGATGATCCGCTTTGCATATCGAATCAAGGTCAGGGTGTCGTCAGTTTCAAATCGGGAAAACTGCTCGTGATTCAGGCAGACGACGAATAAAAAAAACACCGCATTCAAATGCGGTGTTTCAAAAAGAGAGAGAGAGTTTTTGAGATGTATTCATAATAAAAGCCGATAGCAATCGGCTTTTCGAGCTTGCTTAGGCTCTAGTCAATTTGCTTTTCTTAAGGGCTCTGGCAGAAACGTGAACGGTTTTCTTTTCGCCGTTTTCGTCAAGGATTCTAACCTTTTGAAGGTTCGCTTTCCATTTCCTCTTGGTTGCGTTCAAAGCAAAAGAACGGTTGTTTCCAGAAAGGTTCTTTTTACCGGTAATGTAACATGATTTTCCCATGGTGAGACCTCCATTCGATAGTGGCTGATATTTAAGCCTTACATATTATACCAAATCGGACATTAAATGCAAGAGTTTTTTATCATTTTTTCGCTAAAGTGTGAAAAACTCTTATATGTTGCAATGCCATGTTGTATATGATAAAATGAAAAGGCCTTATAAATTAAGGATAAACAGTGTATAATCAATGCTAAAAACGACTTGAAAACTTAATAATACTTAAACAGCCAAAGTGGAGGATTAAAGTATGAGTCCAGTAGAAATCGACGGAAATCTGATGAAACTCATCATTACCAACGGTAGTATCAAATTAAAAAACAACCATCAATACATAAATGATCTAAACGTATTCCCGGTTCCAGACGGAGACACAGGAAGCAACATGCAATCCACCATGATGAGTGGTGTCAAAGCGATAGAAAATCTTGAGGATGAACCGGTCGAAAAAATCGGGAAAGCACTCTCAAGAGGGCTTCTCATGGGCGCCCGGGGAAACTCCGGCGTTATTTTGTCGCAGCTGTTCAGCGGTTTTGCCAAGGCATTTCAAAATCTCAAATCCGCAACAGCGAAAGATTTTGTCAATGGAATGAAACAAGGTGTCAAACAAGCATATGGCGCGGTCATCAACCCTGTTGAAGGGACGATCCTCACCGTCGCGCGAGAAGCATGCGATGTGGCCGAACAGCACGCCGATGAGAAATCCGATATTCTTGATGTATTGAAAATCTATCTTGAAAAAGCCCAACAGTCTCTCGATGAGACCCCTAAACATCTGCCCGTCTTGAAAGAAAGCGGCGTAGTGGACAGTGGAGGCGCCGGGCTTATCGTTATCGTAGAAGGCATGATCGATGCCCTTGAAGGCGAAATTTATCAAGAGGAGCGGTCGGCCAAAAAAGCCTTGCAGAAGGCTGAGAAACGTGCCGCCAAAGAAGCGTCTGAAACCGAAGAGTTCGGTTACTGTACCGAATTCATCATCCAACTTGAAGAGGCGGAGAAATTCAACAAGGAAAAATTGGTCAAACAACTCAATCGCCTCGGCGATTCGATTGTTGTTGTGGCTGATGAAGAAATCTGTAAAGTCCATGTGCATACCACGAAACCGGGTGACGCTTTGAACATCGGACAGAACTACGGAGAGTTCGCCAATTTGAAAATCGAAAATATGACGCTCCAGCATACCGAGACGCAACTGCATGCGTGGGCTGAAGAGTCCGAAGAGGACTCCATGCCCGGTCATGATCACGCAGATTATGATCTTGGACCGCGCAAAAAGTATGGTCTCATCACTGTGGTCAACGGACACGGATTGAGAAACACGTTCAAGGAAATGGGTGTCAATTACGTAATTGACGGCGGCCAGACGATGAATCCTTCAACCCAGGATTTTATTGATGCGGTCGAACGCGTCAACGCCGATAACATCATCATCATACCGAACAACAAGAATGTCATGCTGTCCGCGGAACACGCTTCCAAAGAAATCGAAGACAAGAATGTCATCGTCCTGCCGGCCAAAACCATTCCGCAGGGCTATGCGTCTTTAACCATGTTCGATGCCAACCAGGAACTCGAAGATGCCATCGAAGAGATGAAAGAGCTCATTGAACACGTCAAGACCGGTGAAGTCACGTATGCTGTTCGCGATACGCAAATCAACGGACTCAAAATCAAGAAAGACGATTTCCTCGGCATTCAAGAAGGAAAGATTGTCTCCAGCAAGAAAACCCGCCTCGAAACCGTCAAGGGACTCGTCGATGAAATGCTTGATGACGACGCGGAAATCATCACCATTATGATCGGGGACGGCGTTGAGAAGAAAGAAGTCGAGAAACTGCGTCAGTACATCGAGGATAACTTTGCGGAAGTCGAAGTTGAAATCATTGATGGCGAACAAAGCGTCTATTCTTATTTGATTGCAGTTGAATAGTCACACGACACTAATCCTGAGCCGGAGAAATCCGGCTCTTTTTTTCTTTTGTCAAGGACAGCGAAAAAATGAAGTGATATAATGAGTATGGTGATTGTATGAAACTTTCAGAACTCAAAGGTGTGGGGGAAAAGCGTGTCGAACAGTTGAACTTAAACGGCATCCACACGCCGGACCACATCGTTTCAACGTACCCTAAGCGCTACGTTTTCAGAGCCTTGTCGACACTGGAAGACGCCAACGAGGACGGCTATTTCTACCTGCAAGGTAAAATTGTTTCCAATCCGTCCGTTTTTTTCATACGCAAAAATCTTTCCAAGCTTTCGTTTCGTATGGTGATGGAAGGGATTGAACTTTCGGTTTTAGTATTCAATCAGCATTACCTCAAAAAGACCTTGCGAAATGGATCCTACGTTGTGGTCTATGCGAAAGTGGACCATCAAAAAAGAAGCCTTACCGCTCAAAAGGTTACGCATCGCGCCAATTTCAAAGAAGGCTTCGAACCCGTATACAATCTTGAAGGCATCAGCGATAAGACATTCTTGAAAATCGTCCGGCAGACGTATGACATACTCAAAGGGCATTTCAAGGAAACCCTTCCCCTGTTCTTAAGAGAACGCTACCGTCTGCTTGATATCGAATCACTCATGAAAGAAGTGCATGAACCTTCGGGCATCGATGCGTACAAACAAGTCAAACGACGTCTGAAGTATGAGGAGCTATTCACCCAACAGCTTACCATGCAGTATCTCAGGCACGTGAGAAAACAGGGGCAGAAAGCAATGAAAACGTTCAATATGGAAACGGTTGATGCGTTCATCCGGGACTTGCCGTTTTCCTTGACTTCGCATCAGACGGCCGCAATCGATATGATCCTCAAGGACCTGCAAAGTGCTTTGGCGATGCATCGATTGCTTCAGGGGGACACCGGCAGCGGAAAGACCATTGTGGCTGCTGTTTCAGCGTATGCCTGCATTCAGGCCGGGTTCCAGGTCGCTTTTATGGCACCGACGGAAATCCTCGCCCGGCAGCATTATGCTTCTTTGAAGAAACTGTTTGAAGGAAAGGATGTTGAAGTTGCCTATCTTTCAAACAACATTTCGCCCGAATCGATCCAGTCGGTCATAAACGGTCTGAGCGATCAATCGATTCACCTTGTGGTCGGTACGCACAAGCTCTTTTCAACCGAAACCGCCTATGCCAACCTCGGGCTCGTGATTACGGACGAACAGCACCGCTTCGGTGTCAACCAGCGAAGAAAGCTACGCGACAAAGGCGCCGATGTGGATTCCTTGCACCTGAGTGCGACCCCGATTCCTAGAACACTCAGCAAGACATTGTATGGCGATATGGACATCTCGTCGCTCAGAGAACGACCCAAACACCGTAAAGCGACAACAACGCGCATCCTTCCTTTCGATCAAGCTTCTCACGCGCTTGATGCCGTCAAAACATCGCTTGAAAAGGGTGAACAGGTCTTTGTTGTATCGCCGAACATAGAATCAAACGAACGTGTGGAGAACGGTGCGAAAGCATTATACCGCTCGATGAAGAAGCGTTATCCCCACCACCGTGTCGCATTGGTGCACGGTCAACAGCACAAGGAGACCCAGGAACATACGCTCATGCGTTTCAAAGCCGGGAAAATCGACCTGTTGGTCGCAACGACAGTGATTGAAGTGGGAATTGATGTCCCTGGGGCGACGCTCATGGTTGTGTACCATGCCGAACGCATGGGACTCGCACAACTGCATCAGCTAAGAGGCCGTGTGGGACGCGGCGATCGCGAGGGGATGTGTTACCTTCTTTACGTCGATTCGGAAGACACGGCGGAGCGTCTCGGTGTGATTGAAACCACCACGGATGGTTTCAAGCTGAGTGAGTACGACCTTTCGTTCAGGGGACACGGAGATCTGATCGGCACCATCCAAAGCGGCTATCTCCCCTTCACGCACGCATCCTTGCCCGAAGACCAGAAAATCCTTGAAGTGGCGCACACTGATGCCAAAAACCATATATCCGATCTTTTGGGTGGCGATGAAGCGTTCAAGCGCTTGAAAAAAATCATCCTGACCAAGATTGCGACCATGTGAAATGACTGCTTTCAAGTGATGAATTATGCTATAATATTTATAATGATTAAATAAAAAAAGAGGTGAATGCCATGATCAAAATCGCAGTGGACGCCATGGGCGGAGACCATGCGCCGAAAGAACAGGTTCTCGGTGCCATGAAAGCCGTAAAAGAAATCGATGACATCGAAATTACGCTCTATGGTGATGAAACGTCCATCAATCAATATCTTAAACCCCATGACAGAATCAAGATCGTCCAGTCTGAAGGGACCATCGACATGGGTGAGAAAGATCCGATCCGAGCGATTCGCTCGAATCGTAAAAGTTCTATGGCCCTGGCGCTTTCCAGTGTAAGGAAAGAAGAAAACGATGCGATTGTTTCATCCGGCGCGACCCAGGCTCTCATTGCAGGGGCGCACATCCTGGTTGGCCGTATGAAACAGATGAAACGCACCGCCATCGCACCGGTTCTTCCGACCGCTTCACATAAAGCCTTCATCCTTCTCGATTCGGGAGGCAATCTTGAGATCAAACCGGAGTACATGGTTCAACAAGCTCATTTCGCGAGTCTCTATGCGAAGGAGATTCTCGGCGTGGAACAACCGAAAGTCGGATTGATCAACATCGGTTCCGAGGAAGGCAAAGGCCGTGATCTTGATAACGAAGCGTACCGTTTGTTCAAAGAAAATCCGCACATTGACTTTGTCGGCAATGTCGAACCCAAAGAAGTGCTCGACCCGCCGTGTGATGTGCTTATTTCCGACGGCTTCACGGCAAACATCGTCATGAAGACCATTGAGGGCACCGCAAAGGGCATGGGGAAAATGCTCAAACAGGAACTCAAGAGGGGCATCCTTGGCAAGGTCGGCCTCCTTCTTTCCGCAAAGAACCTGCAGAACTTCAAACGCCGTATGTCCCCCTCTGAAATCGGTGGAGCGATGATTTACGGACTCAAAGGCGTCGTCATAAAAGCGCAAGGTGCATCAAAATCGGAGGGCTTTTACAACGCCATCCGTCAGGCGGCACACGTCGTTCGCCAGGACGTGATCGGGAAAGTTTCCGCCGTACTCGAAAGCAAGAGTGATGAATCGTGAAAGGGCTGCAGGAATTTTTCGATCTCTCGTTTGACAACCCGCAACTCCTTGAGACAGCCTTGACGCATTCGTCCTATGCCAATGAACATCAAAAAGAATCGAACGAGCGTCTTGAATTCGTCGGTGATGCGGTTTTGGACGTCATCATGGCGAAATACCTCTACGAAGAGGATAAACATTACAATGAGGGCGACCTTACCAAAAGAAGAGCGAAATATGTGTGCGAAGCCGCGCTGGTCGAGTATGCGAAAGCCTGCGATCTCGGACGGTATATGCTGCTTGGTCACGGCGAAGAAAAAAGCGGTGGAAGAAACCGTGCTGCCCTTCTTGCGGACGCATTTGAAGCGTTTGTCGGCGCGATTTTTCTGGACAAGGGACTGGAAGAAGTCTACAAAGTCGCTGAACGTGTGGTCTTTCCTTTGATCGGTGATGATGACGAAAAAAGCTTCATCGATTTCAAAAGCCACTTGCAGGAACTCGTCCAGTCCGACAAACGCCAACTGGTCTACAAAGTCGTTGACGAATCCGGTCCTTCCCACAATAAGACCTTTACCATCCGTGTTTATATGGACGATATCCTCATGGGCGAAGGGACGGGGCGAAGCAAAAAAGAGGCCGAACAGCATGCGGCGGAAATCGCCCTCAAGAAACTGGCCAGAAAAAGCATGAAATTCTAGGAGTGAGCGTATGAAACATGTACTGAAGACATTGATCGAAGACGGCGTTCTCAGTTTTTCCGATCTCGTACTCAAGTATTATCACAAGTTCGATTTGAACGACCGGGAAGCGATCGCTTTGATCAAGCTCCATTCCCTGATCGAAGAAAAAGAGCGCGTGATCCGTCCCGAACAGTTCTCGAAATGGCTTTCGGCAAGTCCGAAACAGACAGAAAACATTCTGAACTCGCTGATCACCAAAGGGTACCTGAGCATCACCCTCAAAGAAGACGATGACGGTAAGGAATTCGAGACGTTTGATGTGGACTTCTTCCTCAACAAAGTCGCCAAGCATTTCAAGGAGAAACAAAACGAGCGCTCCGAAGATGACCTTGAGAACATTGTGGAATATCTTGAAGACATGTTTCAAAAACCCTTGACCCAGATGGATATGGAGACGGTTCAAAGCTGGATTTATGAGGAATCTTACGATGAAACGCTTATCAAGGATGCGGTCAAACAGGTCGTGACCCACAAGAATCCGAGCATCAAGTCGGTCGATCGTGTTCTGTTGAATCGCCTGAAAGACACGAAAAAGACGCCTGAACGAAACACTGAGGCATTAAAGGAGTTTCACAAGCTATGGGACGAGTAGACGCCATTCTTCACGTACTCGACGACATGTATCCATCCGCCGAATGCGAACTGAATCATACCAACGCCCTCGAGCTGCTTATCGCCGTCATGCTGAGCGCACAAGCGACCGACCTTTCAGTGAATCGCCTTACCGAAACCCTGTTCACCAAATACAAGACTGTCGATGATTACATCAACGCACCGCTTGCTGCCTTGGAATCCGACATCCGTCGGATCGGTCTTTATAAGAACAAAGCGAAAAACATACAAAAGACATGCACCGCGATCAAAGACCGCCACGATGGCAAAGTGCCTTCTTCCCAAGTGGAGCTTGAGGCTCTGCCAGGCGTGGGAAGAAAAACCGCAAACGTTGTTTTGAGTGTCTGGTTCGACGTCCCGAGAATCGCCGTGGATACACATGTCGAACGCGTGTCCAAACGTCTCAAACTCGCCTATAACAATGATAGTCCGTTGAAAGTCGAGGAAAAACTGATGCGCAAAATCCCCAAGGAACGTTGGAGCAAGACGCACCATCAGATGATCTTCTTCGGACGCTATCATTGTACGGCACGAAAACCCGACTGCGACCACTGCCCGCTACGCGATGATTGGTGCCGATACCCAAACATATAGCTTGTTCGCCAAAGGATGAGCATCCAACCCATGCGAAATCACGCACCGTCATATCC
>PWHE01000094.1 GCA_003554735.1 Mollicutes bacterium | reverse complement strand
TATAACACTTTTGAAAGCCCTTTAGAAGTTTCTTGAAAAAATCGTTTTGGGTGGTATAATATATTGTTACACCGATATTGAAAGGAGCCAATCATGTTTACATTGACTATCAACGGAGAGAAAAAAACGTTCAAAGAAAAAGTGAGGCTGCTCGACCTCATCACGGATAAGGAACAACGCTATTACATCGCGCTTGTCAACAACCGGATGCGCGAACTGCATTATATGGTCGACTATGACGCGACCGTCGAGTTCCTCGATTCCACCCATCCCGAGGCCGTCCTTACCTATGAAGCGTCGTTACGCTATCTTTTGGCCATGGCTTTCAGAAAACTTTATCCGGGCTATGATTTCAAATTCAACTATTCCATCTCACGCAGCGTATTTTGTCACATCACCAACCTTGAGAAGGATGCCGACATGCGCGAGATACTTCAGAATCTTAACACCGAGATGGAAAGACTGATCCAAAAGGACCTCCCCATCACACGACTGGAAATGTCCAAGGAAGAGGCCATCAACTTCTATGAAAAACAGGGCTACAAGGACAAAATCGACGTCATCCGCTACCGTCCCGAAGATACGGTCCACTTCTATCAATGCGGCGATTACATCAACTACATGTACTCGCTCATGGTCCCTTCGACCGGCTATCTGAAAGACTTCAACCTGCGTGCCTATCCGCCCGGTTTCCTCATCCAGTATCCACGCGCCGAAGCGAACGGTGAGATGCCAAAGTTCGAGGACGCGCCCATCTACGGCCGCACTTTGCGTGAAGCCAACCGCTGGGCGGAGCGCATCGACGCACAGACAATCGCGCGCATCAACCGGCACGCCGAAAAAATGGCCAACGATTTTGTGCAAATCAACGAAAGCCGGCACAACCAGATGCTCGCAGAAATCGGGCATACCGTCAAGAAAAACAAGGAAGATATCCGTCTCATTGCGATTGCGGGTCCCTCTTCAAGCGGAAAAACAACGTTCTCGAACCGCCTTCGCATCGAACTGATGACCCAGGGGTTGAAACCGGTTATGATCTCACTGGATGATTACTATCTGGACCGGGATAAAATCGAGCCGGATGAGAACGGCGAGATAGACCTCGAACACATCAATACGCTTGATATCGACCTGTTCAACCAAAACATGCTCGACCTTATCCAGGGCAAGGAAGTGGACATCCCGATTTTCGATTTCATGGAAAAGAAACGCTCAGGATACAAGAAACTGAGAATTTCTGAGGACAACCCGATCATCATCGAAGGCATTCATGCTCTGAATGAGACACTGACCGAACTGATTCCGCAACACCAGAAATACAAAATTTTCATCTCGCCGCAACTGCAGATCAACATCGACCATCAAAACCCGATCAGCATCACGAACCTCAGACTCTTGCGCCGCATCGTCAGAGACAAGAAATTCCGTAACGCGCCCGCGTCCAAGACCATCAACATGTGGCCCTCGGTCCGACGCGGCGAATTCCGCTGGATCTATCCGCATCAGGAAGGCGCCGATTATATCTTCAACAGCGGACTGGCCTACGAAATGGGCGTCATGAAAAAATACGCGCTCGACACACTGATGGAGATCCCTAGAGAAAGCGAACATTTCATCACTGCGAACCGTCTCATCAAATTCCTGAAATATTTCAAGGACATTGATGACACCCACGTGCCCAACAACTCGCTTCTTCGTGAGTTCATCGGCGGAAGTTGTTTCGACTGACACCTCAAACAAAAAGAAACGTGCCGATCACGTTTCTTTTTTCATTTCCTTGATGCGTCGCATGAATGCTTGACGGTATTGCGGTGAGCTGCGCCGTTTCATATGATAAAGCGATTTGTCCGCCCTTCGGTAGACATCGTCGAAATCATCGTTTTCCTTACGTAGCGCATAACCGACGGACACGCTGATTGAGGTGAAGGGATCATCGCGAACGCCGAGTGAGACAATATCATGTTGCATCGTTTGGAGCACCTTATTGCTCGCGTCATGGACGATGATGAGAAATTCGTCGCCTCCACTTCTTATGAGCATGATGTCGGGATGTCTTTTTTGGAATTCTCTGAGCTTTTTCACGAATTTCAAGATAAGCTGGTCGCCACGGTTATGCCCGAAATGGTCGTTGAAGAGTTTCAAGCCGTCTAGATCGCAAAGCAAAAGCCCGTATGAAGGATGGTTCTCCGCAAGAGTGCGGATATTCTTCTCGAGATAGTTCCGATTGAGCAGTCCTGTCATGATGTCCGTATCCTGAATTTCTTCGAGTTCGTGCACCAGTTTCACGAATTTCGTCTCATCATAGAAAAGGTGCAGCATCCCTTGGACATTGAACTTGTCCAGACGGAAGGTTTTCATTTCGGTGTATAGGTAGGGTCGGTCCTTTGATTTGTCTTTTACCGCATCGATGTCCTCATAAAGATATGCGTGCCTGCTCAAGGAAATAAGAAACGGGTCGAGGTATTCATGGCGTTGGATGGGGAAGCGCTTGAGCAGACCCGGGGAAATCTCCACAATGCGACCGTCATCGGTCGCAAGCACATAATATTCCCGCATGTTGGAAAGAAGGTTCTTCCGTCCCTCCGCACTCAATGCCATCATGAAATTTCGTTTGAAAGCGATATAATATGTGATGAACGAGAAGAACACCACACTCAGATAGGTCGGGTCGACATAAAGGGTCGAGGTGAATATGTGCCACAAGTTGATCGGCAGAATGACGACCAGTGATACGATGAAAAATCCGACGGCATCCTTATGCTTTTTCTTGAACGGGATGTAGCGGTATTTGTAAAGCAGCATGACTATGGCCCAAAACAAAAGCGTATAAGCGACAATCATATGGACGATCATCCCGATGTTGATGTCGGCATAAAACAAGTCACTCAGCGAACTGAACTCCGAAAGGCTCACATCGAGAACAAGTTTGGATTGTGAATTGGTCAGCATGACCAGCAAATGAACCGGAAGATAGATGAGCATGGCCGGCTGAAGCCAACGCGGCGGAGTCATGTTATAAAACTCATATACGGTCCTGAGAAAATAAAACGATGCCAGCAGGACGACCGTGTAGGATGCAAAGTGGACTTGATAGACAAAGGCGGACACGGGCATGAAATATTTGAAGAGCATGAGCAGTGACCATGCAAAAACAAGCACAATGAAGATGCGCAGGTTTTTGTACCGTTCAACGTGCCGGTGCAGGCTCATTTCCACAACCGGGATCATGGAAACAAACGCAACGACGATGAGCAGCATGATCTGTAAATCTCTCATCTCAACACACCACTACTTTCGGAATGCGATCCTTTGTGCGTCCGAACGGGACGCATCATAATAATAATCATCGACGCTCAAGCTTTTTACGGCTTCAGCGTGTTCGACCTGTTCGAGCGCGAGTTTTCGTACCAGTTTCCCTCGCAATTTTTTGGCTTCCATGGCAGGCGCCTTTCGCAGCTTGCCGTTTTTGTTCACAAGAAAATCCACGGTAATCAGTGTCACTTTCTTCTGATCTATGGCGTCGGAGTATTCTTTGGACGCAAGATTCAGCACCGTTTCGCCTTCAAGATGGTCACTGATCAAAGGTTTCCATAAGTTCTTAAGCGGGTTACCTTGCCATTTCACGCCCATGGGAAGGCGGTAGAGGCCAACGCCGTCAAACGGGCGCACAAGGCCATAGAGCCCGCTCATTATGAAAAGATGCTCGTTCAGCCATCGCTTGGCGTCATCAGAAAGGCTTCCGGCGTCAAGATGCTTGAACTGCTGACCGGTGTATGCATACAAAGCCAGGTTCGATTCCTCGAACGACTGGAAACGAAGATGGTTTTCCTCGGCAATCTTCGGGTTGGAATCGTATAACGCTTGCAGGTCCGCTTTCGTCATTGACTTCAATGTCGAAAGCAATGTTTCACGTTTTTTAAAAAGCGGTGTCTGTAGAGGCCGTTTCTCTGTTTCAACCATGGTCTTGGATGGTGATATGACGATTTTCATAAGAAATCTCCTCCCGTTGATGCGACCGGGCGCCAAAATATTTTCATGATATCTTTGAAAGTTACCGCTACTATAGTAACACAAATCGTAAACTTTTCAATAAAAACACCGCCTTTAGCGGTGTTTGTCAAAATGGATCAGGTATTCCCCGTATCCCTCTTCTTCGAGTTTCTCCTTCGGGATGAAACGCAGGGCGGCCGAGTTGATGCAATACCTGAGCCCCCCTTTATCCTTCGGGCCGTCATCAAAGACATGGCCGAGATGCGAGTCCGCGAAATCGCTGCGCACTTCAATGCGGCGCATGCCGTGTGAAAGATCACTGTTTTCTTTCACCTTTCCGAGGGGCGATGTGAACGAAGGCCATCCACACCCCGCATCGTACTGCTCATTCGTCGTGAAAAGTGGTTCGCCGCTCACGATGTCAACATACAGACCTTCTTGGTCATTATCGTGATAAGGGTTGTCAAACGGCATCTCCGTGCCGTTTTCCTGCGTGACGTGATAGGAAAGCGGAGACAGTGTCTTTTTCAAGACATTCTTGGAAGGTTTGAACCAGGTGTTCCTCAGAAACGCGTCCCGTCCGGACCCTTCTTTATACTTGCGGTAATGATACGGATTTTTGCGGTGAAATCCCTGGTGGTCTTCATCGGCGGGATAAAAGACATCCGCTTCAAGAATTTCCGTAACGACGGGTTTATCGAACACCCCGCTCTTATTAAGCTTTCGGCGGGATTTGAGTGCCGCTTTCTTCTGAGCCTTGTCCGTGTAGAAGATGGCGGTCGCATACATGGCGCCGCGATCGGAAAACTGTCCACCCGGATCGGTGGGGTCGATGGATTTCCAAAAAATGTCGAGGAGTTTCTCATACGATATGACATCCGGGTCATACGCTATTTTGACCGCTTCGACATGATCGGTTTCGCCGTGTTTGACTTGGAAATGGGTCGGATGCGCCTTGGTGCCGCCGGTATAGCCCGATACGACGTCTGTAACGCCTGGAACAGAATCGAAAAAGGCTTCCATACACCAAAAACATCCGCCTGCGAATATCGCTTCTTTCATAAAAATCACCACCTGTCCATATTGTAGCATCCTTTGGACAGGTGGTCATTTTCCATGCTTTCAATATTTGGTTTGATCATCTTCGTCGATGATTTCTTCATCGTCGACAAACTCGAAAAACGAGCTACGGAAGCTTTTGGATCCTTTCGTATAAATCCGGATGGTCTGTCCCGGAAAGAAAATCGTGTTGAGAATCGGGATCAAAAGAAACATCAGCCAGCCCGGATGCCAAAAATCTTCAAGCACGAATCCAAGCACGATGTAGCCGAGAGTGATCGCGAGCGTCACAACCTTTTTCGCGTTCAACCGCCCGTTCAACACCATATCGGAAATTGGAATCGCGAAGAACACCACCCATCCCGGGTGCGCAAGATCCAGACCGAAATGGAGCCAAAGAAACACAAGCAAGGCGATCAGGGGCATCATCTGGTTGATGCGCTTGAGATAATTTCGGCTCAAAAGAATCCAGGAAAGGGGAATCAAAAGGAAAAACGTCAGGCCCATGACCCAGGATTCGAGCACAAAGCCGCTAAACAAAAACATCAAAAGACTGATCAGCGGCATGGCCGCCACGATTCGTTCACGCATTGGTAACACTCCTATTCATTGTAATGTTTTGGACCGTTCACCGTCATCAAAAAAGAGGCATCAATGTTTTTTAACGAAGATGCTGTAAGGACTGTTTCGGCGATTGATGAAGCGATAGTTGAGGACACTGAAATGATGGGGGTCAAGCGTCGCCAGATACGGTTCGATCAGTGCCGCCTCCTTAGCCCCTTCCTCATGTCCGGGATAAAACGTGAGCGCCAACAAACCGCCCTCTTTTAGCAACTCAAGGCTTTGTTTCACCGCGTCAAGCGAAGCGGCTTTCGTCGTGGTCAGCGTTTTGTCGCCGCCGGGCAAATACCCGAAATTGAAGACGATCACGGACACACCGCCGGCCACATACACATACATGTTGGCATGTGAATCCTGAATCAGTCGGACATTGTTGCGTCCATGCGTTTCAAGACGCTGACGCGTCGCTTCAAGGGCGCTTTTTTGAACGTCGAACGCAAACACTTCGTCGGCATGCTTTGAAAGCATGAGCGTGTCATGGCCGTTGCCCATTGTTGCGTCGATCGCGATTGACGCAGGATCGAGATGACGATGTATCATAAGATGCACAAAATCGAGAATGTTTTCCATATATATCGCCTCGTCATCATTATAGCATTTTTTTCTGTTAGAAAAAGGTCTTTTTCCTTTCAAAAGCGCTCCACGTATTGCGGAAAATCCCATTAATGGGTATAATGAAGTGTTGACAAGGGGTGATGATATCAAAAAGCGGAGTTTGGAAAATGAAATCATTCTAAAAGCCATTGAGCGAGCCAGAGAAACCATGAACGACGATCAGGGCGGGCCTTTCGGCGCCGCGGTGATCGATGAAGCGGGCCACGTGCTTTCAATCAGTTCGAACTCGGTGCTCGGAGACAAAGACCCGACCGCACATGCGGAGATGAACGCCATTCGTGAGGCCGCCCTGAAAAAAGAAACGCATGATTTGAGCGGATGCATACTGTTCACCACCGCCTACCCATGTGCGATGTGCCTGGGCGCGACCATATGGTCCAACATCAAAACCATCTATTACGGATGCCGTCCCGAAGATGCCGACGCCATCGGTTTCAGAGACAACTTCATCTATGAATTCATCGAGGGTGGGCGCCAGGACGAGTCAATTCTTAAAATCCGAGAGAGAAACCGCGAAGACTGCCTGGAACTGTTTGACGAATACAAACGCAAAAACAAGCAACTATACTAAAGAGTCGGACCAAATCCGACTCTTTTTTGTCTCGTTCTATAATTTTCTTAGGGGTGTCGACATAAAAAAAGTGCACTGGTAAAAGCCAAGCCGTTATAATAAAGGTAACCAACACTCAATCATAAGGAGGCTAATACCAGTGCACTTAAATAGTATCACAGAACTTCTTGAGATTAAAGATTCCAAGCTGAAAATTTTGGACGTTAAAACCGACAAGGCAACCAAAACGATTCATCT
>PWHE01000010.1 GCA_003554735.1 Mollicutes bacterium | reverse complement strand
TGGAACTGTTCTTGTTCCTGTTGTTGTTTGGCTTGTTGCTCAAGGTCGTCCTTGACATCCTCGAACGCTTCAGGTTCCTCTTCTTCAGAATCCTCGAATTGAGCTTTGTACTGTTCATAGAGCTCGTCGAGATCTTCTTCCGTCACTTCAATGTCGGATTGCTGGTCTTCAATATATTCCTGTACCACAAGCTCTTCTTTCATGAAATCGAAAAACTCATCTTCAGTGTACCCGTGTTCTTCAAGTGCGGCTTCGAACTCTTCCTCAGAAGGGTATTGTTCAACCAGTGCATCGATTTCCTCGTTGACGGTCTCATCGGACACTTCGATGCCTGCACCTTGGGCCGCTTGAAGCAGTGCTTCTTGCTGAATGAGTGTATCGAGGGCTTGCTCCTCAATCATTTGAAGGTATTGTGCGCCTTCCTCGCTTTCAAGGTCAATGCCGAATTGCTCATACTGCATGGACATTTGCTCGACCATGTCTTCCCAATCGCTTTTCATGATTTCTTCACCGTTCACAGTCGCTATGGTTTCATCATCGCTGCCGCATGCGGCGAGTGTTGCGATCAGTAGAAACAGTAAAGGAATCATGAATAGTATTTTACGCTTTGCCATTTTGAAACTCCTTTAAAAATTATAGTAAACATTGTTAGGGGTCATGATAACATATCATGAATGTGTGTCAATTGATAATGTGCATTTTTCAATAATGTTTATCCGGGTGACGTGACGGGTGGTGATTTTAACTTATCTGACGCCTGTGATAGTATTATTCATACAGAGGTGAGAACATGAGAATGCCATTTGTGATTCTTTCCATTGCATTTTTTGTTATGACGTTTATCACTTACTTGGTCGGTGGATGGAACCAAGTGACGGAAGGGTTTCAAGTGACACTTGAAACCATCCCGCCGACCATCCCGTTGATTGTGGCTGCATTTTTTGTCATCGGCCAATTGCGAGTCACCATTAAGGAGGATGCTTTTAAAAAATGGATTGAAAAGTACGATGGATTTAAAGCGGTATTGGCCACCGCTTTACTCGGAGGCCTTTTTCCAGGTCCTCCATACACGTATTATCCGTTTTTGCATGAATTGAAAGAAAAAGACCTTCCTGTATATCTTTATTACACATTTCTTGCGGGAAAGCATACCTACGACCTGACGCGCCTTCCGATGGAAATTAGTTTGATTTCTCCGCCTATCGCCTTGTTAAGAAACGTTATAACATTGCCCATTCCTCTTTTAATGGCTTTCGTCTATAAAATGTTTTTCAAAGACATGACAACGCTCGATTTTTTCAAAAAATTCACCCATCCCGATAGACGTGATCGCTCATGATTTGGCCCACACTCGTTTTTGCCATCTTGGGTATATCGTTGTATGTGTATAATCTGAAACAACCTGGAAATGAAGCGACTAAAGCGATTGCGGTGGGAATGAAAATCATGGTACGGACATTGCCTGTGATTCTTGTGGCCTTTTTGCTGGCGGGTATGATCGAAGTGATTATTCCCAGGGCCTTTATCGAAAACTGGCTTTCAACAGAAGCGGGATTGCGTGGTGCGTTTTTCGGTACGCTTGGAGGCATGTTGTTAGTGATTGGTCCTTATGCCGCATTTCCAATCATCGCTTCAATTTACGCAGCGGGCGGTGGATTTGCGACGGTTGTGACACTTATTTTCGGTTGGTGTGCCCTCGGACTGCATCGCATACCTTTTGAAAGTGGGTTGTTAGGGGTAAGGTTTACCTTGGTTCGACTATCCATCACATTTCCTTTTGTCTTCATGGCAGGCATTATCGCCCATGCAATTGACTTGATTATTCACTGAAGAAAGCATCATTTCCTTCACATACAATCATCAAAATAAACTAAGGTTTCAATCAAGTTTATTGGTAGGGGACATGTGTATAGTTGATAAAGTAATAACCGTCCTTACTGAAGCGCTTAAGAAATAATATCGTTATATTTCAATCATTAACGGTTATGGGGGATACTGATAGAAAAAATACTGCATTCTATCATTAAAAAACCTTTGAAGAACGAAAACTTCAAAGGTTTTTACATTGGTTTGACTGGATGTTTGATGTCATCTTCTATAATTTGGGGCTTCTTGAGTGAGTTCGACATTATGGGGATGGGATTCTAAGACACCTGCTTGAGAGACTTTTATGAACTGTGCTGTTTGTTTGAGATGTCGAATCGTTTTGGTGCCACAATAGCCCATGGAAGAACGGAGTCCACCGGTCAATTGATATATTACATCCTCGATTTTTCCTTTGTAAGGAACTCTACCTTCAATGCCTTCTGGAACCAGCTTCTTGGTTTCTTTATGTTCACTTTGAAAGTAGCGGTCACTTGAACCGCGTTTCATGGCCGCAAGTGAACCCATGCCCTGGTAGACCTTGTATTTTCGTCCTTCATACAAAAGTTCTTCGCCGGGCGATTCTTCACACCCCGCCAACAGGCTCCCGAGCATGACACTGTCTGCGCCGGCTGCGAGAGCCTTTGCGATGTCACCGCTATATTTGATGCCGCCGTCAGCGATGACCGGGATGTCATGTTTGGATGCTTCGGCGGTCACGTTCATGATGGCGGTGATTTGCGGCATGCCGACGCCGGCGATGACACGGGTTGTACAGATCGACCCAGGGCCCACTCCGACCTTGATCGCGTCGGCTCCGGCTTCGATAAGCACGCGGGCCGCCTCAGCGGTCACGATGTTGCCGGCGATGACATCAAGGTCCGGATAGGTTTCCTTGATGGTTTTAACCATCTTGATGACCCCTTCAGAGTGTCCGTGTGCGGAATCGACGGTTATGACATCGACTCCGGCCTTTCTAAGAGCGTGCACACGCTTAACTGAATCATCGGACACACCGATGGCCGCTCCGCAAAGAAGTCTGCCGTGGGTGTCTTTTGCAGCATTCGGATAGGTTCGCGCCTTCTCGATGTCCTTGATGGTGATCAGACCTTTGAGTTTGTAATCCTTGTCGACGATCGGAAGTTTTTCAATGCGGTGATCAAGCAAAATGGTTTTGGCCTCAGCAAGGGACACACCTTCATTCGCGGTGATCAGGTTGTTTTTGGTCATCATTGATTCGACTCTCACGCTGAGGTCATCTTGAAACCTTACATCACGGTTGGTCAGGATGCCTTCAAGCTTTCCATCATCATCGACGACAGGGAATCCCGAAATTTTATAATGGGCCATGAGTGTTTCGGCCTCACGCAACGTCTGGTGACGTCGCAACGTGATCGGTTCCTTGATCATCCCGGATTCACTCAGTTTGACCCGTCGCACCATTTTGCCCTGTGTTTCAACGTCTAAATTCTTATGCACAAAACCTATGCCGCCTTGTCGTGCCATCGCAATCGCCATGGCGCTCTCGGTGACCGTGTCCATGGCGCTGGATAGAATGGGGATGTTCAAAAGTATGTTTTTTGTCAGTCGAGTTGAAAGGTTGGTGTCTTTTGGCAAGACGTTTGAATAGCTCGGCACAAGCAAGACATCGTCGAATGTCAGGGCTTCTTTGATTGGTTTCATGTCTTTCACCTCTATTATTATTCCCACTCGATGGTACCCGGGGGTTTGGATGTGATGTCATAGACAACACGGTTGATGCCGTGGACTTCGTTGATTATACGGTTGGAAAGTGTTTCTAAAACGTTGTGAGGAATTCTGGCCCAGTCCGCACTCATGCCGTCAAGGGACGTGATGGCGCGTACTGCGAGAACGTGTTCATAGGTTCGTTTGTCACCCATGACGCCGACCGTTTTCAATGGAGTGAGGACGGTGAAATACTGCCATACGGTTTTATCGAGCCCGTTTGAAGCGAACACTTCATGCAGAATTTTGTCGCTCTTTCTCACGATTTCCAGTTTCTTTTCGGTAACTTCACCGATGATGCGAATGGCGAGGCCGGGTCCTGGGAAAGGTTGTCTTTCAATCATCGTTTCTGGCATCCCGAGTGATTTGCCAAGGGTGCGTACTTCATCTTTGAAAAGTTTGTTCAAGGGTTCGATGAGATCAAGTTTCATGATTTTGGGCAACCCACCGACATTGTGGTGTGATTTTATGGTCTTGGCGGTATCGGACCCGGATTCGATGACATCGGTATATAAAGTCCCTTGTGCCAAAAATGCGACATCATCGATGGCTTCCGCAGCTTCTTCAAACACTTGAATGAACGTTTTTCCGATGATTTTGCGTTTTTTCTCGGGATCCACGGTGCCTTTCAATGCAAAGAGAAAACGTTTCTGGGCATCCACTTTGAGGATGTTCAGTTTCATGTGGTTCGCAAACGCCTCCATGACCTGATCGGCTTCGCCCTCGCGCAAGAGCCCGTGGTCGACAAAGATGCACGTCAGACGGTTTCCGATCGCCTTGTCGATGATCATGGCGGTGACGCTTGAATCGACCCCGCCGCTCAATCCGAGAATGACGTTCTTGCCTTCCGTTTTTTCACGTATATGTGAAACCTGGGTGTCGATATAGTTTTCCATCGTCCATGAAGCGTGTGCGCCACAGATGTCAAAAATGAAGTTTTTAAGAATTGTATGTCCTTTTTGGGTGTGTTGGACTTCGGGATGGAATTGTACGCCATACAGGTTTGAATGATCATTCTCGATGGCTGCGATGTCACACGACGGGCTGTATGCGATACGCTTGAAACCATCGGGTAAAGCTGTGGTGTGATCGCCGTGAGACATCCAGACAGTCTCATTTTCTTCAAGGCCCGCTAAGAGTCGACTTTGTTTTTGCAGTGTGATTTTGGCACTGCCGTATTCCCTTGAGGGGGTCTTTTCAATGGTTCCGCCGTAATGGTGCACGATGAGTTGCATGCCATAGCATATGCCCAGGATCGGGATGTCCAAAGAAAAGAGTGAAGGGTCGACGCGCAAGGCGTTATCGTCATAGACGCTGTTGGGCCCGCCACTCAGGATGATGCCTTTGACGTTTTTCAACGCTTCGATGTCCGCCGCCTTTATGGTGTGGGGGTAAAGTTCGCTATAGACGCCCTGGTCGCGGATGCGCCTGGTAATCAACCTGTTGGTCTGAGAACCGAAATCGATGACTATGATTTTGTCGTAGTTCATGGAAACCTCCCGTGCCGAAAATGAAAAAAGACGTTCGTCGAACGTCTCTGAATGCCAAAAAAAGCCATTCATAGTCCCATCATTGACGGTAATGGGGTAGAGACGTCCGAACCGTATTATCGGACTATATGAATTATTGTTTATATTCTACTTGATTTCACCCTAAATAACAATGCCTGTTCGTATATAACTTCCAGACAATGAAAAAGCCATTGCGCCGATGTTGGGCAATGGCTTCATGAATAGAAGATGTCGCAAACTAATGTCTTGTTGGTTTTGAAGGGTAGTTCTTACCTAAGGCATCGTTTTGATTGAATCGGATGCTTTGGTTAAGACGATCTTCAATGGCTTTCGCGGTCCGCTTGTCCATGGCGGGGATGCCTTCAAGCGGATAGGTGAGTCCCATTGTCTCCCACTTGAATTTTCCGTTCGTGTGATAGGGAAGGACCTCGACCTTATCGACGCATCGATAGTTCATGAGGCGGCCCTCAAGACGATCGATGCTGTTTTCATCATCGTTGATGCCCGGAATCAGGACGTGGCGGATGATTGTGGGTTTTCCGATTGTCTCAAGTAATTCCAAGAAAGCGAGGACTTGTTTGTTGGATGCATTGGTCAGGGATTTGTGCTTGTCTTCATCGATATGTTTGATGTCGAGAAGCACAAGATCGGTGTACGTAAGAATTTCTCGGATCAATGCGGCTTTTTTATGATTGAAGCATGCGGCGGATGTGTCGAGCGTTGTATGGATACCCTTTTCTTTGGCGGCTTTGAACAGTTCACGGACAAACTCCGTTTGCATGAGCGGCTCTCCACCGCTCACCGTAATTCCGCCATTGCGGTAGAACGCTTTGTATGTCTCAAAGTCGCTCAGGACATCTTCGACGCTCATCAATGAGTTGGTTTCCGTGGACCAGCTGTCACGGTTATGGCAAAACTTGCATTGAAACGGGCACCCCTGCAAAAACAGGACGTAACGGACGCCGGGACCGTCAAACGTCCCGAACGTCTCGATGTTGTGGACGTTTCCCTTAGAGTGTTTCATGGAACGTCCGCTCTATGACTTCACGTTTTTGCGGATTGGTGAGTTTTGCGAAGTTGACGGCATAGCCTGAAACCCGGATGGTAAGGTTCGGATATTTGTCTGGGTTGTTGTAGGCATCGATCAGCTGGTCGCGGTTCAGGATGTTGATGTTGACATGGTAACCGCCCTTGGTGAAGTAACCATCGATTACGCTCGCGAGGTTCTCATAATCGTTATTGAGTGCCGTCGGCACGAGTGTGAATGTGTTGGAGATGCCGTCTTCGCATTCATCCGCCGGGATTTTGGCCACGCTTAGCAGGGAGTTGAGCGCGCCGGTGTTGTCGCGTCCATGCATCGGGTTCGCACCGGGTGCGAATGATTCGCCCGCTTTGCGTCCATCCGGTGTGTTTCCGGTTTTAAGGCCGTATACGACGTTGGAAGTGATGGTGAGAATGCTCATGGTCGGAACACTTTGACGATAGGTGTATTGCTTGCGGAGTTTCTTCATGAATATTCTGATGACGTCATTGGCGATTGTATCGACACGATCGTCGTTGTTGCCATAGTAGGGGAAGTCCCCTTCGGTTTCAAAATCGGTGATCAGTCCGCTTTCTTTATCGTAGACTGGTTTGACTTTCGCGTACTTAATGGCGCTTAGGCTGTCGGCGACGACGCTCAGTCCCGCGATTCCGGTTGCGAAGTTGCGCTTGACTTCCGCGTCATGGAACGCCATTTGTGCGCGTTCATATGCATACTTATCATGCATGTAGTGGATGGTGTTCAAAGCGCTCACGTAGGTTTCGATCAGCCAGTCCATGATGAGATCAAGGCGCTCCATGACCGCATCAAATTCGAGATACTCTTTATCATAGACAGGGGTTTCAGGACTGACTTGTGCTCCGGTGATTTCATCTCTTCCACCATTGATGGCATAAAGAAGAGCTTTGGCAAGATTGGCGCGTGCGCCGAAGAATTGCATTTCTTTTCCGATAGTCATCGGGCTTACACAGCATGCGATCGCGTAATCGTCACCATGTTTCGGGCGCATAATTTCATCGTTTTCGTATTGGATGGAGCTTGTGTTGGCACTGACTTTGGCGCAGAAATGTTTGAATCCTTGCGGCAAAGCATCGCTCCAAAGCACGGTGAGGTTCGGTTCGGCACTGGTATCGAGGTTGTAAAGGGTTTGAAGATAACGGAATGTAGTTTTTGTGACGAGTGAGCGTCCGTCTTCCCCCATGCCTGCAAGGCTTTCAGTCACCCAAGTGGGGTCCCCGGTGAAGAGTTCATTGTATTCAGGGGTTCTTGCGAAACGGATCATGCGAAGTTTCATAATGAAATGATCAATCATTTCCTGAGCGTCAACTTCGTCAATGCGGCCTTCTTCGATATCTCTTTGAATATAAATATCGAGGAAGGTCGCCGTACGCCCTAGGCTCATCGCTGCTCCGTTTTGTTCCTTGACGGCCGCAAGATACGCGAGGTAGGTCCATTGAATGGCCTCTTTAGCGTTTTGGGCCGGATTTGCAAGGTCGAATCCGTAGATGGAACCGAGTTCAATCAGTTCATTGAGTGCGTTGATTTGTTCCTGGATTTCTTCACGCAAACGGATGTTCTCTTCGTTCATCGGTGTCTTGTAGCGGGATTTTTCAGCGACTTTCTCTTCAATGAGTCGGCTCACACCGTAAAGGGCGGCACGACGATAATCGCCAATGATCCGCCCGCGGCCGTAGCCGTCGGGGAGTCCGGTGATGATGCCACTGCGACGGGCTTTGCGGACTTCTTGGGTATAGGCGTCAAAGACCCCTTGATTGTGGGTTTTGCGATATTTATTGAAAATTTCGTCCATGCGATCGGATACCTGATATCCATAGGATTCCAACGCTTTTTTTGCGACATTGATTCCGCCGTAAGGGTGAAACGCTCTTTTGAACGGTTTGTCCGTCTGCAGACCGACAATGGTCTCAAGCGATTTGTCGAGATATCCCGCATCATGACTGGTGATGCTTGAGACAACATCGGTGTCCATGTCGAGGACGCCGCCTTCTTTCAACTCTTTTAACAACAGATCGGTGACCTGTTTGTTCAAACGGGTGCTTGCTTCTGTGGGGCCGACGAGGAACGAGTCATCGCCTTTGTATTCATGATAATTATTTTGAATGAAGTCACGTACATCGATGGTCGTTTGCCACGTGCCTCCGTTAAAGTTTCTCCATGCTTCCATGTCTTTCACTCCTATAATACAGATTAGGGTTGTTGCCAGCGATTATCATTTTAACCAAGCCCTTCAAATCATGCAACATTTTTATTAATTTTTCTAAAGTTACCGTTTACACGCATTTTGTTTTTTTACTCCATAGCTAGCTTATATTAGAAAAAAATATCACAGTATAACGCTCTTAACCGCATTTATTGATACAGTGTAACCGTTACTTTTATAAATAGCTTATTTAGAAAATATACGATATTCCTGTATTACAAGATTATGCATCCGGATATGATTTTGTATGTTGTACGATGATGGATTTCCATATCGACAGTCTCTGCTGTATTTAATAATCGTACAATGAGAAAGAAACGGAATTCATAGATTTCCGATATATAGTTCGAACAAAAACCATCAAACAATCTAATTTCTTTCAGCGCCTTTACAAATAGGTTGATATACCATACAATTAAAACTGTGCGTATAATGTATGCGCTTTCTTAAAAACGTGAACAACTCTCATAATGACGTATGCAATCTTTATGAAATAATGGAATTAATAGAAAAGGAACATAAAAAATATATGAGGTGTGAATGAATGTTAACGTCGAAAGAGTGCATGAACCTAGAAGCACAGTACGGAGCCAAGAACTATAAGCCGATCCCTGTTGTCATCAACAAGGCGGAAGGTGCCTGGGTGTGGGACCCTGAGGGTAAAAAATATCTTGATTGCCTTTCGGCCTATTCTGCAGTGAATCACGGTCATCTTCATCCGAGAATCCTTAAAGCGGTCGAGGAGCAGCTGCACACTTTGACCCTTACATCGAGGGCCTTTTATAATGACCGACTGGGCCGTTTCTTGAAACGCTTATGCGAGGTGTCCGGGTTTGACATGGCCTTGCCGATGAACACTGGTGCGGAAGCGGTTGAAACCGGTATTAAAATCGCGCGTCGCTATAGCTATGAAAAGAAGAAGATCGAGAAGAACAAAGCGGAAATCATCACGGCCTATCAGAACTTTCACGGTCGCACGACAACCATTGTCAGTTTTTCAAACGATGAAAACGCAACACATGGTTATGGTCCTTATACGCCAGGTTTCAAACACATTCCTTTCAACGATACAGAAGCACTTGAGGCGTCCATCAATGAAAACACCATCGCTTTTCTTGTTGAACCCATACAAGGTGAAGCGGGAGTCATCATTCCGGATGAAGGATATCTAAAGAAAGTACGACAAATTTGTGATAAACACGACATCCTCCTTATTCTTGATGAAATTCAGACTGGCTTCGGACGTACCGGCAAGACGTTTTGTTTCGAGCATGAGAACATTAAGCCCGATATCCTGCTTGTAGGGAAAGCGTTGAGTGGTGGAGTGATTCCGGTGTCCGCCGCCATCACGAACAAAAACATCATGGACGTCATCACGCCAGGGTCGCACGGAAGTACCTTTGGCGGCAATCCTCTGGCTTGCGCGGCCGGCGAGGAGGCACTGAATGTCCTGCTTGAAGAGAAACTTCCCGAGCGTTCTCATGAACTTGGCGAATACTTCTTGAAAGGCATTCGAAAAATAGACTCTTCCATCTTTAAAGAAGTACGTGGGAAAGGTCTTTTCATCGCCATCGAACTGACCGAGTCCGCTGGTGGAGCGAGACAGTATACCGAAGCACTAAAGGACAAAGGCATTCTTGCCAAAGAAACACACGTGCACACCATTCGATTGGCTCCCCCCCTGGTCGTTGAAAAAGATGAACTGGACTGGGCGTTATCGGTAATGAAGGATGTGTTTCCACAATAGCAAGGCATGCTTCAATGATCGAATGTCGAAAACGATGCTTTTGATGTAAACACAAAAAAAGAAGCCGTCACCGCGGCTTCTTTTCGTTCAATCCAATGAATTGTCAGTGTTTATGCTCGACGATCGTCGAAGGAAACTCGTAATCTCCTTGTGTTTCATCACAATGATTGTGGAGATGGAGAGTCCACCCAGTATATAGTGGAGTTCGAATGAGAAATACCAAAACACGACGGGAAGAAACATGATGGCAAGACCTTGGGAGAGTCTTGGTTCGTGGGTAAGGATGATAAACAAGGTAGAGATGCCCATCAGGATGATGATGGTAATCGGACTGATCAGCAACAAACCGCCGATTAGTGTCGCAAAACCCTTTCCGCCCTTGAAGTTGATATAGATGCTGTAATTATGTCCGATGATGGCTACCAGCAATGCGATAATCACAAGCATGCCGGATGAACCCATCAAGCCAGCGAGGTGGACGATGAAGGCCCCTTTGGCGATATCGACGACCATGGTCGGCAAGCCGACTCTGAATCCGACGCTCCTTAAGGCGTTCATAGTGCCTACATTGCCGGTACCGACATGGCGTATGTCCTGATTGAGGAACAGTCGTGTGAAAACATAGGCGCTTGGTATGGCACCTACAAGATAAGCAATCAGCAACAGTATGATATCCGTCATGGAAAAGCCCCCTTGAATTGCAACGTGAATCCTTTTTCCTGAAGCAGCACTATTATATGCTAAAAAACCGATAAAGTAAATAGCATGTGAGCCATCGGTATATTTATGAGGTTAGGTTGCAACGTGTGTTGTCTCTCGGCCGTGTGAGTTAACCTTTTTGGCGTTTCATGTTAGAATGAAAATGTAACCTAGTTCTGAAAGGGGAATGATTATGCAAGACAATCTTGACACTAGAATTAGCACCAAGGTCGATCGCGCACAGCTCTTTGACATGGGGGAAGGAAAACCTCCGAAAGTCAGTGATGTGCCATTGACGCGTACGCTTAAGGTTATGGCTGTGATTTCATTCATTGTGGCTGTCGTGCCTTTGCTTATGTTGTTCGATGAATTTGTCTTCGCCTATCTCATGTACGCATTCTTTGCCGTTGTCCTAGGCTTCTTGTTGATCGGACTCAGGACGGCAATCGAGTTCCTGTATCTGATCATGCTCAACTCGGCCAGGAAACAGGTAGAAAAAAGCGATGAAGTGAGTGAGAAAAAGAAAGATTGACGATGATTCGTCAATGATTTGGACTCCCCTTGAACCGGATTCTGTCATCCACGGCAGATAGACGGTTTAAAGGGGAGTTTTCTTTGTCATAAGCACTCGGAAAACAATGGCTTCGGAGATCCTGTCCCAAGTTACAAGGAGAATCGGTTCATCATTCCACTATTCGATAGCCTCGCGTATGAACGTTTCAAGAGACCTGAGTGTCTGTCTGATGCGCGACTCGGTATGTTCTTTTGAAAGGTTCAAACCGGCCTGGCTTTCAAAAGGTTCGTGAATGGATTTGAGCAGGGAAGCGCCATGTTTAGAGAGTCTTTTGCCCTTTTCTGTGATTGTCCCGGCAAGGATGATGCACGGTTTGCCATGTTTGTGTGCCAGTTTGACCACACCGTAAGGGGCCTTGTTCATCAGTGTCTGTTCATCGACACGTCCTTCGCCGGTGATGACAAGGTCGGCCTCCTGGATGCGGTCTTCCAGGTGAATTTTTTCGAAAATAAGGTCGATTCCAGCCTTCAGGGTGGTATTGAAAAAGGGAAGAAAGCCGGCTGGTAGTCCGCCGGCCGCTCCTGCACCTTTGATGGCTTGCAGATCCGTTTTGTATTGGTCCTTGATTAGGGATGCGTAATGTCTCATCCCTTGGTCGAGCGTGGCGACCATCTTTGGGGTTGCCCCCTTTTGAGGGCCGTAGATATGGGCGGCTCCGTTCGGACCGTAAAATGGATTGTTGACGTCGCTCGCAAGAAGGAAATGCACGCGGTTGCCGATTGTCATGGCTTGTGAAGCATCGACAGTGTGAATGTGTTCAAGGTTTCCTCCGATAGGCTCCAATGAATCGCCATATTGGTTTTTGAAACGATAGCCCATCGCGTGCAGCATCCCGGTGCCCGCATCATTGGTCGCGCTTCCCCCAAGACCGATGATGATATCGTTGGCCCCTTGTCCGATTGCATAAAGGATCATTTCTCCAAGTCCGTAAGTGGTTGTTTTCAAAGGATTCCGCCGACTTTCCGGGATGACTCCAAGTCCGGCCACCGAGGCCATTTCCAAAATGGCGGTGTTTCTGTGCATGAGATAGGCCGCATCGATCGGTTGCATCAATGGGCCGTGCACTTTCACATGATGGGTGGTCATGGCATCCATGTTGCCAAGTGCTTCGATAGTGCCTTCGCCACCGTCTGCTATAGGAACATTGTTGATGGTGGCGCCTGGTAGCATTGCCGATAGCTCATCGGTTATGATGTCCCCGAGCGCTTTTGAGGACATTGTGCCTTTGTATGAATCCATGGCGATCAGAATTCGCATAGGAACTCCTCGTTTCATAGTATGGATGAAGGAAAAACGGTGTCGACGACACCGTTTTGTTTACTCCCAAGCCAACTCGTAGATTTTTTCAGCTTCCTTCAGGGTAAGTGTCTTGAAAGTACCGAAGGATTCGCCCATATTGCGTTTCAAAGTGTTCAACAGTTTGGGCATGTCTTCTTTTTTGGCTTCGGTTTCGTTGAGGCGGATCGGCATGCCGAGCTCTTTGAAGAAGTTTTCAAGACGGCGGATGCCTTCGAGCGCGACGTCTTTTTTGTGGAAGTGGTTCGCCGGTACGCCGAAAGCCTTGGTGGCCAGCTGATAATAGCGTTCAACATCCTCATCCAGGGTGTATTTCATGTAGGCGGGGAACATGATCGCGAGTCCGGCCCCATGGGTCATGTCATAAAGGGCGCTCAACTCATGTTCAAGACCGTGGGTGGTCCATTCTTCCTCCCGCCCCACACCGAGCGAGCCGTTATGTGCGATGGTTCCGGCCCAACAGAGGGTGGCTCTCGCCTGATAGTTTTTGGGCTCTTTGAGAATGGTACGAGCGGCTTCCATGATGGTTATGAGGGTGCTTTCACAAAGCCTGTCGGTCAGGATGACGTCTTTTGTCTTAGAGATGTAGCGTTCGAATATGTGCGACATCATGTCCACGATGCCCGCAGCGGTATGCCACATCGGCAGGGTGTAGGTGAGTTCAGGGTTGATGATGGAGAATTTCGGACGAAGCAGTTGCGACCCGCTACCGCGCTTAAGGCCCTCGTCGGCTTTGGTAATGACGGTCGCTGCCGATCCTTCGGAACCCGCTGCGGGAATGGTGAGGATTGTTGCGACGGGCAGGGCTTCCTTGACGGTGGCCTTGCGGTCGAAAAAGTCCCAGAAGTCGCCTTCATAAGGAACGCCTGCCGCAATGGCCTTCGCGGAGTCGATCACGGATCCCCCGCCGACCGCAAGTATGAAGTCGACGTTTTCGTCTCGACACAGTGTGAGGCCCTCATAGACATCGGTGTCGATGGGATTCGGTCTCACGCCGCCTTGTTCGACATAGTCGATGTTCATCTCACGCATGGATTCGATCACACGGTCGTAGAGTCCGCTTCGTTTGATTGAGCCGCCTCCGTAGTGTAGAAGCACCTTTGTGGCGCCATAGTGTTTCAACAGTTCACCGACGTTTTTCTCTTCGTCTTTTCCGAAAACGAATTCGGTGGGGCTATAGAATCTGAAATTGTTCAACGTTATCACTCCTTTGACTATATTATATCATGACTTTCCACACTGAAAAGGGAAGCGTATGATATCCTAAAGGTACACGTTCTCAAGGAGGGATTGGATGAAGATTGTGGAAATCGAAGATCCGTCACTGAAAAAACAAATCACACGCACGGTCCTTGATAATCTCCCTGAATGGTTCGGAAAAGAAGATGCCACAAGGGAGTATGTTGAGAATGCGGCGCATTATCCGTTCATTGCGGCTGAAATGAACGGGGAGTATGTCGGGTTTTATTCGTTGCGTGAAGAAAACAAGGATGTGCTCGATATGTATGTGCTTGGTGTGCTCAGGGAGTATCATTCCGGTGGCGTGGGTTCAAGTCTCCAGCATTATGTCGATGATTACGCCAAAAAGAAAGGGTACTCCTATCTCATGGTGCTAACGCTTGCCGCCGCGGCCAATGATTCCGCCTATCTGAAGACCCGAAAATTCTACTTGAACATGGGGTTTTTTGATTTTTATCGGAATGATGCCATTTTTTCCAAGGACGACCCCTGTCAGATCATGGTGAAGCGTCTTTAACGCATCGTGAACAAGCGTGATATAATGAGACTGAGGCGGTCAGGATTTCGGTATGATTGTCTGAGTCTGGGGATGATCGATATGAAAAAAGTGCTTTATGTCAATCTGGTCCTGGTGTTGATCTTGCTTTTATCCTTTACGTATGTGTCAATCGCCACGCCGGTGGGTGGTACCATCATCGGCAGGACATGGATGAGTACGACGTATCATATGGAAGGCGATACCCGTGTGGTGTATCACAATCTTCCGGCCATGATTGTGTTTATCACTATATTCGTGAACCTTTATTTCATTGTTCGAAACGCATCCACAGGACTCGATGACTGAGCGATGATGTCTGTTTTCTTGTGCTCAATCCACAATATATGAAGGAGAGATTCGCTTATGGACCGTAAAGATCGTGCGAAAGGCGCCCTGATGGGCGCATTGATCGGTGAGGCGCTCGGTGTCGGACCGCACTGGTTTTATGACCTTAAAGAACTCCGTGAAAATTATGGGGAATGGATTACCGATTACACCGCCCCGATGAAAGGCCGTTATCATGAAGGGCTCGAACCCGGAGAACTCTCGCAACAAGGCTGGATCATTCAGAAAATGGCGGAATATCTCATAGACAATGACGGGTATGACGACGAGTCGTTTTGTCGCATGATGGATGAGACAGTCATTCCGTATGCCTCAGGCGTCCCGATGGATGGAAAAGGCGGATACACCTCGCAACTCATGCGCGATTTGTATCAGACCCGGGTCATTGACGGAAAGCCTTGGAGTGAAGTGGAGGGCATCGCGGATACGACGGAGTCCTTGGAGCGAAACATCCCTACCGCCATCTTGTATTCGAAGGACTTGAGGAGCGTATGCGACCATGTCGCTTCGAATACGGCACTCACACAAAAAGACAATGTTACAGGATCGCTCAGCGTGGCATTCAACCTGGTGTTGGCCATGCTGATTGATGGCGAGCCGCTTGATGCGTCCATCAGTCCCAAGCTCATGAAACGCGTTCACAGTGGTGAACTGCCTTTTTACGCCGTAACCTCATCGGATCTCGGGATTCCTCAGGGCCGCTCGATGTCTGAAAAATCCAAAGGCCTGTTCGCTTCGCCGGATGCCTTGTTGTCACCGGGTCATATGGCTCAGGCCGCTTCGGAAGATGGCATTGACATTGAACCGGCCTGGAAGGCGTCCATCGTCTATGGCATGCCGTGTGCCATTTATCACATGCTTCCGACCGCCTATTACCTTTCGGCCCGTTTCAAGGATGACTTCGAACAAGGGGTGCTTCACGCATTGAACGGCGGCGGTCAAAACCAAGTCCGAGCGATGCTCTGTGGTGCCTTGATCGGTGCTCAGGTCGGGTTTTCAGGCATTCCGTCACGTTTTATTGAGGGATTGAAAGATTGTGACAATCTTGTGTCGCTTGCCGACGCATTGGCCGATAAGGCTTGATAAGCTGTCTCATGAAAAAAGAGCGCGTTCACATGATGAACGTCGCTCTTTTTGGTTTATAGGATGATTATTGGTTGTTCAAGGCGTCGCGTACTCTGTCCGCCACGTCTTCAGGAACCCACTCTGTCCAGAGGTCCTCATATTCGCTGAAGAACCACATCGCGGCATCCTCGATGTCCGCATCTTCATTGGCTTGAAGATAGTTGAGGATTTCACTGGTGATTTCTTCAGAAGTCGAATAGTTCGAGAAGAAGTCGAAAAGCTCAGGATGATCGTCTTCGAAACCGTCACGGACTGCGACGACGACGTCCCCTGCAGGCAAGTTGCCGTGAGCGTGCGTGTCATGCAGTTCGAGATCGTATTCAAGATCGTCATCCAGGCGGACAAGGTCCATCACGGCATGTGGCCATGTCGGAGCCCAGTGGTATCCGGCCCATGGTTTCTCGTCCTCATACGCGTTTTGGAGTGTGGTGTTCAGTGTCGGAACACTGCCTACCGAGTAGAAGTCGAAGTGTTCGACGAGAAACGGATAATCGTCTTCGTTGTTGAATTTGGTGTGCAAGAAATCAGTGACGAGCCATCCTTCCGGTCCGCCAAAGACGATTCCCTTCCCCTCTTCGGCTTCAGGGTGTTCGAAAAGCTCATGATGTCCTTCGAGATCCTGTATGGTATAGATACCATAGTCATCTTGCAAATATTGTGGAATCCAGATGCCCTGACCTGGATCGATGAAGTTTACGTTAATCTCGTGATAGAGACCTTCTTCAATGTCGTCCCTGTAAGAAGGGATGTTTTCCCTCCACATCTCGATGTTTACATCGAGTGATCCGCTTGACATTGCGGTTACCATCGCTGTAACATCCAGCGCGGTTGACTCGTATGGTGTGTCATAACCATGTTCAAGAATGAATCCTGCAATTGCATTGTGCACTTCAATACTCTCCCAGTTACCGCCAGCGAGTTGAATCGGGTCCTGCCGACCTTCGTAATCACAAGCAGCAAGGGTAAGCGAAAATGTTATTAGTGCGAGAAGTGTGAAAATCCGATAGATTTTTTTCACAGAAATAGCCTCCTTCTTTTTACAACTTATATTTTAACATAGGTTGTCAGTTTGTCAAGGCACTTTGTCAGACTTTCGTTTGAAAAACCTGAAAAGGCTTGGGAAAGACATAATGTTGATTTTCCAATGACGGCTTTACTCTTAGAACAACTCAAAAATCCATTGATTAGTTTAAACAAAAACCTTTTGTTGGGAAGACTTCCGTTCAAATACATCTTATAAAGTGTTTTTTTGAAGGGGTAAGAATATGAAAACTGAAAATGCTCTATTGTCTGATTGTGACAATATTGAAGGCATTCAACCATTCATAAGTCTTCCGGATTTATGTATAATGAAGATAACACGCATGAAAAGGATGATAACGAATGAATAAGATCACATTGGAATCATTCCTGGATTTCAAGTATCTGGGAAAGCTTACCGCATCACCGGAAAAGACGAGGTATGCGTTTGTCGCTTCAAAGGCCGAACTTGAGAAGAACGAGTATCACCAGACGCTTTATCTTGGTGAGGATGACTCAGTGACCAAACTCAGGAAAATCGGCAAGAACAATGCGTTCATCTTTTTGGATGAATCAAGACTGCTTTTGAATTATCAGAAAAACAAGCAGGAAGAGAAGAAACTCAAGGAGTCCTCGCAACAGACCTATTATATCTACGATATTGATGAGAAGACACTTGATTTCGCTTTTGAGCTGCCTTTCCCCGCTTCCGTCGATGCGGTGGTGGAAGAAGGGACGCTCCTTATATCAGCGGATCTGACAACAGAAGACCATGTGCTTTATGAGGGCACTGAGGAAGAACGCAATCAGTATTTGAAAGAAAGAAAAAAGGAATCTGCCTATGAGGATATCGATCAATTGCCATATCACTTTAACGGGCGTGATTTCATAACCGGCAAAAACAAGCAGCTTTTCCTTTATGACATCAATCTGAAAAAAGTCACGCGCCTTATGGACAAAGGCTTCGCGGTCGGCAACTACATTTTATCGGAAGACAAATCGACCATCTACTACACCGGAAAACAAGATGAGAAAGTCATGTCGTTCACGACCCGCATCTATGCATACGACATCAAAAAAAGTGAACATCGCACACTCTATGATAAACTCGATTACAATGTCGACCGACTCATTGACATGGACGGGACATTGGTTGCGGCGGCCAAGGACATGAAGCGCTACGGACTCAATGAGAATCCCGATTTCTACACGGTGGCCAACGACACATTGACGCTGCTTGCTTCGCATGGCGAATCCATAAACAACACAGTAGGGACCGATGTTCGCCTGCTTGGTTCACCCAACGCTTTCATGCATGAGGGAATCTACTATTTCATCAGTACCATCGACGATCATAGCGAACTGATGGCGCTTTCGCCGGATGGTACGCTTGAAACCGTCTTTAAGATGCCGGGCGCGATCGACGGCATTGTCAAACATAAGGATCACGCCGTGATGATCGGACTCAAGGAACAGCGTCTCCATGAGGTCTATCAGTATGATTTTGATAATTCCACGATCAAAATGGTAAGCCGCCTCAACGCACGCAATTTGTCGAATCGATATGTCGCCAAACCACAAACACTCTCCATTGAGGGGGATACACACACTGTCAAGGGGTTTGTGCTATTGCCTGAGGATTATGACCAGAACAAGGAATATCCGTTGATTCTTGACATTCACGGCGGACCGAAAACGGTATATGGACAAATTTATTATCATGAAATGCAATACTGGGTGAACGAGGGGTATATCGTATGTTTCGCCAATCCGAGAGGCTCGGATGGAAAAGGCAATGAGTTCGCGGACATCCGCGGAAAATACGGGACCATCGATTACGAGGATCTGATGGCGTTCACGGATAAAGTCATTGAGACCTACGCCGGCGTGGATACGACGCGTCTCTTTGTGACAGGCGGGTCGTATGGCGGCTTCATGACCAACTGGATGGTGGGGCACACGGACCGTTTCAAAGCGGCAGTGACACAACGCTCCATCTCTAACTGGATTTCGTTTTACGGGACATCGGATATCGGCTATTTCTTTGCGAGTGACCAAACCGATGGTCATCCGATCCACGATCGTGAGAAGCTTTATGAGCAATCCCCGATAAAATACGCCTTGAACGTCAAAACACCATTGCTTTTCATTCATTCTGACAAGGACCATCGCTGCCCGATGGAGCAAGCGCAGCAAATGTATGCGATCTTGAAAACCGAAGGCGTGGATACCAAACTTGTGTGGCTCAAAGGTGAAAACCATGAGCTTTCAAGAGCCGGTAAGCCACAAGCGAGAGTCAAGCGTCTCAAAGAAATCACTGCATGGTTTGAAAAATATCGCTGAATCATCCTATAAGCAACCAATCGAAGGAGTGGAACCGTGAAACTAATCAAAAATGTCGAACTTTATGCCCCGGAACCGCTTGGCGTGAAAGATGTTCTATTCATAGAAAATAGGATTTTGAAAATCGCTGATGCCATCGATGTAAGCGGCCTTGATGTCGAGGTGTTTGATCGCAGCGGCCATATCATGACACCGGGTCTGATCGACAACCATGTGCACCTTACCGGCGGGGGCGGAGAGGCGGGTTATGCCTCAAGAGTTCCTGAAATCATGCTGAGTGATTTCATCAGAGCCGGCATCACCTCGGCGGTGGGGCTTCTTGGTACGGACGGTCATACCCGCACCATGCGGGACCTCATCGCCAAAGTGAAGGCACTCAGACAAGAAGGCATGAGCGCATATGCGCTTAGCGGATCGTATCAGGTCCCGGTGAACACATTGATGGATTCCATAGAGGATGACATGCTTTTCATTGAAGAGATCATTGGTGTAGGCGAAATTGCGATCAGTGACCACAGGAGCAGCATCCCTTCCGTAGAGACCATCCGAAACATTCTCGCCAAGGTCCATGTCGGTGGGCTTTTATCGGGCAAAGGCGGGGTTCTCAATCTCCATGTGGGATCGGGCAAAGAAGGCCTTAAGCCTTTGAAGCAAGCGCTGAACACCAGTGATCTGCCTGCTTCAAAAGTTGTCCCTACACACATCAATCGCTCTGATGCTTTGCTGAGAGAGGGGATCGGCTATTCCATCGAACATGACGCCCCGATCGACTTGACGGCCTATTCGAACAAAGATGATGCGCTGGCTGCCTATCGTGTCTTGGGAAACGTGTTGGCAAAAGGCGTTTCCATAGAGAATGTGATGCTTTCCTCCGACGGTCAGGGCAGCTTGCCGGTATTTGATTCTAGCGGTCGTTTCAAGCGTATGGGCATCGGCAGCGTCAAAGCGCTTCACGAGAATCTTGTCAAAGCGGTGAAAACGGTCGGAATTCCTTTTGAGGACGCACTTGGCACCGTGACTAAGAATGTTGCGAACTTTTACAACCTTAAGGGCAAAGGCCGCGTTAAAGAGGGTTATGATGCGGATTTGCTTATTCTTGATCAAGACTTCGGTATCACCGATGTGTTCATGGGCGGAAACCCCATGATGATCAAGGGCGGCATCATTCGGACGGGGACGTTTGAATGATGAGAATGAAAATACAGAATCGTTAAATATGGTGTAAATGCACCGTTTTAAACAATAAAGTGCTTTCTTTTTGTTGAAAGCGCTTTTTTTGTGGGGTGGTATTTTGTTATAATAAAAAGGTAACAGTATTCTGAATGTGATTTCAATTCATAAAGGGGCGTGAAGTATGAAAGACTATGGTGTTGAGAAAATCAGGACTATCGCTGTAACTGGACATCTGGGATCTGGCAAGACGACACTTATGGAATCGGTATTGCACATCACGGGACTCAAGAAGACGAAAGGAACCGTAGAAGAGAAGAATACGACTTCGGATTTTCTGACTGAAGAGAAGAACCGGATGAACTCATTGTCAACGAGTCTCATCCCGGTGGAACATGACGGGTACAAGTACAATTTTCTGGATACACCGGGCAACCGGGAACTCGTCAGCGACATGTATCAGACACTCAGTGTCTGCAAAGGGGCCATTCTCACCATTGATGGGACCAAAGGGGTCGATATCGGAACGGAGGAAGTGCTTGACGACCTCAATGAAAGAAATATTCCGACCATCATCTTCATCAACAAGATGGACAAGGAGAATATCGATTTTCCGAAGATCATCAACACACTCAAAGAAATCATCGGCTATCAGGTAGTACCCTTTTTATGGCCGATCGGCGAAGCCGACAACTTCAAGGGTTATGTCGACCTTGTGGATATGAATGCCCGTGTCTTCGATGGTGAGAAGACCGCGATCGAGGAGATTCCTGATTCGCTCAAGGACATTGTAGGCGATCTGCGTGAAAAAATTGTTGAATCGGTTGCTGAAACGTCGGAAGAGCTCTTAGAAAAACATTTTGCCGGTGAGGAACTGTCGCAGGAAGAAATCCGCAAAGGCTTGAGAGAAGGCGTATTAAACGGCGATTTGAAACCGATTGTAATCGGTTCGGCGAGAAATGATATAGGAACACGTACCATGCTTGAGATGATTGCGGATTTCATGCCCGCACCCAACGATCTGAAACCGATGCCCGGTACATCGCTTGATAAAAGTGAAGCAATGTCACGCAATACCACGGCGGATGAGCCGTTCTCTGCCTATGTGTTCAAGACGACGGTTGATCCGTTCATCGGTTCGATCAATCTGGTCAAAGTATTCTCCGGAACCCTTAACAGCAATCAGGAAGTGTTCAACGCAAACACGAAAAAGTCCATGAAAATCGGAAACATCAATTTCATACGTGGCAAAGAACAACTCTCGACCGAAAAAATCGGTGCCGGCGATATCGGTATCGTGACCAAGATTGACGGTTTGCAGACCGGTCACACGATTTGTGATCCGAAATCGCCGATCATGTATGAGGGTCCCGTCTTCCCCGAACCTACCATTTTCGTGGCGGTTCGTCCCAAATTGAAGCGCGACGAGGACAAAATATCATCCGTCCTCCAAAAACTCAATCTGGAAGACCCTTCTTTCGAAGTGATCAGGAACAGTGAAACGTCCCAGCTTCTCATCGGGGGACAAGGGATGACGCATATTCAGTTCCTGCTTGAACGGATGGAAAATCTTTACAATGTTGAAGTAGAAATGCTTGAGCAGAAAATCCCTTACCGCGAAACAATTCGCAAAAAAGTCGAAGCGGAGGGTCGCCATAAGAAACAATCCGGCGGCTCGGGACAGTTCGGTGTTGTGAACATCCGTTTTGAGCCTGCAGCGGACCGGGATACGGTTCTTGAGTTCAACGAAGAGATTCACGGTGGTTCGGTCCCCAAGAACTACTTCCCCGCCGTTGAAAAAGGCTTGAATGAAATCATGCAAAAAGGGCCACTTGCGGGATATCCCGTCATCGGGGTCAGAGCGACGTTGTTTGACGGTTCTTACCACGCGGTCGACTCCAACGAGGTATCATTCAAGCAAGCGGCTGCCCTGTCTTTCAAAAAAGCCTATGAACAAGCTAACCCGACGCTTCTCGAACCCATTTCCGAAGTGACCATCGTCTGCAAGGATGATTATGTCGGGGATGTCATGAGCGACATCACGAAACGACGCGGAACCGTTCTTGGCATGAATCCTTTCGCAAACAACAAACAGGAAATCAAAGCTGAGATTCCGGATGCGGAAATCAAGCGCTATAACATTGACCTCAAGGCGATCACGCAAGGAAGCGGCTCATTCCGCCGTTCCTTCCTGCGCTACCAGGAAGTGCCGGATCACATGATTGATACCGTCATCAAAGAAACCCAGGAAGCCAACCAGTAATCGCTTCTTGTCACATATGACCCCGGAACCGACCATCTGAAATGGTATGGTTCCGGGGTTTTCATGTTGTTGTAGATTGAAGGACCGAGTTTTTGGGTTGTATCTTTTTTATATCGATGGTGAGCATGTTATGATGAAATCAGAGGTGTTTATCATGAAAAAAATCATAAGTGTAGTGGCATTATCCTTTTTCGTTTTCGCGCTTGCGGGATGCGATCTCATCCGCGAGGAAATCGAACGTGCGGAATCGATCGAGTTAGAAGATTTTGCGGTCAACATACCGGAACGATCCATCTTACTCAAGATTACAAGCGATGCGGACGAACAAGTCATTGAGGATGTCGTGGTCAACGGCACCGAATATGAACTTGAAAGTCAAGGCGACGACTGGTATCTTCTTAGCGACGTTCCCATTGAGCGCAGCTACGATGTCTCCACCGTCTATTACCGTACTGGCGTCGGCGTACGACTCTCTTTTGACATTGACTATTCAATCGATACGAATGAAGCTGTTGATCTGATTCCTGAACGTTATGTCAGCGTTATGGATGAGCGACTTGAAAAAGACGGCTATGTGTTCACTTCATCCGACGATGCATTGATCAATATCGACAGTGAAACAGATTTCACAGTCGAAGAAGTCGATGAGTGGGTATGGCTCATTCTTGAGGATGAAGAACCTGTTTTCGCCGTTTTTGAGCATGACGAGGAAATTTATGTAGTATCCGCTCCGGAAGACGTTGACGAGTTTTTGGACGAATGATTGTCAGAATTAATGATATGATGAACCCGGAAGGATGACTTCCGGGTTTTGTTTTCCAGGAACGATAAGAATAAGAAAAAGCTTGAAAAGGAGTGACATTTCATGAATAGCAAAGTTGTTATCGTGGGTACAGGCATGGTAGGCATGTCCTATGCGTATGCCCTTATCAATCAGGGTACGGTCGAGGAGATTGTGCTTATAGATGTGAACAAAGAAAAAGCCGAAGGCGAAGCGATGGATCTTAATCACGGCCTCGCCTTCGCGCCAAGGAAAATGATTATCCGTTCGGGGGATTACGATGACTGCGGCGATGCGCCTTTGGTTGTGATTACCGCCGGAGTGAACCAAAAGCCCGGAGAATCCCGGCTTGACTTGCTTTCACGTAACGCGTCCATCATGAGAGCCGTCACCAAGCAAATCATGGATTCCGGATTTGATGGCATCATCATGGTTGCCTCGAATCCTGTGGACATTATGGCCCAGGTGGTTTATGAGGCGTCCGCTCTCGACAAAAGCAAGATCATTGGAAGTGGCACGTCACTGGACACCGCACGGTTGCGTTATGAGGTATCAAAACTCGTAAACATCGATGTCAGAAACATTCACGCCTATATTCTCGGAGAGCATGGCGATAGCGAATTTGTCTGCTGGTCGAATGCTTATGTGGGCGCCAAACCGATCAACGATGTGATTGATTCCCTTTCCGGAATCGAGCATGATGACCTTGAACGCATAACGAACAAAGTACGGGAAGCGGCCGGTGAAATCATCAAACGGAAGGACTCCACATATTACGGAATCGGCATGGCGCTTGTCCGTATCACGGCGGCGATTTTCAATAACGAAAACCGGATTCTTCCCTTGTCGGTCCTTAATCAGGGGGAGTATGACTGCGAGCACATCTACATCGGCTTGCCGGCTGTGATCAACAAGGACGGCATTCATCATATCGTCACCATGAGACTGAGTGAGGATGAAAAGAAGAAGCTCAGGCATTCCGCTTCCATTCTCAAAGAGCATGCGGATGCGCTCAAATCCAGAGCGAACCAATAATCATCGCAAAACTGGGCATATGTCCCCGCCGAATCAGTTGATCTTTTATCGGATGATTCTTGAATATTGTGCCAAAAGAAAATGCCCTAAAATAATTTTAGGGACATTTCAGATGAGTCAACGCTTTGTATGGTTTATCAGTACATCATGAACCCGTTTCCTTATTTGCGGAAAGCGTTTTGAGAAGAAGTCGGGATTGTCTTTGAACATCTTGACATTGAGTGGTGAGGGATGGGGAAGAACCACTGCGGGTTTGCCGCGGATGGTGTGGTCTTTCATGATCAGGTCCTTTAAAGGAATGTCGCCGAAAAAATATTCGCTTGCGCTTTTTCCGATAATGACATAAAGGTCGTTTTGCAGCAGGTCGAGTTCCTTTTCAAGCCAGAGTTGTGCGCAAATTTTGGGCGGTTTCTTGTCGCCTCCGCTTTTATTTTTACCCGGATAGCATTTTCCAACGGAAGTGATATAGAACATGTGTGGGTCATAAAATGTCTCCCGGCTTATTTCGTACCATTCATGGCGCAGCTTCTTACCGCTTTTATCGTTGAAGGGAAGTCCCGTATTGTGGACGTGAATGGAGGGTGCCTGCGATATTTGCACGATCGGTGCTTTATGTGAGCCGTGAACGATAGGCCTGGGTTCATGGCCAAAACGTTCCCGGCATACCCTGCAGGCCATAAGTTCCTTTTTGAAAATGTCATATTGCATACCATCACCTACGCTATTCCTTTATAAATTATATCCTAACATAGAATGGACCGTTCGTATCCTGAAACGGTGAAGGGTTGGCTTTCGGGATATACGAAGACCCACATCATCGGGTTCAAGCATAACGTTTGAACGTTGTGGATAGTCCCGTTATAATATAGTTGGTATTCGAATCATATAAATGATCAAATATTCAACTCATCTTTTGCACCATTGCCCGGTGAAGAGATTTTTTGACTGAAAAGGAGGAAACCCGTGTTTGATTTCAACGTAGAAAAACCCAGTGAATCCACTCGCTTCGACACGGTTGAGAAATGGGATTTTCTTGTGATCGGTGGCGGTCCCGCCGGTCTGAACGCAGCACTGTATGCAAAAAGAAAAGGACTAGAAGCGGCTATTGTGGCCGATGAGGTCGGTGGTCAGCTTCATAATACGACCGATGTGGATAACTATCTTGGTTTCAGCCTCATTGAAGGACCCAAGTTGTCGGATGCTTTCTTTGAGCACGTAACCAAACTGGAAATTCCGATACTGAACAATGTAAAAGTGAAGACAATCGTCCATCGGAATCCGGACTTCATCATCACCACCTCCGATGGTAGAAGCATTGCGACCCGTACCGCGCTCATTGCGACGGGTGGAACGCCGAAAAAACTCGGCATACCCGGTGAAGACACATTTGCGAACAAAGGGGTGACCTATTGCGCCACCTGCGATGCACCGTTCTTCAAGGATAAGCACGTTGTTGTAGCCGGCGGTGGAAACAGCGCGGCGGAAGGTGTGCTCGACCTTGTCCCCTGGGCCAAGAAGATAACCGTAGTGCACCGGAGTCAATGGCGTGCCGATCAGGTGCTTCTCGACAAACTCGATAAAGTAGACAAGTTGACGGTGCATCTTGAAAGTCAGTTGTTGAGCGTTGAGGGCGAAGAGCGAATGACCGGTGTGACGTACCGTGACAAGGTGAATGACACCATCGAATCCCTTGAGGCGGACGGTTTGCTGGTGGAAATCGGCAATGTTCCCAAAAGCGATTTCGTCAAAGATCTTGTCGATACCAATGACAGAGGTGAAATCATCGTGAGCAACAATCAGATGACATCCGTGCCGGGCCTGTATGCGGCCGGCGATGTTACGACCCAACCGGACAAACAAATCATCATATCCGCAGGTGAGGGAGCGAAAGCCGCTCTTTCGGCCAACCAATATCTAAATCATGAATACAAAGGAGAATAACTATGTCAGAACTATTGAATGAAGATGTAAAAAAACAGATTAACGAAGTATTGACCGCCATGGAGAACCCGGTAAAAATGGTTCTTTTCACCAAATCAATGCCTTGCCCGACTTGCAAAGAGACTAAAGAGTTGCTTACCGAGGTTTCCAAACTGAACGACAAACTTATTGTGGAAGTGAAAGACCTTGAAAACG
>PWHE01000079.1 GCA_003554735.1 Mollicutes bacterium | reverse complement strand
TCAATGTGTCGTTTGAAACCCGTCCCGCCGAACAGGACAATGTCGATGAGGAAGTCGCGCTCGTCCGCATGATCGTCAAACAGGTCATGGAGAACGCGCAATCCATCCTTCACAACCCGAAACAAAGCATTGAAGCGGTTCAATCCGGAATCTCCTCAGACAAGCTCGCCGACAAACTGGCCAGCAATCTGAAAATATCGGAAAACCACAAATTCAAATATCTCGAAACAGCCTCGATTGAAAAACGTCTCAACTATCTCCTTCAGGACATTGAAAAAGAGCGTCACATGAGCGAGATAGAGGAGAAAATCAATCGCACCGTCAAAAAGAACATTGACGAAAACCAGCGTGAATACTATCTTCGCGAGAAGCTGCGCGCCATCCAGGAAGAACTTGGTGACAAGGCCAAGAAGGAGAGCGAAATCGAAAGTCTCCGCAATCAGATCAAGGAAAAGCAGATGCCCAAGCACATCGAAGAGAAGGCGCTTTATGAACTGTCCCGTTACGAGACACTCCCTTCTTCAAGCGGTGAAAGTGGTGTCATCCGCACCTATCTCGATTTCCTGATCGAACTTCCATGGCACGAAAAAAGCGACGATGAAACCGACATCAACAAAGCCGAAGAAACGCTTGAAGAAACCCATTACGGCCTTGAAAAAGTCAAAGAACGCATCATCGAATACCTTGCGGTCAAACTGCTTACCGGAAAGAACCCGCAAACCATCCTTTGTCTGGTCGGACCTCCCGGTGTAGGGAAGACATCGCTCGCCCAATCCATCGCGACCGCACTGAACCGCAAGTTCGTCAAACAGTCCCTCGGGGGCATCAAGGACGAAAGCGAAATCCGTGGTCACCGCAGAACGTATCTCGGCGCGCTTCCGGGCCGCATCCTGATGGGCATGAAGAAAGCCAAGGTCGTCAACCCGCTGTTCTTGCTCGACGAGATCGACAAACTCGGCAGCGACTACAAAGGCGACCCCAACTCCGCCATGCTCGAGGTGCTCGACCCTGAACAGAACGCCAAGTTCTCAGACCACTATCTTGAAGACACCTATGACTTGTCGCAGGTCCTTTTCATCACCACCGCGAACTATCTCGGCAACATCCCGGGCCCACTTCGCGACCGCATGGAAATCATCGAACTCTCGAGCTACACGGAAGTCGAGAAGTTCCACATCGCCAAACGCCACCTGATTCGCAAGCAACTTGAAAATCACGGGCTCGAAAATGACAAGCTGACCATCACCGACGATGCCATCATGCGCATGGTCAGGGAATATACCCGCGAAGCGGGCGTCCGTCAGCTTGACCGCCTGTTTGGCACCATTGTGCGCAAATCCATCAAGAAGATCCTCGGTGACAAGGCCAAAAACGTCGAAGTCAACGCCGACAACATCAACGATTTCCTCGGCAAGCCGAAACATACCGCTCACATGGCTGACAAGGAACCACAAGTCGGTGTGGCCACAGGCCTTGCCTATACGCAGTACGGCGGCGATACCCTCCCGGTGGAAGTCGCATACTACAAAGGCAACGGCAAACTCGCCCTTACCGGATCACTGGGCGACGTCATGAAAGAAAGTGCCGAAGCGGCGCTCTCCTACATCAAAGCCAACAATGAAAAATTCAACATCGACAAGGACCTCTTCGAACAGACCAACGTCCACGTCCATGTGCCTGAAGGCGCCATTCCCAAAGACGGCCCCTCAGCCGGCATCACCATCGCCATCGCACTGATCAGCGCCCTCACGAAACGCAAAGTCGACAACACCGTGGGCATGACCGGCGAGATCACCCTGCGCGGTCGTGTGCTTCCGATCGGCGGTCTCAAGGAAAAAGCCATCGCGGCGCATCGAAGCGGCCTTAAGACCATCATCATCCCCAAAGAGAACGAACGCGACATCGAGGACATTCCGGACGAAGTCCGCGAGAAAATCACCATCCATCTCGTCGAATCAATCGATGACGTTACGGCGCACGCTTTACAAGACTGATCACTCAATTGAAGGCAATCTCCGGATTGCCTTTTTCATTGCTATTCCGCGCTGAATTGTGTACAATACCCTTGAGGTGAATCCCATGCAAATCAAAACTGTAGAAAAACCCATCACCATCGTGGACGAGAAGGACTATCCTTCCGGAGACCTTCCGGAATTTCTTTTTGTCGGACGCAGCAATGTCGGCAAGAGCTCTTTGATCAATTCCTTGCTCGGCCGCAAGAACATCGCCTACACATCCCAAAACCCGGGAAAGACACGCACCCTCAATTTCTACCGGATCAACGAAAGGTTCCACATCGTCGATGTGCCCGGTTACGGCTACGCCCGCGTCAGCAAGAAACAGCGCGCCGAATTCGCGATGATGATCGAACGCTACCTTACCACCCGTGAGAATCTCAGACACATCTTCGTCCTCGTCGACCTGCGTCACAGTGTCAGTGAGGACGACTTGCTCATGACCGAATATCTCGGACATCTCGGACTGCCGTTTACAATCCTTGCCACCAAAGCGGACAAAATATCGAAGAACCAACGGCCCCGCCACATGAAAACCCTCCAGAAGGAACTGTCGCTTTCCGATGCCACCGAAATCATTCCGTATTCTTCGGTGACCCATGAGAACAAGGACCGTATTCTGAGCCTTATCGAGCACCATCTTCAAAGTGCTTGAAAACCCTTTGAAGCTGTGATACCATAATGATAACTACAACGAACGAGCGAGTAGGCATGCACGTCTTAAAGAGAGCCGGTGGCGCTGTGAACCGGCAGACAACCATGTTGAAGGTCACTCGGGAGTAGGCGGGGTGAAATGAGTAGCCTTGTCCGTTTGCGGCGTTAACGCATCGAGTGCCAATGCCTTCGCGCATTGGAATTAAGGTGGTACCGCGACTCACGTCGTCCTTGTTTTCAAGGACGTTTTTTATTTATATGCAAGCAAGGAGCTGATTCATATGGACATGGAAAAGAAATACGACCACAAACGTGTCGAAGCGAACAAGTATGACACGTGGAAAGAAAAAGGATACTTCAAAAGCGGCGACGCTTCGAAAAAACCCTACACCATCGTCATCCCGCCACCCAATGTAACGGGAAGACTGCATCTTGGGCACGCGTGGGACAACACGCTGCAAGACATCATCATCCGTAAAAAGCGGATGGAAGGCTATGACGCCCTCTATCTGCCCGGCATGGACCATGCCGGGATCGCCACGCAGGCGAAAGTGGACGCCAAACTGAGAGAAGAAGGCAAAGACCGCTTTTCCCTTGGCCGTGAACAGTTTCTAAAAGAAGCGTGGGCCTGGAAAGCGGAATATGCGGATTTCATCCGGGACCAATGGGCCGCTCTCGGCCTCAGTGTCGATTATGACAAGGAACGTTTTACGTTGGATGAAGGCCTCAGCAACGCGGTAAAGACCGTCTTTTTCAAACTGTACGAAAAAGGACTCATCTACCGCAAGGAACGCATCATCAACTGGGATGTCGAAGCGAAAACGGCGCTATCGAACATCGAAGTCGAACACAAGGAAGTCGAAGGCGCGCTTTATTATTTCAAATACTATCTCGAAGACGGTTCGGATTATATCCTCATCGCGACCACCCGTCCGGAAACCATTTTCGCGGATACCGCGGTCATTGTCCATCCCGAGGATGAAAAACGGAAACCCTTCGTCGGGAAAAACGTTGTCATTCCGGGAACCGGTCGTGCCGTTCCGGTTATCGAGGACGACTATGTCGACCGCGAGTTCGGGACCGGCGCTCTGAAAGTCACCCCGGCCCACGATCCCAATGACTTCGACATCGGCGAACGCCATGGCCTCGACATGCCGAGGTGCATGCATGAGGATGGCACGATGAACGCCATGGCCCATAAATACGAGGGCATGGAACGTTTCGAATGCCGCAAAGCGCTTGTCAGAGACCTTAAGGAAAACGGCCTTATGACCAGGCAAGAGAAGCATGTGCATGCGATCGGCCATTCCGAACGTACGGGCGTCGTCGTCGAGCCACGCCTCTCCAAACAGTGGTTCGTCAAGATGAAACCGCTCGCCGACCAGGCGCTTGAAAAAAGTGACGCCGAATTCGTTCCGCCTCGCTTTGAGAAGATTTTCCGCCGCTGGATGGAAGACATCCAGGACTGGTGCATCTCCAGACAGCTTTGGTGGGGGCACCGCATCCCCGCCTACTATAAAGGCGACGATGTCTATGTCGGTGACAATCCGCCGGAAGGCTACATCCAGGACGACGACGTGCTGGATACCTGGTTTTCGAGTGCGCTTTGGCCGTTCTCGACGCTCGGTTGGCCCGAGGAGACCGAGGATTTCAAGCGTTACTATCCGACCGACACCATGGTCACCGGGTATGACATCATTTTCTTCTGGGTCGCGCGCATGATCTTCCAGGGGCTTGAATTTACCGGCGCAACGCCATTCAGGCATGTGCTCATTCACGGACTGATCCGTGATGAGCACGGAAGAAAAATGTCGAAATCGCTCGGCAACGGGGTGGATCCCATGGATGTCAGAGAGGAATACGGCATCGATACATTGCGCTATTTCCTGACCACAAACAGTGCGCCGGGACAGGACCTCCGTTTTGAAAACGAAAAAGTCGAATCCAGCTGGAACTACATCAACAAGCTCTGGAATATCTCTCGTTTCATGTTGCTGCACATCGAGTCTATGCAGGAAGGCGATGCGGGTTACGACCGAAGAAACCTTGAACTGAAGGACCGTTATATCCTGTCGAGATTGAATGAGACCATCCGGGAGGTTAACCGGAACTACGACCGTTTCGAATTCGGCGAAGCCGCCAAATCCCTTTACAAGTTCAGCTGGGATGAAGTGGCCGCATGGTATGTCGAAACCTCGAAAATCGCGCTGGAATCCGATAATGAAACGCAAAAGGCGACAACCAGGGCCGTGCTTTTGGAAGTTTGGCAAAAGACGCTCAAAATGTTGCATCCGTTCATGCCTTTTGTCACCGAAGAAATTTATCAGAAGCTTCCTGTCAAATCCCATGAAAGCATCATGATCAGCGATTGGCCCAAAGTGGACGACACGCTATTGTCCACGGATGACGTCAGGGATTTCGAGGCGCTGAAGAGCTTGATCAGCCGTGTGAGAAATGTCCGCAATGATTACGACGTATCAATGAAACAAGGCATAGATCTGCTTATCGAGACGAATGAGAAAACCATTGAACTGTTCAAACGCAACGAAGATATCATCAAGCGTTTCACCAATCCTGCGCGCCTTACGATGGACGTTTCTGTCGACCATGAAGAGGAGACCCTCTCGTTCGTAGAGCAACGTTTCACGCTTTACATCCCGCTCGGCGACCTCGTCGATTTGCAAGATGAGCTCGAAAAACAGAAAAAAGAGAAAAAACGCCTTGAAGGCGAGATCAAACGTGCTCAAGGCATGCTCAACAACGAGAAGTTCATTGAACGCGCCCCAGCCAGCAAGGTCGAGGAAGAAAGGGACAAACTTGCCAACTATGAAAACCAGCTCAAAAAAGTGCAAGCACGGATCGAAGAGCTTGAAAACGCCCTTTGATACACTCGAAGAAGCGCAGGCATGGATCGAATCCGTTGAGAAGTTCGGCGAAAAATATGATCTGAGACGCATGGAAAACGCCTGCGAGATGCTTGGGCATCCCCAGCGTAGCGTGCCGACCATCCACATCGCCGGAACCAATGGCAAAGGCTCGACGCTGCAGTACCTGAACCGCATCCTCATGGCATCCGGCAAGACGACCGGAACCTTCACAAGTCCCTACATTGTCCGCTTCAATGAACGCATCACCATCAACGACCAGGAAATTTCCGACGATGACCTTCTGCACTATATCAATGTCATCTATGACCTGCAAAAGAAATATCTGGGCATGCATAACGACCAGATCACGTTCTTCGAGCTTGTGACGCTCATAAGTTTTCTTTATTTCAAAGACAAACAGCCCGATGTTGTCATCTATGAGACCGGACTCGGAGGAACGCTTGATGCGACGAATGTCATTGAACCGATTCTGGCCATCATCACATCGATCGGTTTCGATCACATGGGCGTGCTTGGCAATACGCTTGAAAGCATCGCCTCGAATAAGCTTGGCATCGTAAAAAAAGGCGTGCCCCTGGTAAGCGGCATCACACAACCAGCTCTGTTCGAACAGTTTAGGACCCACACTGAGAAAAGCGGTTCCGACCTTCTGTTGACGGCCCATGAGGACGTTGTGGCCATCGAGTATGGCATGCCGACGACGTTTACTCTCGAAGGAGAGTCTTACACCATCAACATGATCGGCCGCCACCAGGTCAACAACGCGTTGGTCGCCTTGCGAGCCTGTGATGTGCTGAATGCGAAACACGACTATGGCATCGACGTGGAGCATAAGAAGGACGGTCTTCGCAAAGCGCGCATGCCCGGACGCTTCGAAACCATCGACGGCATTATCCTTGATGGTGCCCACAACATAAACGGCCTTGAAGCGTCGCTTGAGACGCTTGAAACCTATTTTCCGGAAAGGAAAAAGACTGTCGTCTTTACGGTCATGGCCGATAAGGACTACGATGCGATGCTTACGCTGTTGAATACGCATGCCGATGAAGTGATTTTTACGGAAATCCCGTTTGCCAGGAGCGAGAAAGCCGCCATTCTCCATGATAAGAGTGATCATCCTTCAAAACGCATGTTCACTGATTTCAAAGCGGCGCTCGATTATGCGAGGCGCTCCGATACCGGCGTCACGTTGGTAACCGGATCCCTTTATTTCATCAGTATGATGCGAAAACATCTTCTGGATACATGATTCATTTAATAATCCCCGCTTTTTCACTGCGGGGATTTTTTAATGGTCCGGTTTTGCTCGCATGTGTTAAAATATGATTACCATTGACATGTGAGGGATTGCTATGAAACGAGCGCTGAAAGTTTTGGGATTGACCTTTCTTTTATATTTGGGTTACACATTCGTATTCGGTTTTCTGATTTTCAACCTTCCAATCGTGGCCTCGACCGATCTTTCCTACGATCATGAGGCCATGCTTGAACCGTCTGGAGAACCGACCTATGCTTATCTACTCGAGGATCTGAAATTATCACTTGATTCAAGACTCGCCTTGATAGAAGAAGCGGAAGAGACCATCAACATCTCCTATTATACGATTCATGGCGGGCGTTCCCGTGACCTGTTTTTCGGTGCGCTTTTGAATCAAGCCGATCAAGGCGTTCAGGTGAACATCATCATCGACTATATCTTCTATTATCAATCCCGCGACGAAGCGATCTATTACGAGGCCGTCGCTACGCACGACAACATCACCGTGAAACTGTATGAACCCTATAACCCTTTCCTTCCCTATACGATCCAGAACCGTCTGCATGATAAACTGCTGCTGATTGATGATCATTATGGTGTGATCGGCGGGCGTAACATCGGGGACCGCTATTACGAGGTGGAAAGCGACTATCCACGAAAGACTTTCGACCGCGATGTGCTCGTTTTCGGAGACGATGCGCCCCATTCCACAGTCATGAGCATGAATGCTTATTACGAAGAACTTTTCACCCACGAATACACAGTTGATAAAACCGTTACCAGACGAAGCGAACACGGTGAACTCGCAAACCTGCTGAAAGACCAATACATCGCTTACAAAACGGAAGAATCCATCGACAACGTCATGCCGATGATTCGCAATGACGCCATTCCTGTAAACCGGGCCACGTTCATGCGGAGCCCCCTGGAGCGTTTTCACAAGCATCCGGTCATTTTGGAGACACTGTCGGCCATGGCCATGGAATATGACGAGTGGTTCGTCCAATCGCCGTATGTCATATTCTCCTCGCTGATGGCGGAATATCTCCCCGACCCGGAAGGCAGATCCATCACGGTTCTGACGAACAACCCCGCACTCAGCACAAATCTCTTCGCGATGTCGGGTTATGAACGCTATAAGAACGACATCTCGGTCCATGCGACGTTGTACGAATTCCAACATGAACATTCACTGCACGGAAAAAGCATGATTTTCGGCGATGAGGTCAGTGTCATCGGATCCTATAATTTAGACCCTCGCAGCGCAACGCTTTCGACTGAAAGCGTCATGGTCATACACGGGGAAACGTTCACTGCCCACCACCAAAGTGTCGTCGACGGATATATCGCGCAATCCCTTGAAGTCGACCCGGACGGAAATTATCTTGATGATCCCGGTGTCGAGCCGGTTGAGATGCCCTTTGCGAAACGCGTCGCACTCCGTGTTGTAGGCATGATCAGCTATTTCTTCGATTCCATGCTCTAGGAGGCAAAAGCCATGAAAGAAACCATAGCGAAATGGATTTATGGAAATGCGCGTCCGCTTGAAAAGGCCCGTTATGCCTATCATTTTGAAAAGGGCGATCGCGAGCGTGTCATCGATGCCTTGATGACCTTTCGGAATGCGGACGGCGGCTTTGGCAATGCGCTCGAACCGGACTTCCGCGTTCCAGATAGCACCCCTGTGGCCACATGGATGGCAAGTCGCATCATGGAAGAAATCGGACTGAAAAGCGACCATTCGCTCATCAAAAGCACGGTCGGATACCTAAAGCGCACACCTGAAAAAGAGAATTGGCGGTATTTTTTCAGAATTCCCGCCATCAACGACCACCCGCATGCGCCGTGGTGGCATTATACGCTCGGCAATGCGATTGAAGGATATAATCCGACGGCTTCGCTTCTCGGCTTTCTTCACAAACACATGCCAAAAGACGATCCGCATCGTGGCTCGTTGGAAGACGCAGTCGAAGAAGCGGTAAAGCACTTTATCGACCATGACATTGAAGAAATGCATGAACTCAGATGTTTTAATGAACTCCATGCGTATCTTCGTGGCACTCGTCAGAACGATGCCTTCCGAAAAAAACTCTCACAGCGAAACCTGGACGTGGTCGAACACGATCGTGAAAAATGGTTCACCACGTATTGCGCCCGTCCATCGCAACTGTTTTTGACCGACAAGACACCCGGGGCGGATCAGGTGCAAGCGTTGATTGTTGAAGAACTTGAAATGATGCGCAAGCACCGCAGTGAAGAAGGCGTCTTTGACATCACCTGGTCATGGGGCTGTTATGAGGAAACATTCAAGCGCGCCAAACGGGAGTGGATGGGCATTCTTGCTTTGGAAACATTGTTGCGCCATAAAACGTTCAACGTGCCAATAGAACCTTGAAGGAGGTGCGTCTCGTGATACACGGACTCAGACCGATCCGACTGCGCACGGTCTTGCAACACCGATAAAACCATATGAAGGGAGTAAGACTATGCGCATTCCAAACAATGTGTTAAAACAGAAACTTAAAAACGTATACTTCATTCTCGGCAGCAACTGCGGCGGAAAGACTTCGATGGCGAGAGCCCTTGCTGAAGCGCACGACATGGTTCACTACAGTGCGGATGACCATTACTGGCCGCATAGAAGGCTTACCAATGAAAAAGACCAACCGAACATGAACCGACCGTTCATCGACTGGGACGAATATTTCAGTCGGGACCCTGAGCAACAGGCCGAATGGCTGCTTAAATGCAAAGACGAGGAACTTCCCATGATCATACTTGATCTTATCACGTTATGTGAAAAAGAAGACAAGAAGATCGTTGCCGATATCCATAACGCGGGCGCCCTTATTGAGGCAATTGCGGACTGGGACCGGGTCATCTATCTCTATGCGTCCGACGACACGGTACGAAAGGACTTTTTCAATCGCGAAGACAAACTACCCTTGCTGAATGTCATTGAAAACAAGACAAAGAACCCGAAAGAAGCCCTTGAAAACCTTCTTGAGACGGTATCCAAAATAGCGGATATCGAAAGAGAAGAGGCGCTCAGATCACAATTCAAAAGCCATGAGCGGACAAGTGGAACGGATTTCGAAAAGCGTAAAGCCATGGTGGAAAAACATTTTAATTTGTAAATTTGGAGGGCTTGCCCTCCTTTTTTTATAACGTATGAAAGGAACGCGCCAAATCATGATACAATACACGTTAAGGACGTGATTCCATGAAATCAATCGACAAACCCAAACAATTCGCACACGACCTTTGTGAATGGTATCGTGAGAACAAGCGCGATCTTCCGTTTCGCAAGTCACGTGATCCTTATCGGATATTTTTAAGTGAGCTCATGCTGCAGCAAACCCAGATTTCGACCATGCTTCCCTATTACGAACGTTTCATTGGACGTTTTCCGGATGTCAAGAGCCTTGCGGATGCGTCGTTGGATGAAGTGCTCAAATACTGGGAGGGTCTCGGTTATTATTCACGTGCACGCTATATCCATGAAAGCGCTCAAATGATTGTCAGAGAGTTTGACGGGCAGTTTCCCCGTGAGCTTAAGACAATTGAATCACTGAAAGGCGTCGGTCGTTATACCGCCCGGGCGATTCATTCCATCGCCTACGACGAACCTTCGGTTGCTGTCGATGGTAACGTCATGCGAGTCATGAGTCGCGTGCTCTTGTTTGACGGTGAGATCAAGCAGACCAAGAACATGCGCCATATTGAATCCATTCTGGACAATGTCATTGTGCACGAGCGACCCAGTGATTTCACCCAGGCGCTCATGGAGCTTGGCGCGCTTGTATGCAAAAAGCGCCCGGATTGTGAAGTGTGTCCGCTAAAGGACAAATGTTTCGCATACAAACTTGATAAACAGGATGCGTATCCGGTTGTTTCCAAAGCGAAACCCAAAACCGAGCATCACTATCATGTTTTTGTCGTACGCCATCAAAACCGTTATCTTCTCAGACGCCGCCCGTCGCACGGCCTGCTCGCCAACATGCATGAGTTCCCACAATATGAGTCATCGTACGAAACGGCGCTTGAAACCTTGCAAAACGAATTTTCGCTATCCATTGCGGCCGTTCACTCGCTAGGAACGCAAAAACATGTCTTTTCTCACAAAGTATGGACCATGCAGGCCTACGAAGTCGTTTTGAAGCGTCCTGTCGATGGTCTTGTAAATTTAGAAAATTATCCGAACGCCATGTCCAAGGCGCATCATAAAATCATCGAAAAGATAAAAGAAAAAGGCCTCCCTCCTTGGAATCATTAATGTGAAGGAGGCAAGCCCATGTACATGATCAAAGAAATGCCCGTGAACGAACGACCCAGAGAACGCTTTTTGAAATATGGTCGGACCGCTTTGTCCGAACGTGAGCTCATCGCCATCATTCTACGTACCGGGACCCGAAGTGTCAATGTCCTCGATATGGCCTCGAGCGTGCTCAAGCGATTTGACTCGATCACCGCAATCAACGGATGCAGCGTTTCCGACCTCACCACCATCAGGGGACTCGGTCCCACCAAGGCGGTTCAGATTCTTGCGGCGCTGGAACTCGGGCGCAGACTTTATGAAGAAAGACATCTCCTGAACCGTGAGACCCTTGATTCTCCCAAAGCCGTCTATCAATTCATGCGACTCCATGTCGAGACAAAGACGCAGGAAAATTTCTATTGCCTGTACCTCGATACCAAGTCGCGTCTGATCGAACGGGTGAAAATCTATGTCGGCACGCTCAACAGCGCGCTCGTCCATCCAAGAGAAGTGTTTCGCCATGCCCTCCGACTTTCCGCCGCGTCGGTCATTTTGATCCACAACCATCCCTCAGGCGACCCCGCACCCTCAGAAAGCGATCGCGAAATCACCGATGTGCTTCGCAAAAACGGTGAGATGATGGATATTCGCGTTGTCGATCACATCATTATCGGCCGAGGACGCTACTATTCGTTTCGTGAAAACGGCGAGTACTGAGAGGCTTCAGAAAAGTCAAATTAACGCTTTACATTGCCATGCATGTTGTGTATAATAATCAAGAATGCGAAGGCGTCGCCATATCATTGACAAAAAGCATGATATTTGGTATCATTTAGACGCTTAGCAGCATACCGCACAGAACGGGTCTAAAGCACAGCACCGCTGTCACCCCAATGGCGAGTCTTACAAATATGAGGAGGTGCTCAAGCATGTATGCAGTAATTGAAACTGGCGGTAAACAACTTCGTGTAAACGAAGGCGAAGAGGTGTTTGTAGAAAAACTCGACGCAGCTGAAGGTGAGGAAATCACTTTCGACAACGTGCTCATGATCGGTGGCGACAAACTGACTGTCGGAAACCCGACAATCGATGGCGCGAAAGTCAAAGCGAAGGTTGTCAAACACGGCAAGCAAAGAAAAATCATCGTGTTCAAATACAAGCCAAAGAAAAACTACCGTCGCAAACAAGGACACAGACAACCGTACACAAAACTTGAAATCACAAAGATTGAACAGTAAAAAATCATTCTAAAACGTATTCACTATCGGAGGTGACGAACAATGTTGTTAGACATTCAACTACAACCGCTGATGGCATCGAAGAAAGGTGTCGGGTCGACCAAGAACGGTCGCGACTCGGAATCCAAACGTCTCGGTGCGAAACAAGCGGACGGGCAAAGATGCAAAGCCGGAACCATTATCTACCGTCAACGTGGCACTAAGATTCATCCAGGTGCGAATGTAGGAATCGGCGGCGATGACACTCTCTTTTCCAAGATCGATGGCGTCGTCAGATTCGAACGTATCGGAAGAAGCAAGAAGAAAGCTTCCGTCTACCCAGAATAACAGCCATGGCAAACAGTCTTACTGTTTGCCATTTTTATTGCCAATGAGTATAATGATGGTTGAGATTGAGACCAAGGTGACGCTTATGATACGACTCGCTGAAACACACGATCTTGAAACCCTCGATGCATTGAGTGAAAAGACCATCCTGCACATGCATCAAAACAATCTCCATCAATGGACGCTTGCCTATCCGCGAAAAGCGCATTTCAGCGTGGACATCGAGGAAAGACGTTTGTATGTCTATGAGCGGAGGGGCAAGATTCTCGGTCTGATGGCGCTTTATGAAGAAAACGAAGATAGCTACCGCGAACTTATCTGGCACCATCGGGAATCACTGGTGATGCACCGTGTCATCGTCGACCCGGATGCACGCGGACAAGGGATCGGAGGCGCATTGATCGATTATGCGATCACCCAGTGCAAGAAACAGTGTAAGCCCTCACTCAAAATCGATACCCATCCCGCCAACCACACGATGAACCATTTGCTGAAAAAACACGCGTTTCAGTACGTGGGATACTTGAAAAGCATCCATCGACTCGCCTATGAACGCATCATCGACCATTCTTTCATGAAAAAGGTGCTTGTCCTTGGTGGCCCGGGTTCGGGAAAATCGACGTTCTCGAAAAAACTCGGCCAAAAACTGTCACTTCCCGTCCTTCATCTTGACCAACTAGCATTCGACAAGGGGTTCACACTCCGCAGTCATGCGACCTTCAAAAAACATCTCGATGCCTACATCCGCCGCGCCGGTCGTTTTGTAATCGATGGGAATTATACGAGTTTTCCGTCCTTTGACCGACGACTCGCATTGGCCGATACGATCATTTTGCTCAACTTTCCTGCCAGCGCACGATTAAAGGGCATCATGCAACGGCACCATAGAAACCGCAACAAACAACGCGACGATGCGGCTGACGGCTGCATCGAAACCATTGACCAGGAATTTCTTGGGTTTACGGCCTTTTACGACATAAAGAACAAGAAGCTTCGAGGGATGCTTAATGCCCTCAGACACCGCAAGCACGTCCTTGTGTTCAACACACGAGCGGACCTGATGCGATGGTTCAACAATCTGTGAGGTGAGAAACATGTTTATCGATCTCGTAAAATTAAACATCAAAAGCGGTAAGGGCGGCGATGGAATGAGCGCTTTCCGCAGAGAAAAATACGTCCCCAAAGGCGGCCCTTCGGGTGGTGATGGCGGCCGGGGCGGCCATGTCATTTTTGAAGGCGACGAAGGCCTTTCGACATTGCTCGAATTCCGCTACAACAAATTCCGCAAAGCCGAAGACGGCGAAGGCGGCAAAAACAAGAAAATGCACGGCGCAAACGGTGAAGACCTTGTGCTCAAGGTTCCTGTGGGGACCACCATCTTCAACGATGAGACCGGAAAAGTCGTTGCCGACATCACCGAGCACAAGCAACAGGCCATCGTATTGAAAGGCGGCCGGGGCGGGCGAGGCAATGTCAAGTTCACGACCTCGAAAAACACCGCGCCCGATATCGCGGAAAAAGGTGAACCGGGCGAAGAATTAGACATTCGCATCGAACTCAAACTGCTTGCGGACGTCGGCCTTGTCGGCATGCCGAGCGTGGGGAAAAGCACCTTGATCAGCGCCATCAGTGCGTCAAAACCGAAAATAGCGGACTACCACTTCACCACCATCACGCCGAATCTCGGCGTGGTCGGTACCAATGATGAGAGAAGTTTTGTGGCGGCGGATCTTCCGGGATTGATTGAAGGCGCCTCGCAAGGCCATGGTCTGGGCATGCAGTTTCTACGTCATATCGAACGTACCCGTGTCATCATGCATGTGCTTGATATGAGCGCGTTTGAAGGTCGTGACCCATACGAGGACTTTTTGACCATCAACAAAGAACTCAAGGAGTATCGTGAGGACCTTGAAGAAAGACCACAGATCATCGTAGCGAACAAGATGGACATGCCGGATGCCGAAGCAAACTTAAAACGCTTCAAAGAGCGTTATCAAGGCGATTACGAGATTGTTCCGATCAGTGCTTACACACGGGAAAATCTTGACAAGCTTGTGCTGAAGACTGCCGATCTGCTTGATTCGATCCCTAAAGACAGTCTTTATGACAAACAGGACTTCGAAGAGTATGTGACGTACCGGTTCGAAGGTCACGAGAAGCCTTACACGATCAAAAAAGGTGACGATGGAATCTATGAAATCGGAGGCGAAGGGTTAAGACGTCTCTTTGAAATGACAGACTTTTCGAAAGAGCAATCCATCAAGCGCTTTTCCCGCCAGCTAAGAGGCATGGGCATTGATGAGGAATTGCGGAATCTCGGGGTTGAAAACGGAGACACCGTACGCATATTCGATGTCAGTTTCGAATTTGTCGATTAACAATCAAAAAACGCTCGTTTTTTCAATAAACGAGCGTTTTTTATTGGCAGTGACTGGTGTATGAATCAGGCGCTTTCGGCCATGATTCGCTTGAAAAGGATATTGTTTTCAAGGTGCACGTGGGTATGCATGTCATCCTCAAGTTTTCTGAGCATATCGAGGGTTTTGTAGTATGTTGGGCAGGCATCTTCGGGAAGTTCGTAGTTATTAGTTAGTTCACGAATTTTACGAAGGGCATCGCCTGCGGCGTCGTGATCATCACGAAGTTTTTGGACAAGCGACTGTGCTTTTTCAAGTGCCGCTTTAGAGCGCGTTTCCTCATAATCTTCAATGGCTGGGAACTCGGCGGTCTCTTCATCGATCATGTGCATCTTGAGTTCATTGCGGAGATTTGACACGGTGGAGAAAACCTCGCGCAGTTCCGGATGATGATTCCCATGGACACGATATATTTTACCGGTCAGGTCCACGGTTTCATCAATGGTGTCTTCGATGAACCGGTGATGGGTGGCGACGATGTGTCTGATCAGTTCACGGTAGGATGCCTTCATCCAGTTTGGCTCCGTGGTGGTGCGTTCACTGGCTTGAATAAGGTCTTTGAGCAACTGTTCAGGCTCAATGGCGGATTCTTTGTACGTTTCTTCAAGCAGTCGCTCTCCACCGCAGCAATAATCGATGCCGGCTTTGTCGAATACCAGTTTGGTTGCGGGATATGTGGCGACGATGTCACCCAGGCTTTTATTCTCTATATTCATAATATATGCACTCCTTTGATATTTATGCTTTCAATATACTGTATGAACGACGCCTGTGGGTGTGAATGATTAAACTTTTTAAAGAGGGATTTAAACCGCCGTTTCCGCATTTTGTAAACACACAATCGTTCGTAGTTAAACCATTTTGCGATACGTTCGCTTTGTTTACGACTGTATAAAATGCCTTGAATATAGTATAATAGCCGTTGAAAGGATGTGAGGTCAATGAACGAAAACTACGAAGATATTGTACGGGTTATAAAGGAAGCCTCACCCGGAACCATTCAGAACGAACTGGAAAAATACCATCCTTCCGATGTCGCGGAGACATTCGACGCACTTTCCGAAGACGACCAGATGCATTTGCTGATTACCCTCAATCATCATTTGCTCGCTGACATTTTTGCGCACCTCAAACCGAAACGGGTCGTCAAGCTGTTGTCCAAGATGGACACATCGAAAGCGTCACGGGTCATCGGTACGATGGAAAGCGATGATGCGACCGACGTTCTTAAAGCGGTTCATTCGCAAAAACGCGGTGAGTACCTTAATGTGCTCGATGACGATACGAGGGTCGAGCTTCAAAAACTGATTCATTATAAAGAGGAAACCGCCGGGTCGATCATGACCACCGATTACATCGTGCTGGAAAAAGACATGGATGTCAAAGTGGCGATGAAGACATTGATCGGAAATGCTGAAAGCACCGAAGGCATTCAGCGTCTTTTTGTTTTGGACGACAACAATTTCTTGGAAGGTGTCATCGAACTGAAGAAACTTATTCAGGCAAGAAGCCCCAAAAATATCGAAAGCCTGATGGTGACGGATGTCATCACCGTCAAAGCGGATGATGACATTGAAGATGTCGCACGCACCATGCAAAACTACGGTATTTACCTCATGCCGGTCGTCAATGATAAAAACCAGCTTCAAGGGGTCATCACGATGGATGACGCCGCCGACGTCCTCGACATGGAAACCGATGAGGACTACGCTCGTTTTGCGAGCATCTCGAAAGAAGAGACCATAAACCGCAGTGTCTGGAAATCGGCGTTGCATCGACTGCCTTGGCTCATGTTGCTGCTTGGAATCGGGCTGATTGTCGGCGCGATCATGTCAACGTTCGAAGAAACCATCGAACAAGTCACCGTGCTGGTGTTCTTTTTACCATTGATTATGGACATGGGCGGCAATACCGGGACCCAATCCCTTGCGGTGACGGTACGAGGCATTTCAAGACAGCATTATATCGACAAGCAATCAAGAAAACGACACATCATCAAAGAATTCAGAGTAGGCATCATCAACGGCATCGGCATCGGAATACTGGCGTTTTTCACTTCCGGTATTTTTCTGTCGATCATGTCCGGCTTTGAGTTCATCGAAGCGACGCACCCTCCGTTCCTGGTAGGGTTGGCCATCGGACTCAGTGTCGGGGCGGCTTTGATCATCACCACCGTGTTCGGTGCCATCGTCCCTTTGACATTGCATCGGCTCAACTTTGACCCTGCTGTGGCAAGCGGACCCTTCATCACGACCATGAACGACGTACTCGGTTTGCTGATCTACTTTATAATTGCTGGCGCAATCATCCTTTGGCTTCCTGATGTGCTAGCGGGAATAGGAGGATAGACCATGCCAAAACTAACTTTGCTGAAACGCAACAAACCCAAAGAGATTGTGGCGTTGGTGCGTTATGAGAAACGCTACCGCATGCTTCAGTCGAAACTGAATCGCTACCATCCTTATGACATTTCTGAAGCGCTTATGGTCATGACAGGCGAAGAGCGCGAAAAAATATACGCACAGATCAATCGCGAGAAACTGGCCAAAGTCTTTGAACATATTCCCGATGAAAAGGCGGCCGAGTACCTGCTTGAACTTGAACGACCACTCGCCGCAAAAGTGCTCAGTCTGATGGAAACCGACGACTCCGTCGACATCCTTCAACATTTGAAACACGAAGATTCGACAGAATTCCTCGTCCTTCTCGAAGAGGAGACCAGAGAGAAAATCCGCCGTCTTTCCAAGTACAAACACCAGACCGCGGGTAGCGAGATGAATACCGAGTTCATCAAACTGCATCCCGACATGGACATCAAAGAGGCCATGCGGGAACTTATAGACAAAGCGGATGAAGTCGAGCTGATCGACACCTTGTTTGTAACGGATGATGACAACAAGCTGCTTGGAGTCATCGACCTCAAGGACATGATTGTGGCCAAGCATCCCATCAAAGTGAAGTCGATCATGAACGACAACTTCTATGCCGTGCATGTCCTGGATGGCATCCAGGAGGTTGTCAGGGATATCCAGAAATACGATACCTTGGCCATGCCCGTTCTCAACGACAACGATGAGCTAGAAGGCGTCATCACCATGTACGATGCCATGGACATCATCGAGGAAACCGCACATGACGACTACGCCAAGCTGGCCGGTCTTCCCACAGAAGACGACGTTTATGATACCGCGATGCAAAGTGCCAAGAAACGCTTTCCCTGGCTTGCTTTGTTGCTGGTATTGAACATCATCGTCTCGACGGTGCTCGCTTCTTATGAAGAGACCATTGCGGCCATCGCCGTGCTCGTGCTCTTTCAACCTATGATTCTGGATATGGCTGGGAACATCGGGACACAGTCCCTCGCGGTCACCATCCTGAGAATATCCAGAGAGACCTTACGAACCCGCGTAAATATTGTTCAGCACCTTGTCAGCGAGACCTTGATAGGCATGTTGAACGGTTTGATTCTGGGAACCCTGTCATTTCTTACCTCGTGGACCCTGCTCACCGTCCTCAGACTGGGTGAAATCGGTGGCGACGTGACGCCATTCAGAGTCGCCGGCATTGTGGGCATCAGCATTTTCGTCGCCTTGAGCGTCTCCGCACTCCTTGGAAGCCTCATCCCGATGATTCTCAACAAACTCAAAGTCGACCCCGCCGTAGCGAGCGGTCCGTTCATCACCACCATCAATGACGTAACCGCCCTCATGGTATATTTCGGGTTGGCCAGTGCCTTCCTGATGGTGCTTCTATAAAAGTTTATACACAAACCAAAAAGGAGAAAACCTTATGTATAGTTATCTTAAAGGATATGTGACTGAAATCGAACCGGAGAAAATATCACTCGAGGTGAATCACGTGGGTTACCATGTCGTGGTTCCCAATCCGTTCGAATTCAAGAAGGACACATTGATCCAAGTCTACATCCATCAGCACATCCGGGAGGATGCCCATACGTTGTACGGGTTCATCTCCATTCGACAAAAACGTCTTTTCGAACAGCTTCTGAGTGTCAAAGGGATCGGCCCTAAAAGCGCCCTCGCCGTATTGGCGGCCGCCAAACCCGAAGAAATCATCCGGGCCATCGAGATGGGCGATACGAAATACCTCAACCGTTTCCCCGGCATCGGCCCCAAAGCCGCCCAGCAGATTGTGCTTGACCTGAAAGGCAAGGTCCAAGTCGATACCGTGACCGTAAAAGCGACGACCACGCTCGGTGAAGTCGAAGACGCCCTGCGTGCCCTGGGCTATAAACAACGTGAGATCGACCGCGTCACCAAAGACCTTGACAGTTCGAAGGATACGGCCACCCTTATCAAGGATGCCCTCAGGAAGATCGCCAAATGACAAAAAAAGACGACACGCTGCTGAAGCATTACATCCACTATCAGGACATTCTTTACCAGACACTGAAGGGCGAAACGCCATCCGAATCCCCGGACAATGCCGCCTTCAAACTCCACAAAAGCCTACGGACCCTTTCACCATCCACCCCTTTATTGCGAGAACTATCAATTACGTTCATGCCCGACATATATACCATACGCCATCGTCTGTTGAAAGAACAAGACGATGACGCATCCGAGAAAACGAACAAGCAAGTGCTATCCTTAATGCGTCAGCTTGACAATGGCGCAAAAATGCACGACTACAAGCACTTCAAACAGGCCATGTTCGAACTTGACCACCTCGATGAGGACCGCATCAAGTACGGATTGGCCCAATTGATCGGCATTCACCAAAAACTAAGGGACCGCATCGCCCGCCAAAAGGACATTCGGGCCGACAATTTCCATGAGCAGTTGAGGAAGATCGGCATGCGGCCCATCAAACGACGCAAATGGAAGATTCTGGACAGGCTCGTGCGCTATCTCGACTACGACAATCTCCAACAAGTGATCGATCTCGAGGATTCGGAATCGCAAAAAGACATCCTCACCAAGAAGATTGATGCCAACACGATAATTGTTCGGACGCCAATCATCAAAAGCATCGCCGACCTCAAACTGTTTCTAAACGAACTTTCTAAAGCCATACTGATTTTCTACCGTGAAGACGGATCGATCGAACAGTTTTTCCGACCCGGAAAAATGATCGGGCTTTCGAGCATGATGGAACATGCCCTGAAAGATATTGTTTGTACAAAAACGGAACGATATTTCATGGAAAGAATCAATGCCCTGGAAAATTCCTACTATGCGGCACTGGCTTTGTTCGATTTCGACCTCAGCGATACACGTGAAAATCCTTCCGAACTGTTCCGTTCGATCATGCACCCGGTCTATCCGGTCAAATACGACAGGCTATGGGCTCAGCACATCGCGAAAGCCGGTCAGCCACTCATGGCTCACTACAAGCCGATCGGCTACATCATGCACCAGAATCTCAAAGCCATTCTTCGCAAGGAACGCCTCTTCACCAAAAAACGGAAAGCGCGCTGGCTAAAAGAAAATGTCCTTACGCGCAGCCGTGACATCGGACTCGACACACTCATATGACCATATAAAAAGACTTTCCCTGACTTGAGGAAAGTCTTTTTTATCGCTATTGGTGGAAAATCGCCTTGATGTCATCGTGATTGAGATTGTTCTTTAATGCCAGCATCAGCAGGATGCGCGCTTTGGGTCCCGATAAGTCGCCACCGAGAATGCAGCCGGCACGGACAAGGTCCTTTCCGCCACCGATGTAGCCGTATGTATCCAGCACACGTCCGCCCATCGCCCTGGAAACAATGATCAGTTCCAGACCGGCTTCGCGTGCCCTTTTTATGCCATCCATCGCCAGGGCCGGTACGTTTCCGCGCCCGAGCGCCTCGACAACAAGGCCCTTGTAACCGGATTGTGTGTAGAAATCGATCACATCGCTGCCCATGCCCGCATACACCTTGAGAATGCCGACATCGTCGCTATGCGCCGGTTTGAGACGGTACGCTTTTCGAAGCGTCTGAGCCCGGTAATAGATGACATCCTCATCGTCAATGATGCCCAAGGGTCCGAATTCGATGCTTTTGAAGGTATCAAGGTTGAGCGTGTGTGTTTTCGTGACCTCACGCGCCGCATGAATCTGATAATTCATGACCACGAGCACGCCACGACCGCGGGATTTCTCATCACGGACCACTTTGATGCTTGAATCAAGGTTTGTCAGCCCGTCATAGCCGAGTTCACTGGCGTTTTTCATTGAACCGGTCACCACGATGGGCTTATCCGACGTCATGACCGCATCCAGATAAAAGGCGGTTTCCTCAAGTGTGTCCGTACCATGGACGACGACAACGCCATCATACGCGTTATCGTCAAGATATTCATTCACCTTGAGTTTCAACTCATGCATTTTTTCAGGTGTGATTGAAGGAGAAGGCAATTTCGAAAAGCCAACGGCTTCCAGATCGACATTATCCGTAGCATTCTTCAAGGTTTCGAGAATCTCATCGGGTGTCACGCTCGGGATGGCGCCTTGGAGTTTGGAATTGACTTTCATGGCAATCGTGCCACCTGTGAAGATCAATGCGACTTTTTTCATTAAAATCACCTCGCAAATCAATTGTATCACGAAACCCCCTTCATCGTGTCCGTAAATTGAGAATGACGAACAACACCACGCTAATTTGCATTTTTAGGTTTTGGATTTTCAACATCCCGAACATTGAGAGAACTTACAAAAACGGTTTATACATTTACACTCTAACCGAAACCAAACGCTTAGGTAAGACACATTAGCAAGTTAACATAATATATATTATGAGAAGTAAAACAAGTTAAACAAAAAACACTTCTTTTGAAGTAATAGACGGGGACATGGGTATGATTGTTATATTAAAGAATGGTTTTCTAGACAACTCCACTCTCTAAACATAGTCACAAAAATCCGGTGACCATGTTTATTTGACTCTTCCTCTACTGTTAGAAACGGACAAAAAAGAAAGCCCTGTAATCAATTTTTGAATCCCGGACAAGTATGTAGTTGTCCATTAGACAAAAATTGATTACAGGGCAAATTTCAAGGGATTAAGGATTTATATCAAGTCGTTCGATCAGTGTGATGTCGAGTGCGTCCGCAAACGCCAAAGCGGCTTGGAACGATTCATCGTTTAAGGAGTCGGGAGTGTGAGCGTCCGACCCTACCATTATTCTGGCGCCTTTTGCCTTTGCGATGCGGAAGAACTCTTTTCTCGGATATCGGTAGTGCAATCCGTCATTGGTTTTAATAAGGCCTTTTCTGATGCCTTGGGCGTTGATTTCAAGCGGTATGTCATACTCAATGGCGGTGTCAATGATGTCGTGAGCCACTTGCTCCGCGGTCTGGTCGAATGCAGGATACGCGCTCATGTAGACATCGGGATGCGCAACCGCCACGTAATATCCGCTCTTTATGCCTTCCATAATGTATTTTCCGTAGGCTTTGATGTGTTCCTCGGTCTTCAGGTTGAAAACGGATTTGAACGGTTTTTTGCCGTTTTTCCATGGCACATAGTGCTGAGCGAGGATCATGTAGTCCACTTTGTCGAGGAGTTCCCGGTAGTAAGCCGGGTCGTCTTCGGTGAACTCCGTCTCCAGTCCCTTCAGGATGGTGATTTGGCTTCCGTATCTCTGTTGAGCGCTTTCGATGTCCTTAAGATATGCCTCGAAAGCACTCCAGGGCATCCGGACCCGCGGATTATAGTGCAGCTTGGAGGGCGCGTGGTCGGAAATGCCGAGCACTTCGAAGCCTTCCTTGATCGCCGCGACCGCATAATCTTTCGCTCGGCCTTGCGCATGTCCGCACAATTCATGATGCGTGTGGTAGTTCGTCTTGATGTGCTGCATGACGTTCACTCTTTCTGCCGTATTTTGGCCTCTGATGAATTTTCTCGTTATATGAGGGTTCTTCTTCGTCTGATGAGACAAACCCGCTCACATTCGATATTTACAGTCGGTGGTATTATATCAGTTTTCCGATGATAATACTATCGGTGTGCATGGTTGATGTTATAATGTCCTTGTGAGGTGATCAACCATGCAAAAGGAACCCCTGGCCTTCAAGGTAAGGCCTCAGACATTGGATGATATCGTCGGGCAGGACCATTTGGTCGGTGCGGACGGCGTCATCCGCAAAATGATCGACAAAGGCAAGTATTTCTCGCTTGTTCTCTACGGTCCGCCCGGGATCGGCAAGACCACCATCGCCAATATTCTAGCCGAGGCGTACGGATTGAACACATATACGTTCAACGCTTCCACTGATTCCAAATCCGCGCTCAAAGATATTGTCGCGGCGGCGAAACACTATGGGGCTTTGGTCATCGTCGATGAAATCCATCGAATGAAAAAGGATATTCAGGACTTTTTGTTGCCGCATGTCGAAAAAGGCACACTCACCATGATAGGTTTGACTACTAACAATCCATATCATAGTGTCAACCCTGCAATCCGTTCCAGATGTCATGTTTTAAAACTGAAATCGATCACAGAAAATGACCTTTTAAATTTTCTGAAAAAGCTTAAAAACAAATATTCGGATGATTTGACCGCGAACTTTTCTGAAGACACCATGAAATATTTAGTTCGTGCTTCAAATAGAGAAATCCGTACCGCCATCAACATGATGGAGCTTCTTGAAATCGCCTATGAAGGTCAGACCATCGACGTGGATATGGCGAAAAAGGTCATATTGAAACCCGCTTTGGACCTCGATAAGAACGAAGACAATTATTTCAACATCCTGAGCGCCCTTCAGAAGTCGATTCGAGGCAGTGACGTCGATGCGAGCCTGCACTACCTCGCCCGATTGATCAAGATGGAAGACCTCGACAGCATTTTGAGACGGCTGACGGTCATAGCGTATGAAGACGTCGGGCTCGCCAACCCTTCCATATATAGTAAGATGGACGCATGCACGCGTGCGTGCGAGCGTGTAGGATTCCCTGAAGCGCGCATTCCACTCGCCGATCTGGTGGTGGAAATGGCTCTCTCGCCGAAATCAAACAGTGCGTATATGGCCCTTGACAAAGCGCTTGAAGACATTGATAAAGGCAAAATGCTCAAGATCCCCAATCACCTGATCAACGTTGCCAATTTTGAAGATAAGGATGCTTATCTCTACCCACACGACCATGAAGGCCATATCGTCAAGCAGCAATACCTTCCGGACGGCCTTGAAAACGTGAGTTATTACCGCCCTGCGGACACATCCAAATTCGAACGCGCGCTCAGTGAGCGAAAGAAAACCATCGACCGGATTCTCAAAAACGGCAAGTGATCAACGCGTGAGACACGCAGTTCAAGCCTTTATTTCGGTAATTTCCGTGTGAATGTCGGCGAGTTTTATCCATTTGGTCTATAATGGACCCTAGAGGTGATTTTCATGCAAAAAGTCCTAGAGTACGCCAAAACACTCGATTATCAGTTCCTTTTCCATGGTCCCGACCATGAAAAGGCGTTCTTCAACGACATCAACAACGAAGTGCTTTATATCGACGGCGCGGTTCTCTTCATCGAGAAGTCGCCCTTACGAATGACACTCTATCCGGCGTTCAAAGATAAAATGTCTTTCAAAAAAGCGCTCGGTGGCCTGTATCGCCTCTATGGCGAAGCCGAAATCACCATCGAAGTCGGCGAGGACAAGGAGAGTGAAGGCCTTCTGAACCGCATGCACACCACCTTTGAGGAAGCCGGTTGCATGTTCAAATGCGAAAACATGGTGATGCGCACCAAACGTCTTGTGGGAAACAGGCGGACCATCACAGACAATGTCCTTCCCTTCAAGGGAGACCCTCAGGCACTGTATCGCTTGACGACCGACCTGCTGGACAAGGAGACCTTCAACATGGACTTCGATGCGTTTGACGCCTTTTTGGATGATGATACTACCATTGCGCGTTGCGTCACCGAAGGAGACGTCATCAAAGGTTTCATATACGGCGTTATTTATAATGAAGGCAAGAGCGTGTTCATCCGGGGGCTCGGGGTGCATCCCGACTACCGTCGCATGGGCATCTCGAAAAAGCTTATGCAGGGACTTTTTGAGGAAGCGTCCAAACGTCACGTCCATGATTCGATGCTTTGGGTTGAATCCTCGAACACCCGGGCGATCAATCTTTATAAACAGTTTGACTTTCGACCCGATGGCGACAAAGAGCGTCACTACATCTACCGGACGCGCTAACAAAGCGCTTTATCGCCTGACATAAAGAACCCGTGATGCGAGAATCGATCATAGATTCTCATCATCACGGGTTTTTTTGGTCTGCCAGTAATAGATCGCCAGTTGGGTACGGTCACGCAATGCCAGCTTGTCGAGAATGACAGAAAGGGTGTTGCGCACGGTGCCTTCACCGATGTAAAGGCGCTTGGCGATCTCTTTGTTGGTGTAGCCGTTGGCCACAAGTTCCAACACATCGTTTTCCCGTGGGCTCAAGGCTTCATCTTGGTTTTTCCCGCTAAGGCTTTGAAGGGCTTCTTCCGAGATGATCGAGTAGCCCTCATAGACCGCTTTGATGGTGGATTTTTGTTTTTCGAAGTCATCGCTTTTGATAAGGTAGCCGTTGGCGCCGGCATGCAATGACTGGTGAATGTTCTTGAAATCCTTGAATGTGGTGAGCATGATGATTTTGGTTTGTGGAGATTCTTCCTTGATGCGCATGGTCGCCTCGATGCCATCGGTTTCAGGCATACGGATATCCATAAGGATGATGTCGGGATTCAAGGCGCGATTCTGACGAATCGCTTCATCGCCGTTCTCGGCCAATCCGACGACGTCAAAAAGGCGATCGGCTCCGAAAATGGTCTTCAGGCTATCACGGACGAGCGAATCGTCATCGACAATCAGTATTCTCATGCGTCATGCTCCTCTCTTGGAAGGGTCACGATTATGGTGAACCAGTTGGTTTTGGTGATGCTTACCATGCCGTTGAGCGCTTCGATCCGTCGGCGCATGAAGCGCAGTCCGTGCCCGTCATCGTTGGTCTGACTTGTGATGCCGTCGTTGCTGATTTTGAGCTGGGTGATGGCATCGGTCTGCTCCAGGCGAATATGGACTTCATTCGGGGCGGCGTGTTTGGTGATGTTGGTCAGGGCTTCCTTGAGTACGCTGTTCACCGCATACCATTCTTTGGGGGTGATCGTCCACACATTGCCCTTGACTTCCAGAACCGGGCGCGGGGCATCGAATTGATCCACCATGCTCTTGAAGGTCTCAAAACCGAATGATTCAAGCGGTTGGGTCGCTTCAACGGTCTGACGGAGTGTCTGAAGGGAATGTTCGAGCCTCTCAAATCCTTTTTCGAAGGATTCACTGGCATCATTGTTAGGGCTTACCAAAGTTTTATACGCTTTCAGACTGAGGTGCGCCCCTGTGAGTTCATGGCCGAGATCGTCGTGCAGTTTCTGCGCAATGCGGTCCCGTTCATGAAGCGCCGCAAGTCTTGATATTTCCTGTTGGTCATTGAGCAGGGTATCCATTCGGCCTTCCTGTAAATAAAGACGTTTTCTCAAACGGTCACTGACGATCTCCGCTTGTTCGGCATCGCTTTTCCACAGCAGTTGGAAGGTCAAGGCGAAAAACGCGGTGCCCAGAAACAGATAGTATTCGAAGGTCGCAATTTGCATAAGCAAGGGAATAAAGGCAATCAGCACCACCTCAGGAAGCGGCCGGCGTTTGAAGATGAAAAGCGGCGGGATGATGAGCAACAGACTTCCTGGGATGAGCGTTTCCATTATGATCAGTATGACGAGCTCGAGATAAAAGATGGTCGCTGGCAGTTTGAAACGCCATTTTACGACATTGAAGGATATGCTTGAGATAATAAGCAAAAAAACCGCAGGCGACTGCGGTGAAAGCATGTAGAGTATCATGAGGTAGGACAGTCCCTGAGTGTAGTAAGGAAACGTCTTTTCACTCAGATAGCGGTTTTTCTGCATGTTAGAAACTCCTTTTTGAACCTATGGCGAAGAATCCGATGGTGAATGCGACTAGTATCGCAAGGGTGTACCCGATATTGGTATATACTCCATTATACGATGCATCAAGGCTATAGGCAAACCAATATGTCGGAAGCAC
>PWHE01000053.1 GCA_003554735.1 Mollicutes bacterium | reverse complement strand
TGTTTGCCGGTTATGTCTATAAGGCCTCTCGTCTGCGCGAGACCGCCAATGAAGGCAGTGGGACACTTAAGCTTGGCAAATGGTTTGAAATCCTGATCCGTTTTGTGGTACCGATTGCCATCGTGATCATCATGATTGCCGGGTTCTTGTTCTGATTGAACACATTGCATAAAAAAGTTGGCCGATCATTAGAGCGGCCAACTTTTTTAATTGCCATAGTTTTTAGGATATATGGTAACAATGTATGGAAAATCATAAGGAATTTCGTCCACTGTAACCGTCGCGATGAGTTTCACTTCCCATATGCCATCCACCGGATGAAGGATATGCACGCTGCCTTCGGGTTGATATTCAATGACTGGGTTGGGTGAAACGCGCCATTCAATGACTGCTTCTTCGTTCAATGACGAGGAATGGGGAAGGGTAAAATCATTTGAAACATTGTCTTTGTGATCATTGCCTTGGAAAACGATGTCAAGCGCCTCAAATATTTCTCTATGTTTCAAACGTCCGTCACGGTCCACATCCACTACGAAAGAAAAAATTCGAGAGTCGAGCCGTTTTACATCATCACTGGATGAGGGGCCATAGACATTGACTCGAATGGTCTCCTGACGAGCGATCTCAACTTGATCCGGCACAAGCCATATAGACTGGTCTTGTTTTTCTATGATACGGTATGCGGAATGCATGCCGTTCAGTCTTTCATATTGAAACGTCAGATCTCCTGTGCTTATTTTCAAAGCCTCAGGTGTGATAACCGACTCAGGAAAAGTCATAACATCAAGGGCCATCCTGGCTTGTTCATACAGAGTCGGTTGACTTTCTTTATTGAGCACACGGACTGAAAAATCCCTGCTTGTCTGTCCGATGGTAGCGGTAAGCACTACTTCCACGTCTTCGTCTTGCTGTTTTACGATTGCATGATTCCCTTCGGATATAGTGATGACATCCTCGCTGCTGGACGTCCACGTAAAATGTCCATACACACCTTTTGGCAAAGTGAAGTCCATAGTTGCTTCAAAGGGTATTTCGGGACGGCCATTTCCAAGCACTTGAAAGGATTTCTCGTCATAATCACAGGCAATGAGCAAGCCGATCATCAAAAAGGATACCAACAAAAGAAATCGTTTCATAGTAACGCCCCTTTCATACGAACAGTGAGTGCATCAATTTGGATTCCATCGCCTTCAAGGCTTAATCAATGGATTGAATATGAAGCTGTATGAAATTAGTTTCATCCCTCTTTTGTAATACACATTTATTATAGTCCGCTCTTGATTCTTTGTAAACATAAAAAAGCCTCAACGCTATGAGTGGTGCGCTTAAAAAATACTCATAACGTTAAGGCCAGACCGAAAACGGATGCTTTACATCATTCCTTGTTCCAGTAAAAACCGAACACTTTGATGACGATATAAAGCCATGAAAGAATGAAAACAATCCACAGCAACACACGAAGGTCGTTAAAGAAGCTGTAGAAATAGATTCCCGCTAATACCCCGATGGAAAAGAGATTCAGTTTCAAGATGCCTGCATCCATGACCGTGAAATGTTTCAACATGGCGGCGCTTTTTTGAAAAATGTTCATACGTTCACACTCCTGTCTTTCCGATCATACCTTGACCACTCGATGATTGGCGGCCTTATAAAGCCTGTTCATAATGACTTCCCCATATCGTCCTTGATGGAATGACACCGAATAGATGACATCTATCTGCATCTGGTCCATCGTTCTTAGTGCAATGTAGAGATTTGAAGCGATGATGGCTTCATCGAATGACTCTCCGATGTTGAAAACATAGTCCGTGTCGAAACGCTTTGCCAGATTGGCGGTTGCGATGACACCGACTTTTTTATTGCTTTGGTGTTGTTTTTTGATTTGATCGTTAATGTAGTCGGTGACCTTTTCCCCTTCCACAATGGTCAGTTTTCCACTTGGCGCATAATGCTTGTACTTCATTCCCGGGGATTTGGGCACCTCAGTGCCTTGCAAGGCCTCGGACATATCGACATGCGGTGTAATGCTCTTTATCATCGCTTTGGTAATGATGCCGGGACGTAAGATGACCGGAACGTCCCCGGTCACATCGAGTACGGTCGATTCCAGGCCCACATCGGACTTCCCGCCATCGATGATGATGTCGACTTTCTTGTTGAAATCGGCATAGACATGCTCAAACAGCGTTGAAGAAGGCGTTCCGCTGATGTTGGCGCTCGGGGCGCAGACGGGAACGCCCGCGATCGCAATGACTTTCTGTGCAATCGGATGACTTGGTACGCGGATGGCGACCGTATCCAAACCCCCGGTAATCGTGTTTGGAACAACGGGTTTTCTCCTGAAAACCATGGTCAGGGGACCGGGCCAGAAGGCTTCGATCAGTTTTTTGACATAAGACTGGTCGATATGGATGTAGTCATGGATGCTTCCGATGTCGGAAAAATGCATGATCAACGGATTGTCGCTAGGGCGCCCTTTCACTTTATAGATGTTTTGAACCCCTTTTTCACTAAGGGCGGACGCACCGATGCCATAGACCGTTTCAGTGGGAAAAATGATGTTTTTTCCTGAACGGACGATATTCTTTATATCTGCTTGGACATCGTTTTTATCCAAATCCGTCACCTTGTAGATTCGTGTGTCGACCATAATCATCATCCTCTTACCATCATTTGAACAGTGGTTTCGGTTAAATTATAGCATTAAACCCTTTGCAATAAACATGAAATCCTGTAAAAAGTTGCGGTGTTCAGGACACGACCATTCCATTGCATGACCATTCACACCTTCATGGCCGATGAAATCATGGCTCTTGATAGATGGATGTTAAGTATCATGAAAGTGCGGGCGGTGAGAGAAAACCGGTTGGCGTCGTTGAACACAACCGGTTCTATTATTTTGACGATTATTCGTTCTTCTGGTATTCGCTGAATGCCAATGCACCACTCGGCAATATGGCTAATACAATCGCCGAAATCAATCCGCCACCCATTGTCCAATCAACGGCGATATCCTTTTGGGTCAAACTGTGTTTGTTTCGCATATCGTACAAATACGATGCAACCTTCTTATCATCCATGCGCATACCTCTTTCCACGGCTGATATAAGTTTATTATAGGTGAGAAATCCGAAAAAGTCGAATTACCGTAAATACACACTGGACAACTCATGGTTGAGTCTGCTGCGCCACTTTATTAAGGTAATAAGACTTCAAAACACCGGAAATAAGTTTATGCACGAACATAGTATCATCAAGGATTCTGATGTGTATGACTGCCATGCATTGCATGGATATGGTTTAATTGAAGAAAGAGGGTGATACGATGAAGGCATGGATCAAAGCGTCCAGGATTCCGGCACAACTATTCATTTTCCCATCGCTTCTGCTTGGACAGGCAATGGCGTACAGCCAAGGATACATGGTGGGGTGGGAAATCATTATAGCCGTACATTTGTATGGTGTTTTCATGCACCTTTTCATTGTCTACGCAAACGACTATGCGGATTATGAAACCGATCGGATGAATGATACCTATACACCGTTCACCGGCGGATCACGCGTATTGGTTGATGAGCTGCTTCAACGAGACAGCTTGAAAAAAGGCGTGCTACTAACAGGAATTCTGACATTGTTGAGCGGAGTGTTCATCAGTTTGCTGGTCGGTACCATCATGCCGGTTGCCCTGGTTCTTCTTGGCATGGCGGTCTTTCAAATGTATAGCTTTCCCCCGGTCAATCTTTCTTACAGAGGGTTCGGAGAAAGCTTGCAGGTCGTCGGTGTTGGCATCATTCTTCCCTTGATCGGCTATGGCTCACATACGGGAACCTTGCAATCATTCGCATGGGCTTTTCCGCTATTGTTTCTTCCGGCTCAATATGCCATGGCGCTATCCACTTCCTTACCGGACGCACCTTCGGACAAAAAGAGCGGCAAACGCACATCCATCGTGATACTGGGGCCGAAAACAGGAAAATCGCTAATCATCCTTCTTTACACATTGTCATTCATCGGCCTTATGGTATGGAATACATTTGAACTTTCCGTTCTTATGATACTGCTTTCAATCGGGATGATCCTGGGAATCTTTGTTTTGAACACACAGCATGACTTGAAACCCGGGTCCAAACAACTTACCGCTTTTGTCGGAATCTCTGTCGCAATCAACACGACATTGGTTTTATCCACCGGCATCCAATTGCTTATCGGTGGGTAGTGGTATCGTATCGCTTGGTCGTTCCCGGTCATATTATTAAATGTTATTGGGATGATCGACACTGAAATGTGTTCCAAAACTGCTTGACTTGTACATGAGTCTGTATAAAAAAAAGCCGTGAACAAGAGGTAAACCTTCTTAACGGCTTTTTTGAATATTCATTCAATCGAAAAAATATTGTGAAGCCTCTCGGCAAAAATCTTCGACTCGATAAACACCGCGATCCAAAGCGTTGGCAGTCTGAGGCGTTCTTTGCGGACTGAAACCGTCTGACCGGCAACGCGGATAACGTTAGAGAGAAAAGGCAATCTCAAGCGTGACAGAAACAATCAAGGTTGCTTGGAGAGCCTATTCAGGAAGCCTGTTTGAAACTGTAGTGTGTGATAGTGAGCAGAATCATGGCCATGCCTGTAAACTGGATTAACGATAGACGATCACCAAACACCGTCAGGCCGATCAATGAAGCGGTAATCGGTTCAACCATGGCCACGACGGCCGCCGTACTGGGGACCGTTCGTCTCAGACCGAACAGATAGATTGTAAACGAGAGCCCTGAACCGAGAATCCCAAGCAGAAGGAACCACCCGACGACGCGAGACGAAAGGACCTCAAACGCCTCGTTTGCATCCATGAGAATGAACATTATGAGTGAGAAGGCCAGAAAAGCGAACATCAGGACAATACTGGTGTGCATTTGTCTTGAGGCGTTTCTGAAAGAAAAGATGAAAAGGGTGTATGAAAGCCCGGACAAAAGACCCGCTGAAACCCCGAGAAGGTTTGTCGGGCTTGAGTCCATGTCGTAAGCCCCCGTCAACAGCGCAATGCCGAGGACGACAAGCGCCACGCTCGCCCATTTGAACACGTTTGAACGCTCGATTCCCACAACAAGCGAAATGAGCAGCACGAATACGGGCGCCGTATACATAAGCGTAATCGCGATCGGGAGGCTGGAGGCCTCGATGCTGAGCATATAAAACGTAAAGTTCCCGACCACGCCAAAACCGGCGAGGAACGACCATAACAAGCTCCGTCCCGACGGTCGGATGGTTCCCTTCATATAAAACAAGGCCCATACGAAGAAAAGCGGAATGCTGATGAAACCACGATAAAATGCGATCACAAGCGGACTGTGTCCCTGATTCATCAAAAAGGCCGAAATTCCGCCGCTAATGCCCCAAAATAACGCAGCTATCATGACCAACGCAATGCCTGTATACCGCATATTGGACCTCCTCACTGCCACTCTTTTTGGATTATGTTTAAAATAGCCTCACTTTGATTGTCTCATTGAAACGCCATGAACTCAATCAAAACATCTTACGAACTCGTAAGTGTATAAAAAAGCACCGCCACTCGAAATGACAGTGCTTATCGTAGATTCTCTCCACGCGGAGGTCGTTTTCAATTTCTAATGCTTTGTCATTCTTTTCTTCCGTCTTGGTGTTCGGTTCCTTTTACGGCCCCACGTTTGCCGGTTTCAAAATCGTTTTTCATGTATTGGACGACATCGTCTGTCGAAACAACCTTGGCGACCGTATGCTCGGCGACACTCAATGCGGGTTCATTGTTTGCCGTCGCGGTCGCGACCGCATCACTCACCACAACCACGTCATATCCTCTTGAGTACCCTGCGAAAGCGGTCGCAAGAATGCATTCATCGGTCCATAGCCCGGTGATGACGATGGTGTCGATGTCATGAGCTTTCAGTTTTTCGTCCAGATAGGATGTGCCATCCTCGTTGAAATTCCAGAACATGTCCAAATGTCTGCTTGGATAAAACCAACCATCTTCCACTTCTGTTTCTGTCGGTTCAATCTCTTTGAGCGTTTTAAGTCCTTCGGTTCCCCCGAACACATACGCGGCATTTTCCGGATTGTCCGGTCTGAGACCTCTTGGGCCGTACCAGCGGTCCATGGCATTGGAAATGCCGTCGTCAAAAAGGCGGCTCCACGAACTCCATACAAGACAGACACCGTTATGGCTCGCGCGTTTCTTACGGAATGCGTCTACAAGTTTTTTAAGATTCGGTAGAATGCCTTCGGCGTACGGGCGATACTCTTCCTGGCAGTCGTCCAACAACAAGGCGATGCGTCTGGGACGGTCCGAAAGATCCCATGATGCCCAAAACGAAAGCGGCGTCCGGTTCGGTCCGTCCGGAGTGTCGGTGTAGTTGTCCATCGGTTTCATCGCTTCGTTCATGTCCCTGTGCTTACAGGGGGTTTTCATTGCTTCTTTGAGTGTCTTTGCTTTCATATGTTCCCTCCCCATAACAAATGTATATCCTAACCAAACTATAGCATAGTATTTTTAGGTTTGTCCAACACATATAAGATATATTTCAGGTGGATGAAGGAAGCAGGTTTGACGCCTGGAGCACCGGCACGATCTTGCGGACGGCCATCAGCACAAGAAACCCCATCAAAAGATCCGCTCCCACAAAAGGAAGAACGCCGAGCATGATGCCTGAAAAAGCGCAAAAAGCAAATTGCATCGTCAATGGGACAAACGGCGTTTCTATGCGGATGAAGGCCCCAATGGCCGTCAAGGCCGCAAAAAGCGGAATCAGGGTCAAGATGCGGGGTTTTGACATAATTAGCACCCCTTGAATATTTGACAATCAAAGGATATTATATGGCATCCGTCATGCATTGTAAAGCATAAAAAAGTGGGAATCCATTGAGAGCAAACGTCTCGGGATTCCCATAAGCTGATAAATTGGTGGAGTTGAGGGGAAAAGAACTGCTGTTTCATTTAAGTTATGCAACATTAGTAATACTTATTCTTATAAAAATCAAATTTATAGTAATGAATAATAGAGAAATATCTTGTTTGATTTATAGGTTGTGAGAACGTAGTGGTACCTATTTACCTAATAATCATTAGTATTAGTTTTAAATGTTGAAAAGAATTATCAATTATTTGATAATTTTATTTTTGCCATTATTTTTAGCTTTATAAAGCAAGGTGTCAACTTTTCTAATCAATGCATTCAAATCTTCATTCTCGTATACCGTTACACCACCACTGAGAGTAATTTTGACATCTGATTCTTGATATTTAGTTTCTGTGGCAACCCTTATCCTCTCACACACATCATATGCCTTGTCTAATTCCATGCCTATGAATATAAGAAGGAACTCATCGCCGCCAAATCTTGATACGATATCTTCACTTCGTGTGTTCTTTCTTAAAAGATCAGCAATTTCTAATAAAATCTGATCCCCATATTCATGTCCA
>PWHE01000104.1 GCA_003554735.1 Mollicutes bacterium | reverse complement strand
TGCTCCTCATGCCATTGGCGATGACCATGGATGTGATGGTTCGTGACACCAAGTAATTACTTTAAAGTCCTCTTGGCCACCCAGTCCGTTGCCTTGATCCATATCGTCCTTATCGGCCAGTTCGATCTCTTCACCCCGCTAAGAAGCCTGCTTGGATTTTTCATCGGCGCTCTGACACTGGGCATGCTGCTCATGCTTTTTGTTACCGGCATCCGTTTGTATCTGATCAACCGAACTGAAGAATCCCCTCAAAGAGGATTGATGGAACGAATCAACCTAATTGCGGGCGTGTTCATCAACCCCATATTCATCTATTTGCTCATGATCGGCGTGATGAATCATATGGGCACCCTCATCCGCTGGCTTTTCACATAACCAAACATAAAGGAGTTTTTCATCATGGACCGCAATGAAAAAATAACGCTTGCGAAACGCCTCTTCAGAAAAGGGAAGTTCGAACAAAGAACCACCAAGAACATGGATCGTTTCGAACCACTGGATACGGATGAAACACTGCCGTATAAAGAACGCGAACTCGATTTCTACTATGACACCGAAAAAGACATGATTGTGGCGGGGAGCACCGCGGAAGGTCAGACAGAGAATACCTTTTTCTACCTCGCGTTTTCCCCTTATGAGTACCGTTTCAACGAACAGTCCTCGTTCGAGTGGTACGACGTCCATACCGTGAGTCGCAAGGACCTCAAAAAGAAAAAGTGACCGTTTCGAAGTTTCTCGAACGGTCACTTTTTTATTGATAGAATGATTGCAACAACCCGTTTTCAATCATTGTGACGACTTCATCCACGATGTATGCGGGCCATGCCTTGTCGCGTTCATTTTTGAGTGCCTCGATGATGGCGCGCTCACTCAACTGTTCGCTATAATCCTGCGCACGTGCCATCGATGCGACGGCTTCGCTGATGCTCAGGATATAGTTGTCAAGAATGAGATCGCCGCCTTCTTTACCCTCGGGATACCCTTTCCCGTCATAACGTTCGTGATGGGACTCGACGAACGCGGCGATCATCCTCAGGGTTTCGGACCGTTTGAGCAGATTCGCTCCGATTACCGCATGGGATTTCATGACATCGTATTCTTTGTGTGTCAGCGTAGAGGGTTTGTTGACGATGTCGGTGGGGATGCCGATTTTGCCGATGTCATGGACGATTCCCGCCCAGTAAAGACGGTTGACCGCTGAGGTATCGAGTCCGAACGACTGTGCGATTTCTTCCGCTAAATAGGCGACATCGAGCGAATGTTGATAGGTCGTATCATCGAAGAGTTCGATGATTTTAAGGAGGCTCGTAACCAACCCGGTGCGTTTCTCGTCGTTTTCGTAACTGATTTGTTGGGACTCGAAGAAGCCGTTGAGAAGAATGTTCACGGATTCGAAGTAGGATAAAATGCTTTCGGTGAAGGTCTTGCTCGATCCTTTTGCGATGTCAAAGCTCATCTCACAGGTGAAATCCTTCGAGATGTTGACGCTCATGAAGACCGATTCCTTGATGGGCGGGTTTTTCTTGCGATAGATCTCATAGCTTTCCCCGAAATCCTCTTTCAGGAGTTGTTCTGAATTTCTTATACGCACGGGCTTTTCAAGGTTGCCTTGAAATTCTCTGGCATTTGAACGAATCTTGTTGAGAAGGAACTTGTCGTAACCGACGGTATCGATCCATTTGATCTTTCCGTTTTCAACAATCATGCACGAACCGTAATCAATGGTGTCGAACAGGTTGAATATGATTCGGAAGGTTTTCGTTGCGAGTGCTTCGGATTCATGGTCGTCGGTTGCGGAAAGCTCGGCCGATAAGGTGAATAACGCATCCATGGATTGAATCAGGTTGTTCAGGCGTTCGTTGGTTTTTTCAAGGGCTCTCCGCTCGCTTTCAAGCCAGTCGAAAAGTGTCCGGATGGTAAAATAGATTACGGCGGCGAAAACGAGAAAGAGGTTGACATCGAACAGATAGTAGAAATAGCTTATCGTTTCGTCATGCAATGGCGGGAATAACGCCATGGCGGTAAGGAAAACGAGGGCTCCGCCGTAATAGCCCCGGTACTGGAACCGGTAGGCGGCATAGATGGCGAAGGGGAAGAAAAGAAATTTGTGGTACGTGTATGTCAAAAATGGAATGAGGTCCTGAAACAACAAGATTGCGAACAATAAGAGCACGAGATAAAAAAGCATTTCATGGCGTCCTTTTTCTGTTGAGGGATCAAGGAACAATGTCTCATCGGCATGAAAGGCGGCGCTTGCGGTGGCACCGAAAATGACCAAAGAGAACAAATCGCCGAAAAACCAGACAAAAAGCGCTTCAGGGATGTCCGCGGCGGGAATGATGGAAAAAGCATAAAGCGTCAGGCTTCCCACAGTGCCTGTCAGTGCGGCGATCACGACGATGGCGATCAGGAAGAAAAGAAGGTTTCGCAACGTCACAAGTCCTTCAACGGATGCTTTGCGCAAAATCGCGATGCCTGCCATATTCGCCCCGATTGCGGAGGCCATGAATATGACTGAAAGGGCGATGCCTTCAAATAGGGTATAATCCATGATGAGAAGGTTGCTGAGAAGGTATCCGATAAAGAGCCCGGATGCAAGGGGCACCACCGTTTTTTTGCCAAAGACGGCAAGGAATGCGAATACGAACCCAACAGCCGGCCATACGATGCTGGCCTGAAACTCCATCGTGAAAATGTGTCCGAGCGGAACCAAGTATAAAATTATCAGGAACGCAAAAACTGATACGGGGTCCTTGATATGGTCTCTCATCATCCTTCTCACCTCATGCTGTTTTGTATTATACTAACATACAATAAGCACTATTTTCTATAAACTCAGGTTTTCGCTTATCATTTGCATAACGCTATGATATAATACCATGGATTATTCAGTAAAAGGAGTATGAAATATGGAAAACTATATCGAATGGATAGGCTTTTTAGCATCGTTCTTCATCCTTGTGAGCCTCTTGATGGCATCCATCAAGAAGCTTCGCATCATCAACTTGATCGGGGCCTTGATCTTTGCCTATTACGGATTTCAGATCAGCAGTCCTTCCGTCTTCGGGATGAACGCGGCTATTGTGCTCATCAATATCTACTACCTCAAACAGATCTACACATCGAAGGATTATTTCAAGGTTTTACCCGTACAAAAAAACGAGGAATATACCCGTGAACTGGTCGATTTCTATCGACGGGACATTGAGAAATTCATGAGCGTTCCCGACGATGTGTTCGAACAATCGACATTCCGTTTCCTTGTCCTGAGAAACATGAATCCCGCTGGGATTTTTGTAGCCCGTCGTTTTGACGATGAGACACTGGAGATTGTGCTTGACTATGCGACTCCACAGTTCCAGGATTTCAAGACCGGTGCCCACATTTACGAAAAAGAGCGCACGCGCTTCAAAACATCCGGATTCAAGAAATTCACCATCCGGCCCTCCAGCGAAACACACGAAAACTATCTCAAGAAAATGGGCTTCAAACGCACCGATATCAACAACGAGAAAGTCTACATCAAAAACATCTGAGTCCCTGATTCTTGAAGGGCCGGGTCCGACATCGATAATGACGCCCTTTTTATTCGACACATGGCCGTTTGAGACCAGGGGCTCTTGGAGAGGATATGCGCTTCCCGTTCGACTTTGCAACCTGCGATCCGTTTTAAGAAAACGGACTCTCTCACATTTCATCCGATGCGCAGAGTCAGGGTTTTACCTTCGGCAAAAATTGTTGTTTTCTTCAAGACTAATCACACATTCCCAAGTGACCATACGCGTAAAAAAGCATGCGAAAGCGTGCTTTTTATTTTTGTTTATTTTGGGGGGATGTGGTGCTATAATAGAAGTGTTTAGACAAAAGGGATGTGTAACAATGCTGCATCTGAAAAATATCGCGAAATACTATCACGAACCGGGTTCGGTCGTACAGGCCCTTGATTCGATCAACCTATCCTTTTCAAACAACGAATTCGTGGTCATCACCGGTGAGAGCGGAAGCGGTAAATCCACGCTTCTGAACGTCATCAGCGGACTTGATACCTATGAAGACGGTGAGCTACTCTTCATGGGTCAGGAGACCGCCTATTTTTCCAAGGATGACTGGGAAACCTACCGAAAGAACAATATCGGGTTCATTTTCCAGCATTATAACCTGATCGAATCATTCACGGTGTTTCAAAACATCGAAATGTCCTCAATCATCAAAGGCATGGACAAAGAGGCACGCAAACAACGCGTAAACGATCTGATCAAACGTGTCGGCCTGAGCGGCAAAGAGAATCAGAAAGCATCCCCCCTTTCCGGCGGGGAGAAACAACGTGTCGCCATCGCACGCGCCCTTGCCAAGGACGCCCCTTTGATCATCGCCGATGAGCCGACGGGCAACCTGGACAAGAAGACCGGCGAAAAGATTCTCGAACTGCTCAAAGAAATTTCCAAAGACCGTCTCGTCCTACTGGTCTCGCACAGCTTCGAGTCCGTCAAACCCTACGCGACCCGCCATATCCGTCTTTTTGACGGCGAGGTCACGTTGGACAAAGAGCTGACAAAGCGACCGGAAGAGACGGAAGTCAAGCATGAAACGCCTCAGGACATGACGCTCAAAAACCTGATCGGTCTCGCATTCAGAAACATCTTCGCCACCCCGAAGCGAAGTCTTTTCACACTGCTTATATCACTGTTTATCGTGATTGTCTTCGCAGGTGTCTATGGCTCATATGTCCAACAGGCGTACAGTTTGAACGGCGGAACCATGTCGGGCATTCCGAACGCCACCGAACAACGCATCATCGTGACCCGTGAAGACAATAAGGCGTTCACGGATGACGAGCGCACCGCGTTCAGGGAGATGAATCATGTCATCACCACCATCGATTATGACATCATCCTCGATCTGCGCCTCAATATCCCGGTGAGCAACGGTGCACAGCGAGGCGGTTTCCGAGCAAGCGGTCATGCGCAGCACGCGGAAACCTTAAGCCGCTCGCGCTTGAATGAGGGGCGACTTCCCGAAAGCCCCTATGAAGTCGTTCTGAGCGGTGATGACTTCGAAGTGGGCGACCGTGTGAAGATCGATTATTCAATGCGCTTCGAACCGGAGCTGAGTGTCTACATGGAAGAATACACGGTGGTCGGACTTGTGGATTCACGAACCGCGTTTTCCTTTGAATTTTATTTCCATGAGTCCTTTTTTGACAACCCCTTGTCCATAGCGAACGCCTTTTTGAATCGCTCCAATCTTCCGCTTCACTACAATGACATGACTTTCGATTTGAATTTTTACGATTTCGCGGTGACCGATGAAGTGCCAGAAGGCCATATCTGGCTGAGGGAACGCGCCATGGCGCAACTTGGCATCAACGAAGCCGATAACCAATCCCTCGACGCCAGGTTCACAGAACCATTCTCCCAAGAACTTCATACGATGAACCTTACCCTCTCGGCAGCTGCCGAAGGCCCCGATGAGTTCATCTCCGGAAAAATGCATCCCGATACCTTTGCCTCCATCTTTGCCTCCATCCCGCCTTACCAGATGACACTTATCGTTGAAGACAGTTTCGCGGCCGAACGCGTGCTTTCCGCACTTGAGGGCGAAGGCTACAACACGCTTTATCCGGCGCGGCAGGCGGACCCTTTCACCGACATGCTCCGAATTATCATGTCGATTGTCTTCGGCGGCATGGCACTCGGTGTGGCCTTCATCATGTACTTCATCGGCTACATTTCCCTTAAAAACGTGATGAGTGCCAAACGCAAGGATTATGTCATCCTGCGTTCGATCGGACTGATGAAGAAGGAACTCAACCTCGTGACCATGTTCGAGATGCTTATCACCATGCTCATCGCCGTAGGTGTGGTGCTCATCGCGCTCAACCTCAACGCCCACGTCTTCAACTTCCTGCCCGATTACCTGAGATACTATCAGTTCGGCAACTATCTCTTCATGGTCATCGTGCTTTTGGCCCTGAGTGTCTTTTTGGCCCTCAGGTTCAACAAACGACTCTTCGATATCAGCGTGATCAGCGCGTTCAAGGAACAGTAGGTGAATGAGATGATAAAAATACACGGACTCAACAAGTACTATAACAAAAACCGTCGCAACGAAAACCATGTCCTCAAAGACATCACGCTGGATTTCCCCTCCACCGGACTCGTGATGCTGCTTGGGGACAGCGGAAGCGGAAAAACGACTCTGCTCAATGTGATTGGCGGTCTTGACGCCAGCGACAGCGGGTCGTATACCATCGATGACACCACCATCCAAAAGTATGACGCCAAAGCGGTCGATGCGTTAAGAAACCGGAAAATCGGATACATCTTTCAAAACTATTACCTCTTTCCTCATGAGACTGTCCACGAGAACATCCGGCTCACTCTGAAGATGATCGGTCTCACCGACGAAGAAGAGATCGACCGACGCATCAACCATCTTCTGAAACTCATCAACATGCCGCAATACAAGCACCGTCGAGCCAATCAACTCTCGGGCGGACAACAACAACGCATCGCCATCATTCGTGCCCTCGCCAAGGATCCTTCCATCATCATCGCTGACGAGCCCACAGGGAACCTTGATTCGAAGAACACGCTCGCGATCATGCGCATGCTCAAGGAAATCTCCAAGAACAAACTGATCATCATGGTCACGCACGAAGAGACTATTGCCAAGCATTACGGCGACCAGATCATCCGCATCGAGGACGGTAAAATCCTCTCCCAGAAACAAAACGGCGCCACCGGCGCCCTGGATACCACGACCGACAGCGACATCTACCTCGGCGATCTCAAACACATCAAACCGACCACAGAAAGCGACGATTCCCTTGAAATCTATCGCGACGACTCCACCGACCAACCCCTGAAAGCCCGCCTCATCATCCAAAACAAGACCCTTTACATCGACATTGACGGCGAGTACCGCAACATCAATTTTCTGAGGGGCGAAACCGACACCACCATCCACGAATCCAAACGGGAAGACGTCGCAAAAAGCGAAACGGAACTGCCTTCGATCGATTACGAAGGCTTTGACGAAGACGAACTCTCCGAGAACAAAAGCGTCATCCCCATCAAGACCACCGTCGAGACCGCTTTGAACAAAGTCCGACAAAGTTCCAAACTGTCCAAACTGCTCTACCTTTCCTTCGCTTTTTCCGCGGCCATCTTCATGATCGCCATCGGTCTTCTTTTCAACATCCTTTTCATCGGCGAAGAGGTTTTTCTCGAAGACCCCGCCTACACTTTCGAGGTCCATGCGGATGAATTCGAAGACTATGAAAGCTTTCTGGATTTCTCCGAAGATTTCAAGGCGTACAACCTGAGCACCACCGACCAATCGATCCGTTTCGGTCTCCCCCGTTTCTATCAGACCCAAAGCCATCAGGGATTTGATGTGACAATGGTGCCGCTTAGTCTGACCGACCCCGATGCCCTGATGCACGGCCGGATGCCAGAGGCCCCTTATGAAATCGTCATCTCTAGCGGCCTGGCCGCCAATATGCTGGAAAACCGGACCATTGTCAACACCGGCATCTCGAGTGAAGAAGGCATACTCAACCTCTATTACGACCATGACGGCCGCACCGTGCACATCGCCGGCATCGTCCGAGACAACGCCCCGGTCGTTTTCACCAGCGAAGCGTTCCTTTATGACGGACTTTCCAACATGGTGAGTGTCCGCGAGGCCTACACCATCGACATCACTTCGGGACGTGAGACGGAATCACCCGACGAGATTCTCATCAGTCAGGACATGGTCGTCGGCGGTGACTTCGAACCTCATGACGTCGAGGTGCTCGGTCGCACCTTTACAGCTGTGGGCGTCTATCAGTCCGAGAGCGGAAAAAGCGGCTACATGCTTGGTGTGGATGCCTTCAAAGAGGCTTATTTCGCCACCTTGGACAACCCTCGCGACACCCTTCTTCTCTACAGCGACTCGCAGCGTCGCGCCCGGAACATCCTCGAAGACGCGGGTTTGTCCCAAGGGTTCAGGGACCTTTATGAAATACAGCACGATTCGACGCAATCCGAACGTCTGAGCGCCTCAAGAGGCCTCTTTGTCTTCTCGATCATCACCCTTTCGGCCAGCGCGCTCTCCTTTTATTTCATCATCCGTTCATCCATGCTCAAACGGATTTATGAGATCGGCGTCTACCGGGCGCTCGGGGTCCGCAGGCTCGACCTGATCAAAATGTTCTGGGTCGAGATTCTCATCCTTACCACTGTCTCCTCACTGCTCGGTTACGGGGCGATGTACTATGTGCTCACCTACATCGACCGGCAGACACGCCAGTTCATCGACGTGCTCAATCTTTCCTTGTTCACGTTCCTATCTGGTCTCGCGCTCATCTATCTGATCAACTCCGTCTTCGGGCTATTGCCGCTTCTTAAACTCCTGCGCAAGACGCCTGCCGAGATTCATTCCAGCTACGACCTATAAAAAATGATGCCGCAAATTGTTGCGGCATCATAATTTTTCGCATTGATTCACATAGGCCTCGATAGCGTATTTGCGCTTGAGCCCCTTGCCGTTCATATAGCGCAGTTTTCCAAGGACAGCACGCTCGGTCCAGCCGTGGTCGTGCTTTCCGAACAACCAGGCGACTGAGGCGTAGCTTACGGGGTCCCTCCCGTCAATAAAGTAGGCGTTATTCAAACTCAGGATCGTTTCATAGGCCTCTTCAAATGTTTTGGACCATTCGATGATTTTCTTGCCCCAATACATCCGCATGGTGTTGTGCATGTAACCGGTTTTGACCATGGACTTCATCGCGGCGTTGAAATACGGGTCGTGCGTGTTAAAATGAATGTAGTCATCCTTCCCATAGACAACCGGCCGCTTGTCATCCTGATGGGCGCGCATGGTCTCATACGCCCAGTTGTCGGTCATGGTCTCAAACCGGTCATAGCCTTCACGGTGCCACACATAGTTGAAGGCGAGTTCGCGCCGGACAAGCAATTGTTCCAAGAAAGCATCGACTGCTTCATTGGATGCATTTCCTTCAGTCTTGGCTTTTTTGACCCGATTGTAGACATAAACAGGCGAAATCATCCCGAAGTGAAGATACATACTCAGTGTGGACGTCACGTGCTTTGAAGGGTCGCTGCTTTCGGTGTAGAAAGGCAGGCCTTCCTGCAAAAAGCTCTCAAGCGTCTCATGCGCCTTGTCTTCACCTCCTTCATAAAACGGGCTCTTTGTGATGGTCGTATCCACGCCGAGGCTTTCAATGATGGTTTCGTTTGAATCGTCGAGCAATGAAGCGTCCGCCACGCCATGGTGTTCGACCACGGGCGTCGCATCCAAAGTAAGATAACGTTCGACGACACCTGTGATTTTCGGTCTCAGGGTGCGCGCGGCATGCTCCTCTTTTTGCGACGCTTCCTTCAAAGGCACGATGAGATCGCTTTCCACTGTGAAGGCGTACACCCCTTTTGTGGTCGCCTCCTGGGCCAATGACGCCTTGATCTCCCTGGGCGGTTTCAGATAGGAAGCGTCCATGACAAAGGCGCCGGCACGCCTGAGATAGGGCGAGACCGTCTCGGTGAACGCCCCTGTTCTCACCGTGAAGTCGATGCCGTTTTTCTCAAGGGCCGTGCGCAACGTCTTGAGGCCTTCGAGCATGAAATGGAAATGACGGGCGTTGGCGTCCTTGAAATCGCCGAAAAGCACAAAGAGCACTTTGACCGGGAGATCCAGCCGGTTCGCCAGTTTGATGGCGGCATTGAGCGCGTCGTTGTGGCGGTAGCGCTGCGATGCCTGCATCCAGTAGAGCACGTAGTCCTTGTTTTCGTCGGGACGGTGTGTGTTATGTTGATGCATTCGTGTTTTTTTCATAAAAAACCTCCGGGAGGGATTATCGTGATCGATGCGTTGGTCATCAAGAATTTCAAAGCGTTCAAGGATGAAACGGTCGTCCTTGGGCATCACACCATGTTCATCGGGACGCACGCTTCGGGCAAAACGACGATTCTTGAGGCGTTGAACCTTTTTTTCAATCATGCCCTTGACCGCTCGGATGTGCGTAATAAACGTAAAAGCGTCATCATCGAGGTGCAGATCGGCGGAAACCATTACAAGAAGGTTTTCACCCCGCCGCATTTCGTCATCGACACCGAATCGTCCGAGGGCCAGTGGCACCGCCTTGAAGATTATGTCTATTTCTATATGCCCAAAACACCGTATCCGCTTGCCTATTTCGCCAATCAATGCATGTCACTCCATTATACCGTTCACTGCACGCTTGATGCAACCGAAAACCTTCCGAACCTCTCGGTTGTCGAACCAATGAAGGGGACGCTCCTATCAAGCTACACGGAAATCAAGGACTACCGGAGCAAACAGTCGCTCAACCCAAAAGAGACGAAGAAAGCACGCGCCCGCATGTTGAACATCCCAAGTCGTAAAAAGGTCCTGCTTGGCATCGATGAGGTCGAACAGTCACTGCGTTTCAGGGATTATCGCGACATCCTTTCCAAATTGCATCAGGCCTTTTTCGTCTCCAAGCAAAAACAGTTCATCAATGACTTCCCCCATGCCCTACATCCGCTTTACAAAAGCGATATCCAAAAAGAAATCGACACTGTCACCACACCGCTTGAACGCACACGGAGAAAACCGTTCATCCTGGTTGAAGGGAAGACGGACGTCCCCTGGTTTGAAAACGGCCTTGAGATTCTCGGGCGTTTCAAAGATTACCGGGTCATCCCGTGTGGCGGCTATGGAAACATCGAATTTGTCGAGACCCAGCTCAAAAAAGCCAACTACAGGACCCTCGTCATCACCGATGGCGATATGGTATCCGACGGCAAATACTACCGCCTTTCACGCGATGTGATCGAAATGTATACCGATATCGACTATTTGAATGAGACCATGGGCACACGATTTAAGAAAATGCCCGCCAACAAGAAGGAGTTTTTCAAACACCTCGGCAACTCCGATGAGAGCACCAAGCGTAAACTCGCTTCGTATGCCGCACACCACCTGCACGAAGGACACCCTTTCGTGCTTGAGTTAAGAGACATTATCGAAGCGTATGAATCCAATCAACCAAAATATTATAAATAGAGGATGATATCATGAAGCCATTGTCCGAGAAACACCAGCAGATCGCACCTTCACTCACGCTTTCCATCAACGCCAAGGCCAAAGCGCTGAAAGCCGAAGGAAAAGACGTCCTTTCCTTCGCCTCAGGCGAACCGGACATGAACACGCCGCGCCATATCCGGGAAAAAGCGATTGAACGCATCAACATCGGCGGCAACGGCTATACCGCCGCGAAAGGGCTTCCCGAACTGAGACAAGTCATCGCGCGCAAGTTCAAAGCCGATAACGAACTTGATTACGATCCGGAAGACATCATCGTCTCCTCGGGCGCAAAGCACTCGCTTTACAACGCCATGCAGGCCATCGTCAACCCGGGCGATGAAATCATCCAGATCGCCCCGTACTGGGTGTCCTACCCGGAACTGATCAAAATGGCGGGCGCCACACCGGTGACGCTCATGACCAGCTCCGAATCAGGCTTTCTCCCGGACGAAGACGCCCTTGAAGGTCTGATCGGCGGAAACACGAAAGCGATCATCATCAACTCACCCAACAATCCCACCGGCGTCGTCTATCCTGAAGCGACGTTGCGCATGATCGGGGACCTTGCGCACAAGCACGACCTTTACATCATCAGCGATGAAATCTATGAGAAACTGATTTATGAGGGCACCCATCATTCCATCGCGGCACTCGATGAGCGCTTTAAGCGTCGCACAATCACCATCAACGGCATGTCCAAAGCCTATGCCATGACCGGCTGGCGCATCGGTTACGCGGCCGCTTTCAAGCCGGTATCGACCATCATGAACGCCATTCAGTCCCATGCCACCTCGAACCCCAACACCATCGCCCAGTACGCGTCCATCGAGGGGTTGACCGGTGAGATGGAACCGATTGAAACGATGCGTAGAACCTTTGACAAACGCCGTCACATCATGATGGAGGGCTTTGATGCGATCCAAGGGATGGAGTATGCCGCCCCCACTGGCGCCTTTTATCTTATGGCCGACATCAGTGCCTTCATCGGCCGCACCATCAACGGCAAAACCATAAACAGCACCCTCGACATGGGCGAAATCCTGCTTGATGAATGCCTCATCGCCGTCGTCCCCGGCGAAGCGTTCGGTTCGCCCTCCACCATCCGGCTCTCCTACGCGACGGATGAAGCGACCATCCGCGAAGGGCTCTCGCGCCTTCAAGCCTTCGCCAGAGAACATTTGTGAGGACTCCTGTCTTGGCTTTGACGCCGGAATCAAGTATAATGAATGAAAACAGGAGGTGGCGAAATGCAATTTTATATCAAGCCTGAACATTTCGCGAAAAAGACCAGCTTCACCATTCGGGACGAGAAGAAGAACCGTCTCTTCCAGGTCAGGGGAACGTTCTTTTTCGGTCTCAGAAGACTTTCCATCAAAGACATGAACTCACAATTGCTCTACCGTGCGAAACGCCGTTTCGACATCACCTTCTTCAAAAAATACACCATCGACGACGAAAAAAACAACATCATCGCCGAAATCTATCGCACTCGTGGCGTCCGCCAACCGAAATTCAAAATCAAGGCCCTTGATAAACTCGTCACCATTGACGGGGACCTTTACGGACACGAATTTTCCATCCGCGATGAGGAAAACGCATTGCTCGCTTCCATGGGCAAACGTGTGTTCCCCTCCGGCGAAGCGTATGAAATCGATGTCCCCTCGGAAAAAAAGCCGCTGCTTTTCCTTTTCATCATCATCGTATTGGACCAGTTCCTCCATGAACGCGCCAAACGGTGAATCGCCATGCATCATCTGCGGGGCGAAGACCTACGGCCTTCATGACCCGCAGCTTGATGTCTGGTATGACGTTTGTGTTTCATGCGGCTATACATACAAACGCCCCATCTACCATCTTGATGCAACGCGTGAAAAAATGAACTATGACAAGCACGAAAACACCATGGACAACGAAGGCTACGTCGCCATGTTCGAACGGTTCTTGGAAGAAAGCGTCTTTCCCTATATCCGTTCAGGGCGCGCTCTCGATTTCGGCAGCGGCCCCGGCCCGGTGCTTTATGAGCTGCTGGGCAGACATGGCTTCATCAACTACCACTATGATCCTTACTACCATAAAAACCCCGACATCTATAACCGAAGTTTCGATCTGATCACGTCCACCGAAGTGTTCGAACATCTCTTTGAGCCGAAAAAGGTCTTCAACCAGCTTTACTATCTCCTTGAAGACGGCGCCATTCTCGCCGTCATGACTTCGTTGCGCCCAAAAAGCGACGAAGACTTCCTCACCTGGTGGTATCGGCGCGACCCGACCCACATCGGGTTTTTCACCCTCAAAGCCTTTGAAGCACTGGTCCGACCCTACCGGATGAAAATGATATACACCAACCGCACAAACCATTTCGTATTCAGAAAGGAATTTGCCCGATGAATGTCTATGCATATTATGACAAACAAAAGGAATACCTGAAAAACAATCTTCCCGAAACGTCCGACATCACCCTGGTAGACTCAATGGATGAAGCGGAATACATCGTTTCCGGCCGTTTCACAGAAGCGGATCACCACACAAAACTCAAAGGCATCATCATTCCTTTCACCGGCCACAACGGCATCGATCTTGCGGCCTTGAGACGCCACGACCTCATGCTTTTCAATACCACCGTCCATTCCGTCTATGTCGCGGAAATGGCCATGCGTTTGCTGCTTGGCATCATGGGGAACCTGCAGATCTATCATGAACGGATGAAAGACTGTGACTGGTCGAACCGAAACAGCGAATCGCGCCTACCCTGGACGACCCTGATCAACAAGCGCGTGGGGATCTACGGTTTCGGCCGCATCGGCCGACACCTGAAAGCCATGCTCGCGCCATTCACAACGGAAGTCCTCACCATCGACCGCGGAAAGGATTATGGGGATGCCATCCTCGTAAACGACCTCGAAGGACTGGTCGAACAAAGCGATGCCATTGTGATATGCGCGCCGCTGAACCGTTACACCGAGGATGCGTTTGACGCCGATATCCTCGCAAGAATGCACGGCATGTTCCTTGTGAATGTCGGCAGAGGGGCGATCGTCAATCAAAAGGCGCTTTATGACGCACTCAAAGACGGTACGCTCCAAGGTTACGCCTCCGATGTCTGGTACAACTATCCCAAAAACAACGAGAAAAAAGCCCCTTCCGATTACCCCGTCCATACCCTGGATAACGTACTCATGACACCTCACTTCGGCGGCTTTTGCGATGAAGCCCCAAACAAAATGAACGCCAAAGTGATGAATCATCTGCTCAACATCGAGGCAGGCGATTTCTCCGAAGCGTTAGATACTGAGAAACTCAAGTAAGTCTCCTTCAAGGGAGGCTTTTTCCTTTGCGGCTATGTTACAATGAAAGTGGGTGATCGCATGAAAAAACATTACGATGAACGAGAAACGCTTTTCTCAAGGGTCCGCCTCGAAGAAGGTAGTTCGAACAGCCTTGATTTTTATCGCAAACATCCCGGGTACAAGACATCCGACGATGCGATCCGGGGCATGGACTTCCTTGACAATCTCAAGAAGGACACGGCGTTCAAATCACGCTTTTTTCCCTTGTTCCAGCAAAACGAGACCATCATAAAACAGTTTTACGAAACCCTGGAGGCCATCCCCTTGGCCGATAAACAACCGATTCCCGAAGGATTCGAATCGAACATCAAGGCCATCGCTGGGCATTACGGCGCCTGTGACGCCGGCATCGTCCGGCTCAAAAAAACGCATTACTATTCGCACCGCGGGTTTGATGAGCGTCCGCCGGGCGAGTCGTACGGTGAAAAAATCGAACCCAGACACAAAACCGCCATCGTCTTTCTGGTGCGGATGGACAAGGATGCGTTGATGCGCGCGCCGCACTTCGAGGAAATCGCCGAGTCGATGAACGCCTATATGAACCTCGCCTATACCGGCATGCGTCTGGCGAGCTATCTCAAAGCGCTCGGCTATGACAGCACCTTTCAAAGCGAAATCCATTATCTCACGCCGCTCGTCCCGCTTGCGGTGGACGGCGGACTTGGCGAAGTCGGCATGACCAATCATCTCGTCCATCCGGAATACGGCAACCGCGTCCGCATCGGTGCGGTCATGAGCGATATCGACCTGCAACCCGATCAACCGATCGATTACGGCCTTGAGCTTTTTTGCAAACGCTGCGCGCTTTGCCTGATGAACTGCCCGATGCAATCCATCTCGTTCAAACAACGCACACTCAACGGAAAGCGTTTCTATAAACTGGATGAACACAGCTGTTTCAAACTGTTCAAGAATGCGGGGACGGACTGCGGTGTCTGCATTCAGAGCTGTCCGCTCTCCTATGAAATCGATCCCAAGCGGTTGAAAGCGGCGAAGGGAAACCCTGAAAAAATCGATACGATCATTAAAGACCATTTAAACAAAAACGGCCGGCGGCCCAAGCACCAACGCCCCTTGCCGATAGTGGAGGAATGAATCATGAAAGAAACCATCGACATCCATGGCCTCACGGAATATGACGCCATCAAGACCATCGAACAATTCATCGCATCCTTGCCTGAATCAATCAAGGAAGTCATCGTCATTCACGGCCACAACAGCGGACGCACCCTGAAGGACATGATCGCCGATCCCAAAAAGATCCGGTCCAGACGCATCAAGCGCCGCCGCTATTCCAAAAATCCCGGCGAGACCATTATCGAGCTGTACTGATGTTCAAATCAAAAATCTTTCTCACCACCATCGGGATCGGATTTGCCTTGGCCGGCATAAGCGCGCTTTTGGCCTATTTCTACGAACCACTGCGAACCTTCTTTTTCATCCTCGCGATCATCTTGTTCATTGTCCATCTGATGTTTTCACAACTTGCCTATGTTTTTTATCTGCTCAAGCGTGACGCTTATTTGAAAAGCATGAACATGCGCCGTTGCGGCCACTGCAACAACCCTGTGTACAAAGATGACGAAGTCTGTCCGTACTGCAAGAAACCGCTTGAAAAGGAAACACGGGACTAGTTTTTGAAAAACGGTGTGTGAACCCGTGTTTCTTTTGTTATAATGAGAAAGTAAGAAAGCGCTTTTATTTATGAACGGAGTGATTAAGTGTATAAGATAGTAGACAAGAAAGTTCTCAATGACGACATCGATTTCATGAGGATCGAAGCACCGCTCGTCGCCCGCAACGCAAAACCCGGACACTTCATCATTCTTCGTGTTGATGATGAGGGAGAACGCATCCCGCTCACCATTGCGGACAATGATGAAAAACATGTCGATATCATCTATCAGAAGATGGGGTATTCGACCAAGATGCTGGGCGAGAAGCAAATCGGCGACCATGTGGCCGACTTTGTCGGTCCGCTTGGAAAAGCGGCCCACATCCGCGATAAGCAACACGTTGTCGGCGTGGCCGGCGGCGTTGGGGCTGCACCGTTGTTGCCTCAGCTTAAAGCCTACAAGAAAGCCGGCAGCAAAGTCACACTCATTCTCGGTGCGCGCAACAAGGACTTCCTTATCCTGAGAGACGAATACGAGCAGTTCGTCGATGAGGTCATCTATACGACGGATGATGGCTCTTTCGGCGAAAAGGGATTGGTCACCGACCCGCTTGAACGCAAACTCAAAGACGATGAAACCATCGATCATGTCATCGCGATCGGACCGGTGATCATGATGAAATTTTGTACACAGACCGCCGTAAAACACGGCAGAAGCATCGATGTCTCGCTCAACCCGATCATGATCGACGGAACAGGGATGTGCGGAAACTGCCGTGTCAACATCGCTGGTAAAACGTTTTTCGCATGCATCGACGGACCGGACTTCGAAGGGCACGAAGTCGACTTTGACGGACTCATGAAGCGCCAGAGTTACTATAAAGATGAAGAACATCAGTGCTATATAAGGTTGAAAGATGGCCGCTAATAAGACACCGCGCACAAAAATGCCCGAACAAGACCCGTTGAAGCGGACGTCGAATTTCTTGGAAGTGGCGCTCGGTTATGCCGTCGAAGACGCCAAGAAGGAAGCCATCCGATGCATCGATTGTAAAAATCCCCGTTGCGTCCAGGCCTGTCCGGTGAGTGTTAAAATTCCGGAATTCATCAAACAGATCATGAATGACGACATGGACGGCGCTTTTGACACGATATACGAAGACAACATCCTACCCTCCATTTGCGGCCGCGTATGCCCTCAGGAAAGTCAATGCGAGGGCGCTTGCGTCCTCGGCATCAAGGGCGAGCCCGTTTCCATCGGCGCTCTTGAACGCTTTGTGGGGGATTATGGAATGGAAAAGAATCTGGCGGACACCTCGGTGGACGAGGAAAAACCGCAGAAAGTCGCCGTGGTGGGAAGCGGACCGGCCGGCCTTGCGAATGCGGCCTCATTGAGGCGGAGGGGCTATCAGGTCACGGTTTTTGAAGCGTTGCATGAATATGGCGGCGTGCTCACCTACGGCATTCCTGAATTCCGTCTTCCAAAAGAGATAGTTAATAAAGAGATCGACAACCTCAAGGAAATGGGCGTCACGTTTGTCAAAAACGCCATCATCGGTAAATCGATCACCATCGAACAGTTGAAGGAGGACGGTTTCGAGGCCATTTTTGTCGGCAGTGGAGCCGGGCTTCCCTCATCCCTCGGTATCCCCGGTGAAAACTACAACGGCGTTTATTTCGCCAACGAGTTTTTGACACGCGTCAACCTGATGCGTTCAAACACCTTCCCGAGCCATGCCACTCCAATCAAGGTCGGTGGCACCGTGGCTGTGGTGGGTGGTGGAAACGTCGCCATGGATGCGGCGCGAACCGCCAAACGCATCGGCGCAAAAGATGTGATGATCATCTATCGTCGCGACAAGGACAGTCTGCCCGCACGGCTTGAGGAGATTCACCATGCAGAAGAAGAAGGCATCGAGATGAACCTCCTTTACAATCCCGTGGAAATATACGGTGCGGATTACGAAGTCAAAGCGGTACGCTGCGAGCGCATGAAACTCGGCGAGAAGGACGCTTCGGGTCGTCGCCGGCCGTTGCCCACAGGAGAATATAAGACTTTTGACATTGATTCGATCATCATCGCCATCGGTCAGAAGCCCAACCCCATCATCAAACAGAACACCATGGGTCTTGACACCCATGAGTGGGGCGGCATCATCACCGATGAGAAACACATGACATCGCTTGATGGCGTCTTCGCCGGAGGCGATGCGGTAACCGGCGCCGCAACGGTCATCCTGGCGATGGGAACCGGAAAAGACGCAGCCGGAAGCATGGACGAATACCTGCGAAACAAGGCATGATATGCCCAGGGACGGTTTTCTGGTGAAACCGTCCCTTTTCATTGACATGATGCCGTTTTCTTGATAAACTTTGACTATATATTTTGATATTCAAACAAACGGAGGTTATCATGAAAAAAATTGGCATTATTGTATGTGGAAACTCAGGACTCGACTATATCGACCATGACTACGATATTCGTCTGATCCGCTCAATGCTTTTTGTCGGTGACAAGGAATACATCGACTATGTCGACATCAAGGCTGAAGATTTCTACACCATGATCAAAGAAGACTCATCACTTCATCCGACTACGGCCCAGACGGCGACCGGCGTCATCTTGGAAACCTATGAGGAAATGAAAAAAGACGGCTATGAAGAAATCATCGCTATCACCATTTCCTCGAAGCTTAGCGGGACCTATGAAGGTGCCGTGATGGCATCGAACATGATTGACGGCGTGAACGTGACCGTATTCGATTCCAAGTCGGTGGCTTATCCTGAGGCTTATATGGCGCTTGAAGCGGCCCGGATGGCCAACGAAGGCAACGATGTGCCTGAAATCATCGATCGATTGAGTCATATCCGTGAGAACAGCGGTTTGATCTTCTCGGTGGATACGCTCAAATACCTGGTGAAAAACGGCCGCCTTTCCGGAGCTTCGGGATTCCTTGGCTCCATGCTCAAAGTCAAGCCGATGCTTGCACTTTCAAGAGAAGGCAAAGTGGAACCGGTCGAAAAGATTCGTACCCGCCAAAAAGCGCTGAACCGCATTGTCGAGAAATTCGCTGAAGAAATCCATGAAGAGGGCATGGAAGTGTTCCTTGTGCATGCGAATGCGTTCGACGCGCTCGATCAAGTGCGTTCAGGACTGAAAGAGCGCCTTGAGAATATCGGCGAAATCAAAGACTACCTTCTCACCCCGGTCGTCGGCGCCCATACCGGACACGGTGCGCTCGCGATAGGCTGGATTAAGAAATAATTATGGATTTAGGCGACTTTTTTGTTATAATATTTATAACTGAAGGAGAGGGGGAATTCCATGCCGCCATCACCGAAACGCGTCATCAATGAATTGCTTGTCGAACTGTTCAATCAGATACTCAGCATCGAACAGGAACACTTGAGAAAACAGGGTGTCAATCTCTCGATGAACGAAGTCCACGTTCTCGAGGCGATTGAAAAAAGCGAAGAAGCCACCATGAGCAACGTGGCCAAACGTCTCCGCGTCACGGTCGGTACGCTGACCACATCCGTGAACCGTCTTGTCGCCAAAGGCTACATCGAACGCTACAGTAAAGCCGGGGACAAGCGGAAGGTTTTCCTGCGACTGACCGATGAGGCCTATAAAGTCCTGGCCGCCCATGACGAATTCCATGAGGAAATGATCGATGCTGTCATCGAAGACCTTAAACTCGAAGACAACACGATCCTCATCGAGTCGTTGGAGAAACTGACTGAGTATTTCAAAGACAAGTATTAAACGGGGTGAATGGATTGCCTTTAAGTTCTGACGTGTTACGCGGACATCTTGAAAGCATCATCTTGACGCTGATCAGTGAAAAAGACCGCTATGGATATGAAATCGTCAATGAAATCAAAAAACGCACCGCAGGGGATTTCGTGATGAAAGAGGCGACGCTTTATGCAATGGTGCAACGCCTCGAGAAAAAGGAAGTGATCACTTCCTATATCGGCGACAAGTCGCATGGCAAAAAACGCCGGTATTATAAAATCACCTTGCTTGGGAAAGCCTACCTGAAAGAGAAAAAAGCGGAATGGCTTGAACTCAAAGACATCATGGCACTATTTTTGGAGGCGAACCATGAAACGAATCGATAAGTTTGTCCGAAGGCTTTACAAACATCAGCCTGAAGATCATGAATCCATGGAAGCGCTCAAGCAGATGCTTTATGAAAAAGTAGACGATCTCATGCGAGAAGAGGATCTGAGCGAAGAAGACGCCATCAACCGCACGATAGAAGAGTTCGGTGACGAAAAGGATTACGAACTTCCAGCACTGGAAAAAGAGAAGCGCCGGCACCGGCGTGCGAAAACGCTCAGACATTATAAGAACGATTTGCTCTTTTCCGCACTGGCGACTCTGCTGATCGCAAGCATCGTCTTCATCGCAAATTATACACTACTTGAACAGTTTTTCCCCTGGGTTGCCCTCATCATCACTCTCGGTGTCCTGTTTTGGCCACTGAGCATCCTTTACAAATTCCTGAATAAGAAAGGTGATCACTCTTGAAAAAAACCGCAGTAGTCGCTGTATCCACTGGATGTCTCGATTATCTGGACATCGAGCATGACAATCTTTTCATTATCCGCTGCAAAATCCTCATGGGCGACAAGACCTATGACGATTATGTCGACCTGAACGCCTCGACGTTCTATGACATGATCAAAAACGACGATTCACTCGTACCAAGTTCGTCGATGCCCGCCATCGGCGAGATCAACGAGACGTTTGAAGCCATCGAAAAAGCGGGCTATGAAAACACGCTTGTCATCACCATATCCTCGCAGTTGAGCGGTACGTATCAAACCTGCATCATGGCCGCCAACAACTATGAAGGCAATCTGAACATCAAGGTTCTTGACACCAAGAACGCCGCCATCAGTGAAGGGTTCATCTCGCTTGAGGCCCTTCGTCTCATTGAAGAAGACAAACCGCTCGATGACATCGTTGCCTACCTCGAGAAACTCTCGCTTGCCCGCAAGCAATATTTCATGGTGGACAATCTGAGACTGCTTGTCAAGAACGGGCGCCTTTCCGGGGCGAAAGGTCTGATGGGGAGGCTGCTCAAGATGAAACCGATTCTCGAAGTCAACGACGAAGGCAAAATTGTCCCCTTTGAAAAAGTACGCACCCAGCGCAAGGCGCTTGAAAAGATGGTCGACCATGTCCTTGAGGACCTCAAGGATCTTAAGAACTTTGTCGTCACCTACGATACGTCCGACAACAAGGAAGGGTTCGAATACGTCAAGAATCGCATCGAAGAAGCCCATCCCGACCATCGTCACTATGCCGCGCCGATCACACCGGTCATTGGTGCACACACCGGTCATGGCACCGTTGGTGTCGCCTATTTTGACCTTGATAAAGCCAAGAAATAATAATTGTAAAATCGGGCGACTAATGATACAATAACCCCGGTGATTACATGGGAACAAACACTCGAAAAATCGTGCTCATCGCCATCCTGCTTGCAGTGTCGATTGTGCTCAATCTCGTTGAACGCTTTACCATCCAGGGCTTTACCGGATTGCCCATGGTAAGGCTCGGCCTGGCCAACATTGTTGTGCTGCTCATTTTATACACATACGGAACCAAAGATGCGTTTGCCATCCTGATGCTCAGAATCGTGCTTGTCGCGATGCTTTCAACGGGACTTGGTTCGGTATCGTTCATGCTTTCGCTTTCCGGCGGTCTTGTGGCCTTTCTTTTGATGGTGACTTTCAAGACGCTCAAAGGCTTCACGGTCGTGACCGTCAGTGTGATGGGCTCGCTTGGCCATGCGTTCGGGCAGATTATGATGGCGATATTTGTGCTTGCCACGCAGGAAATTGTCTTCGTCTTGCCGATTCTCATGACGTTGAGTGTTCCCACCGGCATTTTTGTCGGACTCACAACCAAACGTCTCATCCGCATTCTCGGTCCGCAGATGGGATATAGCCAACCATAAGAAAAAAACTTCCTGCGAAGGAAGTTTTTTATTTCTGTTTCAAGAACGGGATGGTAATGAGGCCTTTTTTGACCAGTAGTGTCACGCCACTGAAGACAATCAAACCGAACCCCGGAATAAGCAGAGCCAGAACGAGTGCTGTGTTTGACGCCTCGTCGTTACCTGAAAGTCCGTCCAGATCGAGTTGGCGAAGGTATTGTTCTTCGAGGTTGTCGCTCATCTCGACGGTGTTGGAATCGATGTACCATATGGCTTCGAGCCCGTCATGGCTATTGACGAAGTCCAACCCTTCCTCAAGCGGCATGATGAAGATCGCCGTGACAAGAATGTCGCCAATCGAACCATCCGAAGAGACGAGTGAGACACTGCGATGATGGTCGGTGGGGAACAGTGTATTGGGGTCGATCAAATGGTGGTATTTGCGTCCGTCCACTTCATAGTATCGTTGATAATCCCCACTGGTGGTGACGTTGTCCCCGCTGGATATTTTCAGTGAACCATAGCGTTGCGTCGGGTTGGTCGGATCGGTCAGGCCTGTGTACCAGAGTTTGTTTTCTCTGAACGGATGGTCGCCGTGGACTTCGACATTCGATGTCCCCGCATTGAGCAAGAAAGAGTCAATGCCATCGATTGTCTTAAGATAATCGCCGACCGCTTTGGCGGCGTATCCTTTTCCGATGCCGCCGAGGTCGAGCACCATACCCTCTTCAATTCTGATGGCCTTGTTGTCATGGTCCAGTTCGATGCCCTCGATGCCGACATGTTCATTGGCGGCTTCGAGATCTTCCATAGAGGGGACGCGACAATAATCATCGAGTTCCTCGTCAAGACGCTGTTGGCGGTTCTCATCGCCTGCGATGCTGTTGTAGAAGTCGTGGCAATCCTCGCGATATTCATCCCATAGTTCAATCACGGGCCCGAGGGTAATGTCAAAATAACCGTTTGTGATGTCGTAATATTCAATGGACAGTTGAATCATGTCGAACAGATCCGCATCCACTTCGTGCCATTCCCCGGGATTCTCGTTGATGGTCTTGACGTTTGTTACGCCTGAAAAGGAATCGTGTTTGGTCGCAATCTGATGGAAATGCCTGAGCATATCCCTGACCTCATCTTCAATGGCATCCATTTCATCCTGATCCATTCTGTGATAGATGTTGATTTGGACGAAACTGTCGAAATACTGACTGGTTCCGATGACGTGACCTTGAAGTTCGCCGTCATTATTGTCTGCCTGTATATTGACTGTGTTCAGTGAAAAAACCCCGAGTGCGAGTACACTCAGAAGAAGCAGTTTGTTCATGAAAATCCGCTTGATTGTCTTTCCCATATTTATCACCACATGCATTATAACATAATGCGCTTTTTCTACAATTGATTTTGTATAAAAAAGAGGCGTTTTTCAACGCCCCTTACATGAAACATGAAGTATTATTCTCCGCCGCGAGCAATTGCGTTTTCAATCGCTTCGAGGTATCCGGTTACGGAGATTGTGACTCCGGCAACGACGTCGTCGCCGTCCTCATCGAAGTTTCCGTTGTCCAAGTCGTAATCCGTGATGCCTTGATTGGCAACGATGTCTTCCATCAGAAGCGCGACTTGTTCATGCCACCAAAGACCGTCATTGTTCATATCGTACCCCTGACCATAATCGAGGCTCATCTTGGTGGTCGCATAACCGGTTTGTTCATTGCCGCCGCGTCCTTCCCAAGTAAGTGGTCCGTCTTCATCGGTTTTCAAATAGATGGTATCGGAAGCCGCGTACACGATGTGTCCGTCTTCATTGACCGCGATGATTCCGATGGTGTTTTGGTGTCCTTCAGTATATCCGAAGTGGATACCCGGTGCGAGATCCGCACCCTCGTATTCAGGAACATCGAAATCTCTTGGTGATTCATCTTCGCCGAGCTCAGCTCTCTCGAGTGCGTTTTCAACCGCTTCAAGGTAGCCGGTTACCGTGATTGTCACACCCGCAATCGCGTCATCAGCGTCTTGGTCGAAATAACCGTCTTCAATCGTATAGTCGGCAATGCCTTGATTCGCGACAATGTCTCCAGCGATGGCTGCGACTTGTTCATGCCACCAAAGACCGTCATTTCTCATATCATACCCTTGACCGTAATCGAGGCTCATCTTGGTGGTAGCGATGCCTGAAACCTCACCGTTACGCCCTTCCCATGATGCTGGGCCGTCCTCATCGGTTTTCATGTAGATGGTGTCGATGAAGATGTCGAAGATGTATCCATCCGCATCTACATACACATAAGCATATGTGTTTTCGTGTCCTTCTGTGTAACCAAGGTGGAGTCCAGGTTTATAGTCTCCAAGTTCCGGGCTACCACATGCAGTAAGCGCAACAAATGCGAATACACCGAGTATTGCTGCAAAAGCTTTTTTCATATAATTTCCTCCCGTATTTTTTTGACGCTGTTGAAGCGTCCTTTAATTAAATGCTGTATTATAAGTTTAATCAAAGTGGTTGTCAATTGGAAATGGCATTTTAAAACGCATTTATAATTTTTATTACAATCTGGGTCGGTCAAAATGCAAGATAAGCATCATTGTGAATGACACAAACACAATGTATGATATAATACCGTTGAGGCGATGCTTATGAGTAAAAAAGACATCATATTAATCAGTATAATATTTGTATTTTCCCTCGCGTCCTTGATTACCGTGATCATCTTCCAGCAACGTACCGCTGCCGTGGATGGGACCGCAATCGTTCGCTACAGGGGCATAGAGATTTTGCATATCAGTCTTGAAGACGGTTCGGCATCGGTTTTGCATGAGGACTATGTGCTTGAGGTGGATACACAGAATCATATTTACAAGGTGCAGGGCGATTTGGGCGAGGTGGTCATCCAGTATCGCGATCATAAAGTCTCGGTGATTGAGGAAACCTCCCCGCAAAACATCTGCCAGCATCAAGGGGAGACCAATTCCCCGCTGCAACCCCTGACGTGTCTGCCGAACGACGTTGTCATCACCATTCACTCAGACCGTTTCGATCCCGATGACGACGATGCGATCATTCAATAAAAAAGGAGGGTTTTCATGGATCCTTTCCTGCTGGGTATTTTCGAGATCATCCTGTTCTTTATATTGCTAGCGCTGACTTTCAGTGCCATCATGCGTCTGGATATCACCAAGCACTTTCAAAAGGGCGCCATATGGCAGATGCAGATCATCTACATCTTCAGCGCGATCGCACTTTCTTATCTTGTGCTTAAAGCGATCATGAATCTAATCGAAATATCATACCGACTCCTTTAAAGAGAAAAAGCCATTCCCAGCGAGGGAATGGCTTTTTTCAATAGAGAGAGTTTCAATTATTCCGCTTTGGAGATAGCGTCTTCAATCGCGTTCAAGTAGTGCGATACAGTGATGGTAACACCACTTACGATATCGTCGCCGTCTTCATCAAAGTCGCCATCGATCAGGTCGTAATCGATGATGCCTTGGTTCGCAACAATGTCGTCCATTACCATAGCGACTTGGTCATGCCACATGGTTTCGCCTTCGACTTGGCAGTCCTCAACAGGCTCCGCTGGCCACATGTTGTAGCCGCAACCATAATCAAGGCTCATTTTGGTGGTCGCATAACCGGTTTGTTCATTGCCGCCGCGTCCTTCCCAAGTAAGAGGTCCGTCTTCATCGGTTTTCAAATAGATGGTATCGGAAGCCGCATACACGATGTGTCCGTCTTCGTTGACCGCGATGATGCCGATGGTGTTTTGATGACCTTCAGTATATCCGAAGTGGATGCCAGGCGTGTAGTCGCCCTCTCCGTCGAATGAAGGGACATCGTAGTCTCTTGGAGATTCATCTTCACCAAGACGGGCAATATCTAACGCGTTTTCAACAGCCTCAAGATAACCGGATACGGTAATCGTAACGCCACTGATCACGTCATCGCCGTCTTCGTCGAAGTCACCGTCGACTAGGTCATAATCGATGATGCCTTGATTTTCGATGATGTCTTCAGCCAACATTCTGACTTGGTCATGCCACATGATTTCGCCTTCGACCTCACAGTCCACAACAGGCTCACTTGGCCACATGTTGTAACCGCAACCGTCATCAAGACTCATTTTAGTGGTCGCATAACCGGTTTGTTCATTGCCGCCGCGGCCTTCCCAGGTAACTGGTCCGTCCTCATCGGTCTTCATGTATACGGTGTCGATGAAAATATCGAAGATATACCCATCCGCATCAACATACACATAGGCATACGTGTTTTGGTGTCCGTCTGTGTACCCAAGGTGAAGTCCAGGCTTATAGTCGCCGAGATCTGGTTCACCACATGCAGCCAATGCTACAAGTGCGAACACGCTGAGAAGTGCTGCAAATGCTTTTTCATAATGATTCCTCCCGCAAATTTTTTTGGTAATCAGGTTTGAAACCTCGATTTTTAACACCACCTGTAATATAAGTTATTTGCATTCCGTTGTAAAGATATCTTACAAATTTTTTTGTATTACATATATTTTTATAATTAGGTATTCATCCCTTATTCAAGACTTTTCATATATATTTTATTTATTCATATATATACGGTTAGAGAAGAAAAAAGAATGTATTAAAATTTAATACACTCTTTCTTAATGATACAATTCTTCGGTTTTAAGGTGTGTGATGGTTGCCCGGTTTTTCGTTTGTTCGATGATGAGACTTTCAAACGTCGTTTGCTGCTCCTTACGGATGACAACCGTGAAGTCCGCTTTATCGCTATAATCCCTTTCAAGCAATGTCGCATGTTCACTGATGAGATGTTCCATGATTCCGATCTGGTTGAAGTCGACCCGGAGCCGTAACGTCACATACGCCTGTTTCTTTGTCAAGACAGCTTTTTTTAAAGCTTCAGACGCGCCTTTTGAATACGCACGGATCAATCCGCCCGCGCCAAGTTTGACGCCACCGAAATAGCGCACCACGACGCATAGCACATTGGTTATCGCATTCTTCTTGAATACTTCAAGAATCGGAATGCCGGCGGTCTGGGACGGCTCGCCGTCATCGTCCGCTTTTTGAATCTCCTGATTATCGCCGAGCACATAGGCGTAACAATGGTGGTTGGCACCCGGGTGCTCGGCTTTTATGGTTTCAAGTTCTTGTTTGACGGTCTTGACTTCATCGGCGGGCAACAGATACGTGATGAACGTGGAGTGTTTGACCTCGAACTCATAGATGGTTTTGTCCTTTATGCTTTTCATGCGATCACATCCTGTGATTATGATAACATCAAATGTGGTCTTTTTCTTCGCATTCATAGAAAAACGACTGTATATATAGTATAATTCAGTTGGTGATGTTTATGGAGAAACACCTTGAAAACGGCAAAACGATACTGCGAACATTGAACGACGAGGGATACGAAGCGTATTTTGTCGGCGGTTTTGTCCGTGATGCCTTGCTTGGTCGCGCTTCAGGCGATATCGACATCACCACGAACGCTACACC
>PWHE01000102.1 GCA_003554735.1 Mollicutes bacterium | reverse complement strand
TCTCCTTTCACCTTTGACGGCGCCACCGCACTCTTTGAAGTCGATGTGCCGAACCATGATGACCCGGACGGCCATGCCCTTACCCATATCGGCGAGGCCGCATTCCGTGATACCGAAAGCCTCTCCTTCTTCTTCGTCGGTGAGAATCTTGAATCGATTGGCGACCACGCCTTTGAAAACAGCAACTTCAACCCCGCACCGGCCAACCTGCCTTCAAGTCTCCGCCTCGTTGGCGACTACGCCTTCGCAGGCAGCGACATCACCGACTTCCACGTGACAGAGTATCTCCTGACAATCGGTGCGCACGCCTTTGAATCCTCCGCATTGTCAAGTCTGACATTCACGGATGAACACGATGTCTTTATCGATTTCGAGGGCGAAATTCCCGATGACGGCGAGGGCATGGTAATCGGCGATTCCGCATTCCGCGATACCCATCTTGAAACGGTTGAGCTGCCATTCTATGTGGTCATGATCGGCGAATCCGCTTTCCGCGACAATGAATCTCTCGAAAGCGTGGATACCACGGACGCGGGCAATCTGTTCATCATTGAGGCGAACGCCTTCCGTAACACGCCTTCGCTCACTGATTTCAACTTGCCGGACACCCTGGCCTACCTGGGCGATTACGCGTTCGCGGAAACCGGACCGATTGAGACATTCATCATCCCGCAATTCCAACCGCTTCAACAAGAAACCGATCTTGGAATCTCGCAACTCGGTGAGGGCATTTTGCAAGATTCCGCGGTAAGAAACGTGGACATCCGGGGCGTATTCGACGTCATACCGGCCTTCGCATTCGCTCGCATGAGCGATTTCGAATCCATTACTTTCCATCGACCCACAGCGATCCGATCAATCGGGGCGCGCGCCTTCTACCAGACCGAACAGATGACGGGACTGCCCGACCTGCCGAATCTGACCACAATCGGCCGAGAAGCTTTCGTGGATACGCAAATCGACACCTTCAGCTTTTCTGAGGCCATCGGACTTATCGGCGAGGGCGCCTTCAGAAATACGCCGCTCGAATCCGTTGATTTCGACCTTGACAATGAAACCCCTATGACCGACGGATTGATCATCGAGGCGGAGGCATTCTACGGCACTCGCTTCACAACCTTTGAAGCCCCCGAAACACTGATGCACATCGGTGCCATGGCATTTGGAAAGAGCGATCTGGAAATGCTTTATCTGACAAGCGAGACCCAACAAGTTCGCCTGGACGAACGGTTCGCAAGAATCGGCGACCGCTACGACCCATTCCTTGAGAGTAGCCTCCTGAGCATTATCGTCGAGGAAGAAGTCTATCATCTATATGAAGCGGACCGTCAGTGGACTCCATACTTTGACATCATCGAATACGAATAAGCATTCGCACCGCCACGGTTTTACGTGGCGGTGCTTTTTTCCACAAAAAAAGACGGATATCCGCAGACATCCGACTTGAAATGAGGATCACGCATCCAGGCACGAAGAAAAGCCCACTATTCTAACAAGCGCATCCGCTTGCAAGCATGATCTTATCCTTTTTTCTTTTGGCTTTGGGCATAACAACGATGCGACACGATTCATTCCACGGTGCATTGGGCGCCACGACACGCAACCGTGCGAGCGGCCAAAACGATGCCCTGGCGAACGGCATGCCCGATCGGTTTTTTAAGCGCAAGGCCGGCGGTGAAGCCGGCGATGAAACTATCGCCCGCACCGGTCGTATCGACTACCTCCACCTCGGAGGCGGGCTCAATGAAGATTTCGCCCCCGTCATAATACATGACGCCCTGTTCACCGAGTGTGACGATGAGGCGACCCTTTGAATCCTCGATTCCTTTTTGTTTGGAGATATTGCCGTAAAGGTTGGCGAATTCCGTCTCGTTGACGACAATGTAGTCGCATTTATCCATAAGCGAAGCGGGAAGCGGTTTGACCGGCGTCGGGTTCAGGATGACCTTGATGCCTTGCCGGTGGGCTTCGTCGATCAGGTACTCGACCGTCTTATATGGGATCTCGAGTTGGGTGACGACCCACTCGAGGTCGGGGTTGTCTTCGAAGAAGACATCCACATCCGCTTCGCTGAGTTCGCCGTTGGCACCGGGGAACACCGTGATGGCATTGTCCTTGTCCTTAAGTTCGACGAGCGCCAGGCCGCTCGGCCCTTTCTTCTTGAGAATGTGTTCGGTTGAGAGACGCTTGTATGCAAGGTTCTCTAGCGCAAGGCCTGCGAAGACATCGTCGCCGACGGCCCCCAGAAAACGCACGTCGTCATACTGGTTTTTGAGCAGCAACGCCTGGTTGGCGCCTTTCCCGCCGTGATTGACGGTGTAGTGCTGTCCGTTTGCGGTCTCGCCGAGGGACGGGACGGTGTCGCGTTCAAAAACGATGTCGATGTTGATGCTTCCGATGACGGCGATACTCATAGAATCACTTCCTTATCGTTATGATGCCCGCGCAGTGCGATACCGGCATGAAAAGCGATGGCGGTATGATGTCGCGGATCGTTATATAGCTCAGATAATGTTCCGTGTCGTCCCAGATGGAGGCGTAATGGCGGCGTGTCTTTTCCAGCCCCTCATCACTCGCGAACATGACATCGCCGATCAGAAGGACGCCGCCCGGGTTCAACCGTTCATAAAGCTTTTGGATCAGTTCGACCTTTTTATCATCCTCAAAATGATGAAGCACGTAGGAAGAGACAATGGCGTCATAGGTCCTTGCCTCAAGTGCCTCTGGCAAGCCTACGTTCAAATCATGGACGAAAAGGTGCGCTTCCGGCATCGCTTCTTGGGCCAGATCATGCATCGTTTCCGAAAAATCGACACCAAAGACGTTCATCCCTTCTTCGTCGAAACGTCTCAGAAGGGTCCCAGTCCCAAACCCCACATCCAGCACATCGCATGCCGCGATGGCATGGACGGCGCGGTACATGTGGTAAAGGACAGTCGAATACCCCGCGAAAGGATACGCATCGTCGTTCTCACTCGCTTCGACCGTCTTGTCATAGGTTTTCGCCCATTGGTCGAAGTCGTTCTTGTCAAGCATTGATATTCCTCCTCGGTTGAAAAAAGGCTGCCAAAAAACAGCCTATCGTTTACGGATGCCGCGGAAAAGCGCCAGCAAAACGCTGGCTCCGAGAATGGCGATCACGAAGCCCTGGATGGAAAAACGGCGAATGCCGACATCGAAAAACTCCGAGGCCACAAAGCCGCCAAGCGCGGCTCCAACCAATCCGATGACAATGTTTTCAATAAGTCCCGTATCCTTGTTGTGGCCGGTGATGAGGGTCGCGGCCCATCCCACCAACCCTCCGAATATGATCCATGAAAGTATGCCCATCAGGATGCCTCCTTCGTCGTTCTCAAGTCTTTGATGATCCTGGCCGCCTCATCGACGGCTTCTTTTATGTCCATGATGTGGGCATCGCCCAAACCGATTTTATAGGTGGTGACGATGTGGGTGCTCCTGAGGCGTTCCCCCACTTTTTTGAAATCGTCCTCGTCGTATTCGTAATCCTCGTAAGTGACCCATTCGCGAAGACCGTTTTTGATGATCGCGGCCTGTTCGTCGGTTTTCCCGACGACACCGCTCAGAATCTCGCTCACATGAAAGGCGCTACAGGTCTCAAAGCCCGAACCAAGAAGCAGGATCTTGCCTCCCGCACGGTAGACACGGCCGAGCGGCGAGTCGAGCCCGAACATCGGTGAGAGCGGTTGGTCGGCGGCGATGTGCTCCGCCATTTTGCCTTTGGCGGTGAAAGAGACCACGGGATGGTTGGACCTGAGGGTGTCTTTCATCGCGAGGAACTGCGTCGCGATCTTGCCCATGCCTCTTAAGGGCGAAGTCTCCTTGTTGAAGGCGGGATAGTGTTCCCGGTATAGTGCGTGCCATGACTCGGGGATCGGCGGATGCTGAAACTCCCGTGGGTCGGAGTTGTCACCCGTATGGGCGGGCATCACGATGGTGCCGTCTTTCACGGTTTCATTCAGCGCTTCAAGCACCGCTTGAACGCTTCCGATCACAAAGCCGAGCTTGGATAGGGAGCTATGGACGACGAGGGTGTCGTCATTCTTGATGCCGAGTCGTCTCAAGAATGCTTTGATGTCTTGTTTGGTAAGGGGTTGTTTCGTCTTTTCCACAACGTTTTTTTCGCTCATTATGTTTCCTCCGTCGTATGGCGTTCCGGAGGGGATTCGAACCCCTGACCTACAGCTTAGGAGGCTGTTGCTCTATCCTGCTGAGCTACCGGAACCTATGGATATTCTAGCACAGTTCCGCCATATTTTCTAACCGTTTGACCAATAAATGATGCCGTCATAATAAAAAGGCCTGCAGGGCGCAAAGCGCACAACAGGCCTTTGTGGTGAAAGTTGGTCAGTCCATATTGAAGCGAACATGGTCAATCAGGGCGAACCCTTCAGTGATGTCATGGGCGCTGATGGCGCTTGGTGATAAGACATAAAGTTTGTCGTCGATGGTGACGGCCCGATTGACCCCGTAATCTTCTCTGTAACCCGAATCGTAGAAGTCCAGGTGTGAAATCGCGGCGATGATGGTGATTGGTGTGTCGCTTGAAACATCGATGCCGAATATCAGGTAATCCTGTTGATGTCTGTTTCCAATGGTTGTCCAACGGCTGTTGCCGATCGCGAACGCGATGAAGTCATAGCGTTCGCTGACAAGGATGGCTTTGTGGTTGTGCAAGGCTTCGCCGTATTGCCATCCATCGGACTCATTGAGCATCACGAGACTCTCGCCCACCTCGACTGGATTATGACGGTCGGCAATGTCATAAAGCGAGAGTTTCAATCCGATGGCGATGCCTCGCTCATCGGTCTCATACCCGACGCCGATGATGGTATCGTTTTTCCACGGATGCTGATACACACTGAAACCGGGCACTTCGAGTTCCCCAAGGATGGTCGGATTCTCCGGGTCACTCAGATCGATGACATAAAACGGATCGATTTCTTCGAATGTCACAACGGTCACTATGTCGTCGGCGAAGCGGACCGAACGGACGGTTTCGGCGGGTTTTCCGATGCCTTCATCCAATAAGGCCATTTGTCTAAGGATAGGTTTACCATCCAGGGTGTCTTGTTCAAAGATGTAAAGGCGGTTGATGGCGGTCTGCCCCCAGCCGGAACGGGTCACGATCCGGATGGTGCCTTCGTGTTCATCCATCGCAAACTGATTGATGATCAGACCGAGGTATTCTCCCGACCCCCCGTACTCTACCGTTCCTTCCTCGCTGAAGCGATAATAGATGAGCTTGCCCACCCACTCGTTACGAGTGACGGTGTTCCCGTCATCAGTTCTCCCGGTCACTTCGGTGGTAATGTACTCGACATTTGACGCCATGAGAATGCCCTCCCTACTGACATAGAACTGGCCCCAGGACACCGGTCCGAGGAAAATGTCATAGGACAAAGAATCGTCTTCTCCCAGATGAATGGTGGTAATGACCGTAAAAACCCTAGTCGGCACATCGGGAAGATATTTGATATCGCTGTAATCGGGGCGTTTGAGGTCATCGCCCTGATAAAAATACGGTCGCGGGTCATCCGCGTTGCCGGGCGAATGCGAACTCACAAGATAAAGCACATCATCGATGCGACGGGTCTCCATGAGGCTTCCGCTGATCTTGTAGGACGCTCTTGGTTCGAGGGTTGTTTTATCGTAGATGTCGACGGTCGTCATCGTATAGAACCTTGGCCACATGAAATCAACATCATCGATGCCGGCGGAGGGTTCGCGGTCCGTGGTCGAATCGTCAAAGAAATTTCCGATGACGATCAATTCATCGCCGGCAAGATAAAGTTCGCGGTACACCCCGCGTTCTTCTTCTCCGCGAACCGCGTCATGCACGACGCTCATCCCACCTTCCTCATCAATCTCGATGACAGTGAGGACGTTGCCCCGGATGTAATAGATCCTCTCGCCGTCGGTCTTGATGATGTCAGCCTCATCGACGCCCTCGACTTGAACGTTGGTTTCTGAATGGTCACGTTCATTGTTTGAATCGTCGGTTGCGCCATCATCTTCCATGACGTCATCCCGACCCAGCCGGAAAAAGTCCAAAAAACGGTTCGATGACTCAGGTTTAAGCAATGAACGCAAATGGCGTTCACTTCGGACTTGCGCAAGTCCGAGCGCATCGAACGTTTCAGAGGACACGGTGCACGCATGCGATACACTGATAAAAATAATAAATAGAACAAACAGGAAAAACCGTTTCATTATTCATCCCTCCTATACGTTTTCATTATACGCTCGAGGATCAGTGTGACGCTCGTGAATTTACACCCTCATACAAAGAACGACAGCTATCATGCACACCAAAAACAGTCTAGCTTATTTATAAGGAATTTTGTTTCTTTGAAAAAACGAAAACATTAATGCGAATGATTTGCGTTTGCGTACAGTTATGAGTAAAATGACGGTAGATGAATTTTAGGAGGCATAGATACATGAAAAAAATAGCATCATTAGTGATCATCACCCTTACAGCATTCACCCTGGCCGCGTGCGGCTCAGGCAGCGACGTTGAATTCGAGATCCTCAACCGCCGGGACGACGAAACGGTCGTCGCCTACATTCATGACGATCATTGGCACGGCAGCCTGCCTGCCGTCGAAGAAGGGCAGTCCTTGTCCCTCGGCGCCAAGATTACTGATGAGGACGGCAATGTGCGTGAACTCGATTCCGACGGTTCTCACAACGGCTTCACCGTAACACTCCATGAAGGGGCGCAAGAGGACATTGTGGACCTTGACCAACACGGAGACCATGTCCATATCACCGGTGTCAGCGAAGGCATCACCCAAGTCGTGTTCAACTGGACACATCACGGCGAGGTGCGTTATTCGACGCCACCGATCAATGTCGAGGTTGTTCATGGTCACGATGACCACGACCATGACCACGATCACGACGCGGCTGTGGATACGTTCGAAATCCTTAACCGCCGTGACGACAACGACAGAGTGGCCTATGTCCATGGCGATCACTGGCACGGCTCATTGCCGAGTGTGCCGGTCGGCGAATCCCTCTCGCTCGGTCTGAACCTGGTCGATGAAGACGGCAATGAACGTGAACTCGATTCCGACGGTTCCCACAACGGATTCGAAGTGACACTCTATGAACATGGTGAAGAAGGCATCGTCGAACTTGACAACCACGGCGACCATGTCCACATCAAAGGCGTGTCACCGGGCACCACACAAGTCGTCTTCCATTGGACGCATGACGGCGAAGTTCGCTACACAAGCCCTATGATCAACGTTGAAGTCGTTGAAGGCGAAGACCACCACGACGATCATGACCATCATGATGACCACGACCATGACCACGATCACGACGCGGCTGTGGATACGTTCGAAGTGCTCGACCGCAGCGACAATGACGATGTCCTGGTATACATCCACGACAACCATTGGCACGGAAGCCTGCCGAACGTAACGGTCGGAACGCACCTTTCACTCGGACTCAACCTGGTCGATGAAGACGGTAACGCCCGCGAACTCGATTCCGACGGTTCCCACAACGGCTTCGAAGTGACGCTCTATGATCATGGTGAAGAAGGCATCGTCGAACTCGACAACCATGGCGACCATGTGCACATCAAAGGCGTCTCTGCAGGCGTCACACAAGTCGTCTTCCACTGGACGCACGACGGCGAGGTACGCTACTCCACCCCACCGATCGACGTCGAAGTGGTCGAATAATCATTTTTTCAAACAAAAAAGGCTCAGCCGAGCCTTTTTTTGTTTGCCTGTTTTCAGATTTCGATAAACTCCGGGGTGCGGTTTTTGAACACGGTGACGTGCGTGAACCCCGCTTCTCTGAGTAGTTCGAGCCCTTCTTCGAAACCGGCGCGATAGTCCTTTACACTGTGGGCGTCCGAACCGAGCGTGATGATGGTTCCGCCAAGTTCCTTGTAGCGTTTGACAAGCTCGAACTTGGGATGCGTATGACCCAGGCCGTAACGGAGCCCGGAGGTATTGAGTTCAATGCCGCGCCCCTTTTCGATGATGATCGTGAGAATTGCATCGATGATCGGCCGGAACGTTTCGAAATCATAGTCGCGGGTGGCATAATCGCCATAACGGATGATGTAGTCGATATGTCCGAAGACATCGTAGTTGTCATAGCGCTTGACTGCGTCTTTGACCAGTTCGAAATACCGCCGGTAGGCTTCGTTCTGGGTTTTGCCTATAAAGAAATCACCGTTGTGGAAATCGAGCCCGTCCCCGGTATGGAGACTCATGATCACAAAGTCGAAGGGATGGTTGGAAAGAAAGGTGTCATACGCCTGATGCAACTCCGGCTGATAGCCGATTTCCACGCCCATGCACAGTTCGACGTCCGTTGAAGGCTGAAGCCGCTTGAGTGTCGATCTATAGGCCGTGTAATCGGGAATCATCTGAAACAGGGCGACCGTCGTATTGAGATCGACATGGTCGGTGAACATCAGACGCTTCACCCCCGAGCGTTCGGCCTTTTCGATGTAGGCTTCGAAGGTGGCCGCCTTATCGGCGTCGGGTGAGAAGTTGGTATGCATGTGCGAATCGGGAATTCTCATTGGCGTCGCTCCTTGAGGGCCGCTTTGATTTCAGCGGGCGTGATGGATTCGTTGACCATCATCACAAGCATGTGGTACGTCAGATCGGCGATCTCGTTGACGGTGTTTTCCTTGTCTTGGTTCTTTGCGCCGATGATGATCTCGCTTGTCTCCTCGCCGACTTTCTTCAGGATCTTATCCAGCCCTTCATTGAAAAGATAGCTTGTGTAAGAGCCTTCTTTCGGCTCTTCCTTTCGTGTTTTCAAAAGCGCGTAAAGTTCATCGACGATGTGCGCCGTATCTTCAGGCGTGTCGCTTTGGACCACGTTATGGAAACAGCTCCGTCGGTTTTTATGGCAGGCGACGCCTTCTTGGTCCACCTGAATCAGGATGGAATCGGCGTCGCAGTCATAATGCATGGCGCGAACGCGCTGTATATGGCCGCTGGTTTCGCCTTTTTTCCAGAGTTTTTTACGACTTCTCGAATAATAATGGGCGATGTTGGTCGACAGTGTGGTCTCGATCGCCTCGCGGTTCATATAGGCGAGCATCAGGACGTCTTTGTCGGATGCCGATTGGACCACGGCAGGCACAAGCCCTTTGTCGTCGAAGTTGATGATGCTTGGGTCGAATGTCATGTCATTTCACCTTCAATCGGATGGGAATATCGTTTTCACTGAGTACTTTTTTTAGCGCTTCAATGGGGATTTCGCCGAAATGGAACACACTGGCCGCAAGCATCCCATCAGCGTCCGCAACCTTGGCGGCCTCCACAAAGTGTTCGATGGCGCCCGCACCGCCTGAAGCGATGATGGGCACGTTGACGGCTTTTTTGAGCCGCCTGAGCAGATCGATGTCATAGCCTTCCTTCATGCCGTCGGCGTCGATCGAATTGATGACGATTTCGCCCGCTCCGAGCCTTACGCCTTCTTTGGCCCATTCGACGGCGTCAAGAGCGGTCGCATTGCGCCCACCTTCGGTGTAGACGACGTAGCCGCCGTTTTCCTTTTTGGCGTCGATGGAAAGCACGACGCACTGATTGCCGAAGCGCCGGGAGGCTTCACGGATCAATTCGGGGTCATGGACCGCGGCGGAATTGACGCTCACTTTGTCGGCGCCTTTTCTGAGGATGGTCCGGAAGTCTTCGACACTGCGGACCCCGCCACCCACGCTGAAAGGGATATCGAGTTCGCGGGCCACTTCCTCGACGAACGACAACGAGATTGCGCGCCTTTCACTCGAAGCGGTGATGTCGTAAAACACAAGTTCGTCGGCCCCTTCAAGCGCGTAGCGTTTGGCGAGGACGGCCGGGTCCTCGACATCGAGGATGTCTTTGAACTTCCGACCCTTGACAACCCGCCCGTCGCGCACATCGAGACAGGGGATGATGCGTTTGGCGATCATTCGAACACCGCCTTCAGATCGATGGCGTCCTCATAGAGCGCCCGGCCGACAATGGCGCCGTAAAGATGGTGGGTCTCAAGTTCCTCGAGATCCTGCACGGAAGAAACCCCGCCGCTTGCGATGATGCGCACATCGGCTTCCTGGCTCAGCTTGCGGTAGACCTTGTGATTCGGGCCTTCCATCATGCCGTCCTTGGCGATATCGGTATAGACGACGGTCTTGACCCCCCATCCGGAAAGCGTACGGATGAGCGTCAGGCTATGGATCTTGGATTCCTTCCTCCACCCTTCGGTCGCGACCATGCCGTCCTTGGCGTCGATGGAGACGATGATGCGTTCCCCGTACTCTTTGAGAAGGCCTTTGAGGACGGCCTCATCGTTGATGGCCATGGAACCCACGATCACATAGTCCACCCCGTTGTTCAAATAGAATTCGGCCGTCTCGCGGTCGCGGATGCCGCCGCCGACTTCGACAGTGAGGCCTTCAATGGCCGCGATTTTCACAATGATGTCGCGATTGTAAGGCACTCCTTCACGGGCGCCATCGAGATCCACCAGGTGGATGCGCGAAGCGCCATCTTGCTTGAAACGTTTGGCGAGCGCAACGGGGTCCTTCTCGTAGACAGTCACCTGTTCATAGTCGCCTTGTCTCAGCCTGACGGCTTGACCGTCGAGGAGGTCGATGGCCGGAATGATGATCATGGTATCAGCTCCTTGAACGCTTTTAGGATACGCGACCCTACGGGGCCGCTTTTTTCGGGATGGAATTGCATCCCGTACACATTGTTTTTTGCGACGATTGCGGGGACATTGACTTCATATTCCGCCGAAGCGACCAGCGTGTCATCCGCTTCAACCGCGTAGTAGGAATGGACGAAATAGACATAGTCGCCTTCTTCGATGTACTTGAGCAACGGATGCGATTCGTTGTCAAACTTTAAGCCGTTCCATCCCATGTGCGGTATGTTCAGAGAAATATCGAAGTGCGTGATCTTTCCGGGCAAAAGCCCAAGTCCTTCATGCAGGCCATGCTCATCGGAGGATTCAAACAAGAGCTGCATGCCCAGACAAATCCCGAGCAACGGCTTCTTCTTGTCGACGTGTTCTTTGAGATAAGGGATCAACCCGCTTGCCCGGAGCGCATCCATGGCGGGCGCGAAGGCGCCCACACCGGGCAGGATGAGCGCATCGGCGGCCTGGATGGTCCCGGGATCCTTTGAGACGACGGCGTCCATGCCCGCTTTTTTGAAACTTTGAAGCACGCTTGCGAGGTTCCCCACATCATAATCGAGAATGACAATCATCAAAGCACGCCCTTGGTCGAAGGGACCCCGTCGCCTTCAAGCGCAGCGGCCTCACGGATGAGGCGACCGAACGCTTTGAAGACAGCTTCGATCTTGTGATGGTCGTTCGTGCCGTAAAGCACATTCAGGTGTAAAGTGATGCGGGCGTTTTGGGTGAATGCCTGGAAGAACTCTCTGAAGTTCTCCGTTGCGAAGGTCCCCAGGTTTTCGCGTTTCAGCAAATCGTCATAGACCAAAAACGAACGGTTCGACAGATCAATCGCCCCACGGGCGAGGGATTCATCCATGGGCAGGAGGATATCGGCGTAGCGACGGATGCCCTTTTTGTCGCCGAGGGCTTCACGAAAGGCTTCACCGAGCGCGATGCCGATGTCTTCGGCGGTATGATGCGTATCGACCTCGAGGTCGCCTTCGGCCTTGATGGTGAGGGAGAAGTTCCCATGGAACGCCATCAGCGTAAGCATGTGGTCGAAGAAACCAATGCCGGTGTCGATGGTCACCTCGCCGCTTTGGTCGAGATCGAGCGAAAGCGTGATGTCGGTTTCCTTGGTGGTGCGTCGAATCGTGGATTGTCTCATCAGAGTACCTCCTTGAGGGCGCTTATGAGCGCTTTGTTTTCGGCCTGATTGCCTACGCTGATGCGGAAGAAACCGGGTGCGTAGGATGCGAAGTTACGGATCAGGATGCCTTTTTCCAACAAGGCCTCGTCAAGGTCTTCCCGTTCACTTCTGACAAAGAGGAAGTTGGTGCGGGAAGGATAGACGGTGAGCCCCAGGTCCCTGAGGGTGCTCGCGAGGGCGTCCCTCCGAGCGATGCAGTCGTCAATGAAGGCGTGTACGGTGCGTTTCTTCTTAAGCGCACGAATACCGATTTCCTGGGTGAAGGCGTTCACGTTATACGGCGTTTTCACCTTCATGAGGGTTTGGATGATGGGGATGCCCGCACTGATGTAGCCCAGTCTCGCACCCGCGAGACCGAACGCTTTGGAGAACGTCCTGCTTACTATTAGATTATCATAAAATGGCGTCTCGCGCAGGAAACTGGCTCCTTCTCCGGCGAAATCCATGTAGGCCTCATCAAGCAGGATGAGCGCGTCGGTCGATCGGATGAGCTTGGTGACGGCTTCGCGGGAAAACTGGTAACCGGTCGGGTTGTTCGGCGTGCAGAGGATGATCAGCTTCGGGTTGGTTTGTCCGGCTTCGCGGATAAGTCGGTCGATGGAGCCACTCATGTCTTCTTCGACCGGCACCGTCTTATAGACGCCGCCATGGATGGTCGTATAGACTTGGTACATCGTGAAGGACGGGTCGAACGAAAGCACCGTCTCACCGGGTGCGACATAGGTCTTGATGATGAGTTCGATCAGTTCGCTCGAGCCGCTTCCGACCATGAGGTTTTCCTCGCTCATGTCGAAATATTCGCCAAGCGTCTTGCGCAGACGGCTGGCGTTGGTATCGGGATAGAGGTTGAACGGCGTGGTCGAAAAATCGATGCCGTTTTCAAACAGGTAGTTCGGACTTTCGTTGGCGTCGAGCTTGATGGTGTATTCGACGTCACGGACCGTATAGGGTTTCAAGGTGTCGATGGCTGGTTTGTTTTGCATCAGGATCCCTCCTTGCGTAATCGGATGGCCTCGGCATGAGCGTAAAGCCCTTCTTCCTCGGCGAGGCGGATGACATCGTCGGCGGCGTTCATGAAGGCTTCTTTGGAGTAATGGATGACGGATGTCTGTTTCTGGAAGTCCCGGGTCGAAAGGGCGCTCATGAACCGCGCCGTCCCGCTCGTGGGCAGTGTGTGGTTCGGTCCCGCGTAGTAATCGCCGATCGGCTCGGGGCTGTAGGGCCCGATGAAGATGGCGCCCGCGTTAAGAATCTTTTCGCTTACCGTTTCGGGGTCCTTGGTGAGTATTTCAAGGTGTTCGGGCGCGATGGCGTTGGCGAGTTCGATGGAGTGTTCCACCGAAGGGGTGGTGATGATCGCGCCATAATCACGAAGCGAGGCTTCGATGGTGTCCTTGCGGGGAGCGTTTTCGAGTTGACGCGCAATTTCCAAAGATACCTTCTCGGCCGTGGCCTCATCGTTGATGAGCGCCACACTGGAGGCGTAGACATCATGTTCGGCTTGCGAGAACATGTCGGCCGCCACCTGGGCGGGGTCGCTCGTTTCATCGGCGATGATGGTGATCTCCGAAGGCCCCGCGACCATATCGATGCCGACATAGCCCGACACCATCCGTTTGGCGACCGCGACGTACATGTTGCCGGGACCCGTGATCTTGTCGACTTTCGGGACGCTCTTGGTGCCGTAGGTCAATGCCGCGACCGCCTGGGCGCCGCCGATGGTGTAGATTTCATCGACCCCCGCAAGGTCGGCCGCAACCAGAATGGCGGGCTTGACACGTCCGTCCTTGCCGGGCGGGGTCACCATGACGATTTTCCCGACGCCGGCGATGCTTGCCGGAATCGCGTTCATGAGGACGGTCGAAGGATAAGCCGCGGTGCCGCCCGGAATATAGATGCCGACCGTCGATAGCGGAGTGACGCGTTGGCCGACACTCGCCCCTTCATTTTTCAACGTATAGCTTTCATCCTTTTGGGCCCGGTGGAACCTTTCGATGTTGGTGCGGGCGTTTTTCAGCGCTGTAAGGAGTTCCTCAGAAAGACGGTCGTATGCGTCCTTGACGGTCTTTGGGTCGACTTTCAGGGACTGAAGCGCCACACCGTCGAAACGGGCGGTGAAATCGTAAAGCGCGGAATCTCCTTCGTCGCGAACCCGTTTGAGCACGTTTGCCACCGTTTCGTTGATATCGGCTTCTTCGAATTGTGAGCGTTTCAGGATGGCATTGAGTCTGCCCAGGTCTTTTTCACTGTTGATTGGTTTAAGCATTTTTCTCAACCCTTTCATTAAGCATATCGGTGATGCCGCGTATGGCGGAGCGTTTGAAGCGATAGGCCGCCGGATTGGCGATCAGTTTGGCCGAGATCTCCATCATGTCCTCAAGCACTTCAAGGCCGTTGGCCCGGAGCGTGCCGCCGGTCTCGACGATGTCGACGATGACATCGGACAATCCCGCAATCGGCCCGAGTTCGACCGAACCGTTCAGTTTGATGATGTCGATGGGCTGGTTCCGGCGTTTGAAATAGCGGCGGGCGACATTGGGATATTTGGTCGCCACGCGAAGCGGAGCGTTCTTGGGGTGAAGATCGGTGCCTTTGAAGCCCGCCACCGAGAATTTGCAGCGACCGAATCCGAGGTCGAGCAGTTCATAGACCGCCGCGTTCTCTTCTAAGATGATGTCGCGGCCTACCACGCCGAGGTCGGCTACGCCGCTGTTGACATAGGTGACGACGTCGACGGCTTTGACGAACATGTAGCGGATTTTGATGGTTTCATCGATAAAAATCAGTTTGCGGGAGGATTGCTTGACGACATCGAAGATGCCGAGCTTCTCCATATATTCCATGGCCGTCTTGCCGATTCTCCCTTTGGGAAGGGCGATGGTCAGATATCCGTCATTCATTGCCTGAAACCTCCTTCATGAGCGCATCGATGTCGAGGGTGAAACCGATGGCCGGTATGCGTGAACCGCTGGATGGATTCACCGGGTTGTAACGCCCGCCCTTGACGACGGCTCCGGCCGCGCGTGGGGTAAAGCCCTGAAAAGTGATGCCCTGGTAATAGTCGTATTTGGAAAGCATGGAGAGATCGAACGTGATCCGGTGTTTCAACGTGCCGCCCGGAATGGCGTTCCTGAGGGTGCGCAGTTCATTGAGCGCCGCCTTCATCTCGCTGTCAAGACGGACGCTTCTGAGGGCGTCCTCGATGCCGTCGACATCGCCTTCAAGCGTGAAAAGGACACTCAGAAGGTCGCGTTCGTTCGCACCGATGGATTCCTCTTCCACAAATTTCCTGAGCCGGTAGTCGTTTTTGTACGTGATGATCTCTTTGAGGGCACGGAGGCGTTCCTCGTTCACAGGAAGTTTTTCGAACAGGGCGTTCAAGAAACGTTGGTTGCCGATTTCGATGCGGTAATCCAGACGGTAGGCATCAAGCAATTCAAGCATGAGGTTGAGGATGTTCGAATCGGCGTTCTCGCCGTTTTCACCCAGGTATTCCACGCCGAACTCGGAACGCTTCTCAAGCGGTCCGCCCGGGGATTGTCCGTAGACTTCGGTGTCATAAAACAACCGGGTGACCTCTACGGGTCTGATTCTCGGGATGAGCTGGTTGATGATGGTGGTCGTCACATCGGGCCTGAGTACCAGGATGTTGCCGAGGTTGTCGGTGAGTTTGACCATGCTTGATGGCTTGACGCGTTGATTCACTTTCATGAAGGATTCATAGTCTTCGAACATCTCGGGTTCATAGAGCATGTAGCCTTCTTTGCTGACGGTGTCTGTGAAACGGCGCTTGAGCGCGAGTTTCTTTTTCTGGAAGTCCAGATTGGTCGGGTAGGCGGGTTTTGCCATGGGGATCACTCCTGTTAAAGTTTAGGGTTTTAAAAAAGAGGTGTCTCCACCTCTTCAAGGGTGGATGCAAACGCACGGTCAATAACGGTTTGCATCCATGAACATTTCATGAGACAAACCGTGGTTCAGTGATGATAATGGTGGTGATACGCTGTCGTTTTAAGAGTTTTCATATGAATCTTCCTTTCAAGGTATAAAAAAAGCCGGATAGAGTGTATCTATCCGGCAGGGTTTATATGGATTAGATACAAGCACATTCATTCACGAGGATAAAGGCTTGTATCGTGGCGGGCACGTTTAACAAACCTGTTTTCAGTGATGATAATGATGTGCTTGCGTGTTCGGGTTGCGTCGTTCCATAGAGATCACTTCCCTTTTTGGTTGTTTTTATAGTATCACTATGGCAAGGCGATGACAAGCATGTTGCCCTGTTTTATTAAAGAAAGCGTTTTTTCGAGGCAATGACGCTGCATTAAAAATAAGCTGTCCTAATGATGAACACGCATAGATACATCACTTTTTATCTACCTTTATAAAAATATTAGATATCTATCTAATTTATTGTTGACTAATGTATAGTTTTCGAATATTATGTAGATGAAGTTAATAAATAAGGGCGTGATTAGATGAATATTAAATTAATAAAAGACAAAACGTTTGCCATCTTTATCGGAGGCAAAGCCATCTCTGTCATCGGCAGCAACATCCAGCAATTTGCGTTGTCGCTATATGTATATGCGCAAACAGGATCGGCGACACTGTTTGCGACGATGCTTTCAATCTCCATTCTGCCGCGGTTGCTTTTCTCTCCGGTCGCGGGTGTCTTCGGTGACTGGTTCGACCGTAAGAAGACCATCGTTCGCCTGGATTTCTTCAACGCGATGATTCTGGGGCTTTATGCGCTTTACTTCATGAACACGAATCATCTGGAGATATTCCTGATCTATATCCTGGTCGTCGTGCTCGAGATCGGAGAGCTCTTCTATGAATCCGCCGCGGCCGCGATCATTCCAAGCATTGTGGAAAAAGAGGACATTCCAGCCGCAAAAAGCCTGCAATCGATCGTCATCAATATCGGACGGCTGCTTTCACCGATGCTCGGTGCGGCGATTTACGGAACGGTCGGCTTGCTCGCGGTGCTTGTGATCAACGGACTCAGTTTCCTTATCGCCGCCTTGTTCGAGAGTTTCATGAAAATCCCGGCGCTTCACAAACGTCCCGAAAGTCTCAACATCCAGGCGTTTTTCACCGACCTCAAAGAGGGCTTCATCATCATTCGCGACCACCATCTGATCCGGACCATCATCATACTGGCCACCATCATCAACTTCATCATCGGGCCGCTCTTCACCGTCGGGTTCATCGTCATCATCATCGATGTGCTCGGGGCAAGCGAGTTCCAATTCGGCCTGTTCCAGTCGACGTTGGCCGCATCGTTGATCGCGGGCCCCATGTTCATTGTGGGATTCATCCGTAAGTTCGATATCGCCAAAGTATGCTTCGTAGGTTTCATCATCGCCGCAAGCCTTACAATTTCGATGGCTCTCATCCCCTCATCGTGGATGCTTTCGAGAATGCCCGGCATGATTCTGCCGTTTACAATGCTGCTTGCGCTTTCGTTCCTTGTCGGGCTGACCGTAAGCGTCATCAACATCACCATCGCAAGCCTTTTTGCGACCACCGTACCCACACATGCGATAGGTCGTGCCTCAAGCGTGATGAACCTGCTTGTGACCATGTTCATCCCGATCGGACAGATCACCTATGGAATTCTCCTTGACAATATCGCCCCATCATTCATAATGATAGTAAGCGGACTGATTGTCCTGTTCACTGTCCTCGCATTCAGACATTCATTGCTCAAAACAACCGACGCAACGTCAAATGAAACCAAGAAAGGAATGATCTCCGATGAAGTTCACGTTTCTTAAAAAAGAAAGCCTGCTGTATGATTTGTTCATGTTTCCGAAACTCGCATTGATTACCGAGGAAGACATCAAAAAAGCCAATGAACCGCTTCATGACAACGACTCCGCAAAAGTGCTCGACGACCCCGACCATATCGCGTTTGTAAAAAAGGCAAAAGCGGATCTTGAAGCGTTCCATGACCCGCTCCTCGGATTCTACGCGGACGAGATGGCAAGCAGCTACGACTTTCCTTATCTTTTGTTCAACGCCTACTCGCTCAGAAACTTCCACACCCACGAGGATTACCTCGACCACATCATGAACGAGCCCGAAGACACCATAAAAAGAAAACTCTTGCATTCCTTGCTCACCGTTGAGGAAAGCGGCGGGACGCCCATCACCGACAAAGAGGTCGACACCCTGCTCAACAGCAAAGAAAAACTCCTCAACCAGATCCGCAACATCACCACCACGGAAAACTACAAATGGACCCTGCTCATCCTCATTGAGAACCCCTTGAAATACCTCGAGCTATTCAGAGGCCTTCTTGATGACATCAAGCCTTTCTTTGACACCTACAAAAACCAACACATGGGCGAAATCGAACAATTCGAAGACACCATCATCAAGGAATTGAACCGAGGCCAGGAAGATGCCTTCAATGCATTGACGCATCAGATGATCCCCGCCGAGACACTCGAGGAGGAAAACCTTGTGTTCACCTCGTTTGTCCATCCCTACAGTTTTTCCATCCAAACCTTCGGGGGCGAACGCTTCATGTTCTTCGGCCTGCGCATGAAAAAAGGGTTTGAAGAAGTCGCGAAATTCCAACAAAACGTAAGACAAAACCGGGCCAAAGTGTTCAAGACACTCTCGGACAACACACGCTACGAAGTCTTGAGACACATCGCACGAGGCATCACATCGACCAAAGACATCGCGTCGTCTCTCGGTGTATCCAGCGCGACGATCACCTACCACATCAACGCTTTCATCACCGCCAACATCGTGCGCATCCCCAAATCCAAAAAACAGCGCTACGAGGTAGACTTTGAACGGCTTGAAACATTCTGGAACGAGTTCATGGACGACCTCAAAAACCAATAAGACCACATTAAAAGCGGTAAGACGAAAGCATAAACGTCTTTACCGCTTTTATCATTGTCTAAAAGCCCGTTCAACGCGCCATTTTCTCAGTGCGATGGCCGCAAGGGTGACCAGCATGGAGAATGACGCGATCAGGCTTAGCCATTTGAGAAACGTCGAAAGCCCCGCAATACTCGCAATCAAAATATTGTGCGTCGGATAATTATGAAAGTAGATCGACACAGCGGTGTTCTCGGTCAGATCGAATAAAACGGCGAGCACGGGAAACACCAAAAAGGCATGCCCCTGCTTGATGTACTTGATGCAATGCGAAGACAGGGTGAAAAACGTCCCGCCATACACCAGGGGCCACGCGATATCAAAGCGCAGACGGCTGATGATGTACTGTTGGCGGCCAGCTTCCGAAAAACGCCCGGCGATTGTTTGGAGATCTTTGGGCATATAGAAAATGCGCAAGTCCGGTGCGATTTGATTGCCGGCCGCCTCCGCAAGCAATGCTTCTTCGTAGGGCAGAATGAATACCGCAAAAATCACCGTGAGTGCCAGAAATGCAACGGTAATGTGCCAGCGGTTACGCTCATGCAGATAAAGGATTGGTCGCATGGCACGTGATCAGGCGGTGTGGATGCCGCCGTTGACCGGTATGATCTGGCCGTTGATGAACGATGCCTTATCCGAGGCCAAAAACACACAGGCGTCTGCGATGTCCTGGGTGCTTCCAAGCCGTTTTAACGGAATGGTGTTGCGCTGTTGTTCCTTGCGTTCTTCTGTCACGTAATCCGTCATGTCGGTTTCCGTGAGACCCGGGGCCACCGCGTTGACGGTGATGCCGCGGGGACCGAGTTCCTTGCCGAGCGAGACACTCATGCCGTTGACGGCGAACTTGGATGCCGCGTAATTGACCTGGTCGGCTTTCCCGATGATGCCCGTACCGCTTGAAATATTGATGATTCTGAGCGGATGGTTTTCGGGGATGGTGTTGATGGTATGCTTGACCATTGTATAGATGCCTTTGACATTGATCGCCATCACACGGTCGAAATCCTCTTCGGATAGCGTATCGATGGAGCCATCACGTTTGATGGCCGCATTGTTGATGAGCACATCGATGCGTCCGAATGCGTCAAACGTCTCCTTGACGATGTTCTTGGCTTCTTCGTAATTGGAGACATCACCCTTGATGGCGATGGCTCTTCGGCCAAGCTCCAAAACCTGTTCAACAACCGCTTCGGCTTTTTGAGCGTTGGATGCGTAGTTGACGGCCACATCATAGCCTTCTTTCGCAAACGCGATTGCGGTGGTCGCGCCGATGCCGCGTGACCCACCGGTGATAAGCAAGGTTTTTGTCATTGTATCATTCCTCCTTGTCATTATTTTATCACGTTTGAACCGCATATGTTTGTGTTTTGGTTTTATTATCCATTATAATGAGGGTGGAGGTGGAACGATGAAACATGCATATGAAGCGGCACTCACAGGATCGGCGGCATCGCTTGGCTACAATTGGATCTACAATCTTCCCTACCTTGAGAAGCTTGCCAAAGAAAGCGACCTGCTCTTCCATGAACCCTCAATGGAAGTCTATAAACGGGCCAGAAAATCCTGGTTCGCCTATCCTCACAGTTCGGTGGGTGACGTCAGCGTCCAGGGGGAGATCACCAAGTGGCTCTATCACGCACTGAAAGAAGACCACGGATTCTCACGAAAAGACTATGAGGATCTCGTCTATGAAAAACTGAAACCGGGTGGCATCTACCAGGGATGGGTGGAAAGCTACGCCAAACAACTCATCTACAACCGCTATACGGACATCCTGAAAACCGAAAACAGCCAGATCCGCATCAACGATGACCAGCTCGTCGGCTTTGCGCCCTATATCGCCTGCAAAGCGAACGGCCTTTCGAATAAAAAAGCCTGGGACTTGGCCCAGGCGTTCACCTGCCGACCGGTGTACCGGGAGTTCTATGATTATTTCGATACGCTCTATGAAGCGTTGCGAGAAGGCGACAAGCAGAAAGTCCTCAAAGACTACGCCAGAAAAGCGCCCGAGAACTACAAGGACCTTTTCACACTCGCCACCAACACCGACACCAAAGACTTCGTCGGCGAGCACGTCAACACGTCGTGCTATATCAACAACACCCTCCCGCTCATCTACCATATCCTCTACAGGAGCGAATCGTTCGAAGACGCCCTCAGAATCAACACCCGCCTGGGCGGGGCGAGCATGGACCGCGGGCTCATGCTCGGCTATCTTCTGAGTGCGGTCCATGAGGTTCCGTCCCAATACAAGGACAAGGTCCGCTTTGAACCGAAATGACGTCCAACGATGAAACCGCACGACGGTTTCATCGTTTTTTTCATGCATCCACAGAGTCATTGGGGTATAATGAGAATACATACACGAAAAAGGGGGTGAGACCATGCTCGATCTGATCGACATCACCAAACGCTATGAAATCGGCACGTTCAGGCAAACGGCGCTCGATTCGGTACGCCTCAGTTTCAGGAATCACGAGTTCGTCGCCGTCACGGGTCCCTCGGGAAGCGGAAAAACGACCCTTCTCAACATGATCGGCGGACTCGACCGTTTTGATTCGGGCGACCTGCTTATCGACGGGAAGTCCACCGCCCACTTCAGCGAGGCCGAATGGGACGCCTATCGCAATCATTCCATCGGTTTCGTTTTCCAGACCTATAACCTCATCCATCACATGAGTGTGCTCGCCAATGTCGAGATCGGCTTGACGCTTTCGGGCGTCAGTGCCGAGGAAAGAAGGCAGCGTGCACTCGATGTGCTGAAGAAAGTCGGGCTTTCAGACCATGTCCACAAGAAGCCAAATCAGCTTTCGGGCGGTCAGATGCAGCGCGTGGCCATCGCCAGGGCGCTCGTCAATGACCCCGACATCATCCTCGCCGACGAACCCACCGGCGCCATCGATTCCGAGACATCGAAACAGATCATGGATTTGATACGAAACATATCGAAAGAGAAACTCGTCATCATGGTCACGCATGACGAGGGCATCGCCAAAGCGTACGCCCATCGTCTTGTCTCGCTTAAAGACGGACGGATTGAAAGCGACAGCAACCCTTATCACAACCACATGGACAAAGAAGGACGCCTGCGGATCAAAAAGACGGCCATGGCCTTTTCACAAGCGTTGAAGTTGTCTTTTTCCAACCTCAAAACCAAGAAGTTCCGAACCATCATCACGGCCTTCGCCGGGTCCATCGGCATCATCGGCATCGCGCTCGTGCTCTCAATCGCCAACGGCATGAACCGGGAGATCGACCGCCTCGAGCGCACAACGCTGGCGGAATTTCCCATCCAGATCGACCCTGTTCCCTTCGACCTTGACGCCGCGCGTGAACAAGGCGGTCCGCCCGGACGAGCCCCCGAGCCCGACGATCTGGAGAAACATCCGGACGGCACCACCATCACCCCCTATGAACGCACCCTCAGGACGACTCAGCATGTCAACGTCATCACCGATGACTATCTGGACCATATCGACGCCCTTGATGAATCGCTATACAACGAAGTGGCCATCGAGCGTCGCGTCAATATGAATCTGCTAAGACAAAGAGAGACCGGTGAAGTCATCAATGTCAACACCGGCCACATCAATTTCTCACAGACGCTTTCAAAAGAAGCCTTCTTTGACGACACTTACGACATCCTTGAGGGAAGGCGACCGGATAACGAACACGAACTGTTGCTTGTGATCGATGAGTACAACCGGCTCAATGCACGCATCATAAACGCGCTCGGACTCAGTGACACGACAACGTATCAGTTTGAGGACTTCATCGGCATGCGGTTCACCGTCGCCTTGCTCGATGAATACTACGTCTTCAATGAGACCAGCGACCTGTATCGAGCGCGCACAGACCTTGGCGATTTTTTCGACACCGACGATCTCGGCATCGACGTTGAAATCGTCGGCATCGCCAGAATGAGCGACGATGCGGTAAGCTCCTTCCTCTCGCCAGGCATCAAACACCATCCCGATCTGACGGCGCTTTACCTCGAGGATGCACGCACATCCGAGATCGGAATGGCGCAAATGGAATCCGACACCTCCGTCATTACGGGACTTCCGCTTTCAAGTTCCGCCAAACAAGCATTTCTGAGAACGCTCGGGGTCGATTCCACCCCTGTTCAGATTCGCATCTATCCCGCCTCCTTCGAAGACAAGGACGCCATCACCGCTCACCTTGATGCATTCAACGAAGGGCGCGAGGAATCCGAAGAGATCCGCTACACCGACATCGCGGCCATCGTCATCGCCATCACCGGCGATGTCATCGACGGCATCTCCTATGTCCTCGTGGCGTTTTCCGCCATTTCACTCGTCGTCTCCTCGATCATGATTGGCATCATCACCTACGTCAGTGTGCTTGAACGCACCAAGGAAATCGGCATCTTAAGAAGTCTCGGCGCACGCAAGAAAGACATCACCAGCGTATTCAACGCAGAAACCGTCATCATCGGTTTCATCGCCGGAGTGCTCGGAATCACCATTGCCTGGGGGCTGACGTTCCCGATCAACGTAATCATCCGCCGACTTGTCGATGGCGTTGAAAATGTCGCTGTCATGCCGCTCACGCTTCCCTTCATCCTGATCATGATAAGCATCGCGCTTACGTTCATTTCCGGTCTGATCCCGGCACGCATCGCATCAAACAAGCATCCCGTCGAAGCCCTGCGCATCGAATAGACCAAAAAAAGAGGAATCCTCACTCGGATTCCTCTTCGTATATGACTTGGCTGATGCTGTGAAGTGTCGCAAAACTACCGAACGATTCGCTCGAAACGAGTTGCGCGCCACCCACGAGCAACGCATCGTCCTCCACTGTTGCATTAATCGGTCCTCCAAGTGTCTCAAGCGTCAAAGGCGCCCCGGTAAACAAGGTTTCCGCACTGTACTCTCCGCGGACAATATGACTCAAAAGCACATCATCAATGCCTTCCCAGGCAAGGAGTTCGTTGATTGACATGTCCATGGTTTCCGCGAAATCAAGAATGGCGCGTTCACTCGGCACAAATACGGTGAAGTGTTCTCCACGCAGGATGTCCCTCATGATGCCGAGTTCACTGAAAAGGGCCGTGAAACGGGTTGTGACGCCTTCGTTGATCGCATCGCTTCCGAGGATTTCAAGCACCGTATCGCTCAGGATCACCCCGTCAATCACATGGAGGTGTCCATTCTCAACGCGGTAACTCTCAACAGGCACATGGCGTCCCATGATGCGCGGTTCACCGGACACCCCTTCGATGAGAAGCGTTTCGCTTGAAAGCGTCTCATAAAGAGCCGGAACATCGGAGAAGAGCCGGTCTTCAGGCAGGCTTTCACCGAGTGCGTGACTTTTCATGAACGGAGGGTAGGCGTCACTGGCCATGAAAGCCTCTTTGTCCATATCCAGCAACGCGAGCATTGCCTCGAAGGCATCATCCGTGAAAATAAAATGGCTTCCGGCGTCCTTGAACGCATCATCGGATTCAAGGAACAATGAATGGTAGTGCGTGTGGTCATCCATTAAACCAAGCGCTTCATATGCAGGCTTTGGCGTCACCTCGACCGTCTGTGTCACAGGGAACGATGTGATGCCAGTAACGGCATCATCGACATGTCCTTCGATTGTGTAAGTTCCGTATGCGCGCGTGTCGATCGCATCCAGAGAGTCTTCCCAGGTGATATCGACCGGACGTTCCGTGCCATCGGAAAAAATCCCCGTGAGGACCACGGGAAGCTCCGTGTCAATCATCTCGAACTGACCCGCCGTAATCACGGGCGGTTCGTTCACTTCGACGATTTTTACTTCCTGCGAGCATGCTTGCAGGACTAAAATCATCAGAAACAAGGCCAACCATTTCATGCGTACACCTCCTAATCGAGGTCCGTTTCGTCAAACGTCACCGTGAACGAAGGGCCGGTGTAAATATCAGGGGTGAAGGAAAGTTCCCACTGTGAATCGGCCGCATCGATGATGAACGGCAAATACCCGGTGTGGCTTTCTCCGGGCGACAAAGTGCGATCAAGCCCTTGAAGATCCGTTTCACTCAGTGCAAACCCGTCATATGTATAGGTTCCGCCCACATCGCCGAGCAGTTCGAACATAAGCATCGAAGTGATGGATCGGCTCCGTTCATCGTCATTGGCAATCGTCAGTTCCAGCACCAGATACGTTTGGCCCTCCGGTGCTTCGCCGAACTGTCCACCTTCAGTCGTGTAGGCGCGATTCAACGTCATCACAAGCCTCTCGCCGACAGGACGGGAAAAGTCCGCGTCATCATCCAAATCCGCTTCACAGCCGATCAGGATCAGGCCAATCAAGGCCAAAACAAACATGAATCGTTTCATGGACATCCTCCTTTTCACTTCCAGTATAGCACTTTCTTGTCTATTCCCACCACTCTTTTACACGATGCTCCCACTGATATCCATTGAAGGCACGCTCAATATTTGATATAGTTACATTATAGGAAGGAGGCAACATTGAATGCATAATTTACGTTCCGCTTTTTCGATCACCAAAAACGTATTCGCGTACCTGTTCAAAAACCCGAAACTCTTGATTCCCGAACTTATCACAACGCTCATTTCACTCGTCTTGTTTGTTGCGGTGGCCATTGCACTTCTGGATCTCGAAGCCATTGAAGCGCTCCACATCATCGCACTCGTGCTTCTGCTCATCCTCGGTTCGATCCTGAACGGATTCGCGGCACACGCGGTTCTTCTGATGGTCAAAGCGACCAACGAAGGCAACAAGCCCTCATTGCTCGCTGCGTTTGGCGGCACACTCAAAAAACTGCATCATCTCCTGCCGATCATGTTGCTTTCAACGCTCGGGAAATTCATCATCGCGATCATCAGCGGTCTGATGAAAGGGGCCACCAGAAGACGAGGCGGGTTCGTCCGTCGAGCGAGGCAAAGCAAGGAGTCCATCCTGAAACGAAGTTTCCGGATGTTCATCTTCCTGATGCTCAGCATCGAGGCGTTCGAACGTCCAAAATTCAGAGAAACCTTCTCAAAATCGAAATCATTGATCAAAGAACGGTTCTGGCTGTTCGCAAGCGGGGTGCTTGTCATCAAACTCGCCAGCGCCATATTCGCATTGATCCCAATCATTGCCCTAGCCGTAATCGCACTTGTTTTCGAGACCATCAACATCGGCATCATCATCGGTTTTGTCCTCTATATCTTCTTAGCGGGTGCCATCGTACTGGTCGCCGAAGTCGTCTACATTTCACAACTTTATCTGTGGAATGAGGCATGGGACAAAGCGGTACAGGAAAACGAGAAACAAGGCAAAGCCGCACCATCCATTCATGATATCGAAAAACCCGACCTGCTCAAAGGCGTGGATGACGATGCCCTTTATAGCGCCAACGATCCCGGCCCGCACGGCTGATCCATCACGTTATCCAACCCACATTGAACCTGATTCTTGCGTCTTTCCTGTCAGTAGGCAGGAAAGGCGCTTTTATTGATAATTCATTTATTAAAAAAAACCCGAGGCCGGCAATTTTTCCGGACTCGGGCTACATAGATTAGCTATCGTTTGTGTTTATGCTTTGTATGTGGTGGTACTACTCTTGTCTTTTTGAGTGAATGCACGGACAAAATGGTTCATTACTCATAATCCGGCAGGATTACTTCGGTGGTGCCAATCTCTTTGAATTCCACTTCCGTATATATGGTCATGCCGTCTGAAACGGTGGTCGTGTACATGATCATACGTTCGTCGAGGATTTCAATTTCTAGCTCCCGTAACGAGTCATCCCCGAAAACTGTTTCGTAATACTCTTCCATCAACACATAACGCCCATCATCGTATTCAAACATCGAGGCATCGAGATCCTCTACTTCTATGTCATCTTCGGCATCTTCCTCCGTCTCTTCATAGGGACTCTTGCGCCATACACCCGTTTCGTCCTCGTCCAATCGATATCGTTCGCCTTCATGAGTGAAAACATAATAATCCGTCATAAATCCGGTATGCGCCTCTTTCTCACCGTCGATCAGAGTTTGGAACTCAATCGTCCCAAATAACGGCAGGTCTTTCATGGTGACGACCATCGTGACATTCTCTTCATCTTCGATGCGGTTGAACATCGCGTCAAGCTCGTTCCCACCACAGCCACTCGTCATAAATACAGATACAGTCAAGACAAACACAAAAATTATTCGTTTCATTTTTATCCCCTCCTTGAATATAAATGTATTATAGTACAAATTAGCCATATTCTGACCCTTCTATTAACAACATTTCATAACTTTCTTAGTGGGGTCACATAAAAAGCACCATCATTTGGAATGACAATGCTAGGCGTTTCAGCCTACTGAATCCTATCCTTGAAATAAGAAAGCCCGAGTCCTGCAGTTCAGGGAACTCGGGCTTCATTGATTAGGCATCAATGATGCTCATCCTTTGTATACGATGGTGCCACTCTTGCCTTTGATGGCGTCCGCGGCGTTTTCCAGGCTTGCGATGATCGCCTGGGCATCGGGTTTACGGTTCACGAACTTGATGGCCGCTTCCACTTTCGGCAGCATGCTGCCGGGAGGGAAGTGTCCTTCATCAATGTATTGTTTCGCTTCGATGTCGCTCATCTTCGGAATGGATTGCTGGTCGGGTTTTCCGAAGTTGATCATGACGCGGTCCACCGCCGTCAGAATGACAAAGATGTCGGCATCGATGATTTCAGCAAGCAAGGCGCTCGAAGAGTCCTTGTCGATGACCGCCGGCGTGCCTTTGACAACACCGTTCTCACGGTAGACCGGAATGCCACCTCCGCCCGAGGCGATGACGACGCTGTCGTTATCAAGCAGATGTTTGATGGATGCTTTTTCAAGAATGTCGACCGGCGTCGGCGAGGCGACCACAAAACGGTAACCGCGTCCGCTGTCTTCGATGTAGGGCAGTCCCATCTTGTCCTTCATGACCTCCGCCTGTTCCTTCGTGAGAAAGGCACCGATCGGTTTGGTCGGGTTCTTGAAGGCCGGGTCGTCTTTTTCAACGAGTGTCTGGGTGACGATGGTTGCGACGTCCTTTTGGATGTTGCGGTTGGCAAGGGCGTTCTGGATGCCATTTTGAAGATGGAACCCAATATAGCCCTGACTCATCGCACCACATTCCGGCAAAGGCATGACAGGGATATTGTCTTTCGCCGCCGAGGCGGTGTCGAAGGCGCTTTGGATCATGCCGACTTGCGGGCCGT
>PWHE01000058.1 GCA_003554735.1 Mollicutes bacterium | reverse complement strand
ACCCAAGACGGCTTTTGATGACATCGAGCGCGACTTTCTTTTCGCTGACGACCAGCACATTTTCCCCTTTGTCGATCTGTTTGGCGATCAATGACGTGATGGTCTGGGATTTCCCTGTCCCTGGTGGTCCCCATATGGCGACTTTGTCGTGGGAGTCGATCAGACTCAGGACTTTCTCCTGGGAATAGTTGAGGTCATTGATGTAGGTCAGTTTCTTTTCGTCAATGGCAGCTTGAGCGGTAGAATCGAACGGATTGTCTTTTGAATAATCGTAAGGTTCATAGGGATTATCGATCAGTCCATCCAACAGATGGTTATATTTTTTGCTGTCAATGATGGAGGAGATGTCTTCCTGTATTTTGGACGAATAGATTTTATATTTACCGAGCACCAGATAATTGCGAAGGGTAAGGTGTCCCTTCTTTATTTTCTTGAAGTCATCTTTGACGGTATTTTCAAACGGTTCAAAATCCAGTTTCCCGCTTGATTGTCGGTAGACATCCAAGTGATTTTTGGCGAGAAAAGGCAAAACCACCGAATCGATGTTCTGTACAGTCAGTTCCTCTGAATCCGGCATGTCCTTGATATCGTCAATGCCGTTGAACTTGTGATGGGCAAGCAAAAGGTCGCGGTTGAGCACCACGTCTCTTTCCTTGTCGAACTGCAAGTAGAAATCCAGCCCTTGTCTTTCGAGGGTGACCGGAAAGAACATGAGTGGGGCCTTGACCTCAAATCCTTCGCCCGGAAGGCGACCTTGGACGAACGGGAACGCGATATGCAGATGATATGAACCAGTCTCTTTCGCTTCCCGGTTCACTTCACGATAAAGCAGTGTAAGGTTGCGATAAAACTGGTCTTCCTCTTTATTTCCGCTCTTGCGATTGGTGAGTTTCAAGGCCTTACCGCCTTGGAAGAGCATCATTTTTTTGAGTGACCCTTCGAGCGTTGGAATCGCCAGGTCCATTGCGACCCTGTTGGTCAGTTTCCCGGCATAAAGATTCCGATTGCGTCTCGAAATGTCGGTGAGACGGTCCTTGTAATCGGCAAGCACGCGTTTGGATTTTCTGGAGACGTTGACTTGACGAACCATATCGTTTTTATGTTTAAAAATGACGCGGAGGAAATCCTCGGCGTACCGTTCCACAAATACATCGCCAAGTCCCTGGATGGCGAGGAAATCCGATTTTTGCAACGGTTTTCGTTTCGCCATTTCTTTTAAAGCGTCGTCCGTACACACGACGGGCGCGCGCCCTTCAGAATCACGGTACCTGGCCTTCAATTCATCTCGCTTCTCTGAGAGCGCCTCGAGAAGAGGATCTTTTTTAAGCGGCATAATAATGCTCCTTCTTTCAGTTTCATACGTCGGGTCACGAACCGATACATGTTCAATTAACTACTCATAGTTTATCATATCCGGGGTATTAATAACATATCGATGATTGCCCGCCAACATGTTATGACCTTTGCCTCAACCAGGCATCCATACAGTAAAAACCCCTCCGAATAAACCGGAAGAGTTCTCATGTTGCTATGTCGGAATGCCACCGCTACAAGCTAGAGTTTTCTTAAAAGCCAAATGAACAGCACTGCGCCACCAAGCGCAATCAAAAATCCTTCAATGGTGAACCGATCAATGGATCCGATGCCGAAAAGCGAAGCGATCCATCCGCCCAAGAGCGCACCGACAAGGCCGACCACGATGTTTCGGATAAGGCCACGTCGCCTGGTTTTGGTTATGATGCTTGCGACCCAGCCCACAAGAGCACCAAAAAGAATCCATATTGCTATATTCATGAAATCACTCCTTACTCCTATTGAACAAAGTCAACGAAGGTTTTATTGGTGTTTCATGCTTTAATTATAACTGAAATCTTTACTATAATAAACACGCTAGACAGTAAATTGATCGGATTACGTTACGGGTATCGGACGCCTCGACTGTCGCTCGTGCAATAAGGCATACAAACCACCCTCTTCAAGCAACCCTTCGTGCGTTCCGCTTTCTACCACACGCCCCTCGTCGATGACCAGGATCTGATCACACCCTTCAATGGTCGAAAGACGGTGTGCGATCACCAGTGTGGCTTTGTTTTTCATCAATCGCTCGAGTGCCTCTTGAACGAGTTTTTCCGACTCGTTATCCAGGGCGCTTGTCGCTTCGTCAAGCAGGAGAATCGGTGTGTCCTTAAGCACCGCTCGAGCGATCGCGATGCGTTGACGTTGTCCGCCTGAAAGGGTCGTTCCGTTCTCGCCGACCAACGTGTCATATCCATTCGGAAGATTCACAATGAAGTCATGCGCATTGGCCACCTTGGCCGCATCAATAATGGCTTGTTCGCTCGCATCATCAAGACCGTAGGCGATGTTTTCCCTGACGGTGCAATTGAAAAGGTAGGCGTCCTGGGGAACATAGGCGATGTTTTCGCGCACTTCCTCCAGTCGAGTCAAAGAAGGCGATCGGCCACACACGGACATGCCTCCTTCCTTAGGTGGATAGAATTGCATCAAAAGCTTGAACACAGTCGATTTTCCTCCACCGCTTGGCCCGACAAGCGCAATCGTCTGGTTGTTGTTGAGCGATAGGCAAAGTTTATCGAGTACCGTGGTGTCTTCATATGCGAACCCCACATTCTCAATCACCAACGATGCATCACTGACTGGGATCTCCACCCCTGGATAGTGCATCGGTTCTTCCGCTTCATCGAAAAGTTCAAACACACGGTCACCCGCGGCCAGTGAACTTTGAAGATTGGTGATGAAGTCTCCCAGCGAACGCGCCAGTTCACGCAACCCGTTCTGAAGTTGAATCACGGCGACAATCGTTCCGACCGTCGTCAGACCCACAAGAATGAAATAGGCACCGATCGCGGTGATGACAGTAAAACTGAACATGCCGATCATCGTGTTCAAGGCATTGATGAACGACTGTTTTTTCACACGGTCGATGGATATTTCCTCAACGTCGGTGTTGCTTCTCCTGAATTTGTCCATAATCAGTTTCTGTATGTTGAAAAGACGGACCACTTGCAGGCCTGAGATGATGTTGGAAAGTTTGGTATTGAGCAATCCGAGATTTTCCTGCACTTTCGTACTCACTTGGCGCAGACGCTTCGCATAGTATGTGTTGACAAAAAGTGTCAAAAGCGCTGTGAAAACTCCAATCAGGGACAATCGCCAATCCAGAAAGAACATGACCACGGTGGTCCCAAGACCTGAGATTAGATTGACTATGAAATTCAAAAGAAGGTCGCTGTAAGACTTTTCGAGTTCTGTGATGTCATTGGTGAGCTTTGATGTGATCTCCGCGCTGTGATGCTTCTTGAAATAACCCACCGGTAATTTCGAGAGCTTCTTGAAAGCTTTGCGGCGAATGTTGCCTGTAGTGATGACTATTCCCTTGTGGGTAATATAGATGAAAAACGGAATGAGAAGAAAAATAACCATGAGCACCAGTATGGTCATCAGGACATTGTCTATGACATCTCGAAAGGTGCCTTCGACAAGAGTGTCAAAGAGCGCAAGAAACATTAATGCGATCATTGTCTGGAAAAGAAACATCAGTGACGCCATGCCGAAAAGGCCACTCAGGTAACGAACTCTCGTGCCTTTCATGCAATCATATATGCGTCTAGAAGTCAGTTTTTTCATCGTCCATCTTCCTTTCTTCATCGCGTTCATTCTCATAGAGCCTGGCATAGGTGCCTTCTTTTTCAAGCAGTGTCTCATGATCGCCTTTTTCCACAATGGTCCCATCCGAAATCACACATATTTCATCAGCGTGTTTTATGGTCGAAAGGCGATGGGCGATGATCAAGGTCGTCTTCTCTTTGATCACTGGTTCGAGCGCTTCTTGAATGATCGCTTCCGAATCTGTATCGAGCGCGCTTGTGGCTTCATCCAGAACCAAAATGGGCGCATCTTTCAAAATCGCTCGCGCAATCGATAATCGCTGGCGCTGCCCGCCACTCAAGGAATGACCCAGTTCGCTGAGAACCGTGTCATAACCTGATGGAAGCGCCATGATGAATTCATGGGCGTTGGCCTTTTGGGCCGCTTCTTTGATTTCTTCGAACGTCGCAGCCGGATTTCCGTGCGCAATGTTCTCGCAAATCGATTCAGGAAACAAGAATGTATCCTGTGAGACGAGCGCCATATTTTTCCTGAGTGCCTCAAGCGACCAATCCTTGATTTCATGGCCGCCGATGCATAGCGATCCTTCGTAGTTGTCATAAAACCCCATGAGCAATTTCGCGAGAGTGCTTTTTCCCCCACCACTCGGACCGACAAACGCTACGGTCTTCCCTTCTTCAATGTCCAAGGAAAGTGCGTTGATCACATTGTGTTCGTCTCCGTTATAAGAAAAGTGTAGATCATCGGCTTTGATGATAAGACCTTCAGAATCAAACTCAAAAACTTCACCATCCTTGCGCTCTTCCGCTGCGTCAAGCGTTTCAAAAATCCGATTTGCGGACGCCATGTCCTTCTTCGCTTCACCGATAATGATCGCCATCTGACTGAGCGGGAAGGTAAGCAGATTCAACAAATTGATGAACGCAAGCAGACCGCCAACCGTCATATGGTCTTCAATGACGAAATAACCACCGATCAGAAAGGTGCCCGCAAACGGAACTATGGAGATCACCATCGAAAACGCTTCAAGAATGGAACGACGTTTCGCGAGTTCGATTCCGCTTTCGACGCTTTCATCGACATAGGTACGGTTTTTCCGTTCAAGTGTGGCTTCGAGATTGTACGCTTTTGACACCTCGACGCCTTTTATGAAATCCGTCACCACCGCATTGACGTTTCCAAGCTTCTGCTGCACTCTTTTGCTGGCGGGACCGATCGGCTTTGACAAAAGGGCCGAACCGATGATCAGCACAGGGATCATCGCCATGGTGATGAGCGTCAAACGCCATGATAGAATGAATAAAACGACTAACGCAATCACCGCGGTAAGCGGGATTTCAATCATACGGGGCAGCGTGTTCGAAGCGAACTGTCGTACGCGACTCGTATCATTGGTTCCTCTTGAGAGAAGATCCCCCGAGTGGGACGCCTGATGTGAGGAAAGCGAAATATCGACACTTTTCAAAGCGAACTCCTCTCTTAACGCCAACATGCCATGCTCTGTATACCTGCCGAGCGTCCGTGTCCTAAGATAGACTGAAACAACGTTGAACAGGACCACAGCCATCAACAGGGCGAAGCTTTGCACAAAAAGCGTTCGATCGCCATCAAGGGCCGCATCAATAATCTGCATAATCACATAACTGACCGCGACCGTCAACACCGACATCAACACAGTCACAAATACACCGAGCATCAGTTTCCATCGATGAGGGAAAGTGGCAATCAGTCGCCTCAAAGGACGCTTCTCTTCAATCATAGCACTACCTCCAGCATTAAATAATCAATATAAAGATAATGAAATATAAATTTATTATACTATAAAATAAATATTATTCAACTAAATATTAATTTTAGTTATATTCAACTAAAAATGAAAGAGCCCTTGGGACTCTTTCATTGGTTGAATCAATCGATTTTTTTAGCTGAAAAGCATAGGCTCTATCAGAATGAAAAGGAACGTGACAACCACCGTGACTGTGTTCGCCACAAGCCCATACAAAACCGCTCTGGCGGCACCTTTTTCACGGAGCTTGAGCGCATACACCACAATCTCGAATGTAAACACCATGATTTCGCCCAAAATGAAAATACCGAGCGCACCGAATATAGAACCGAAATAATAGCCGAAAAGAACACCTGCGGTTAGCAGGGACTGCGATATGAGATTGACAATTGCCACAAGTTTATAGCTGGATGTTCTCCGGTACATGAACAGCGCGAGTACCATTAGTTCCAGACCGACCGTGACCAAAACGCGCACCAAGAAACTCAACCCTATACCACGGTAGGGGATGTTTTCCTCCAGTTCACCGACGCCAAATGCGTCCTCACTCAAATCGACGCCGCTCAGGTCATAGGTAAAACTTGACTGGAACAGCCGTCTTTCAACGGCTTCCGATACAATGAGTGACCCTTCTTCGGTGACAATCGCGACTTTAAATACACGCGGCGCATTGAAATAGGTCATTTTAAAAACGTGATCGTCCGTTTGTCTAAGCACACACGGAGGTCCGTTATAAAAGGTGCATGCGGCGTATCCATCCTCATCCTGAAATGTCAAAAGACGTTCCGGGTAATCATCACGGTAATAATCATAACGGATAGTGTCTTCATAGTATTCAGGCAGTTGTCCCTCAATGCTGCCACGAACAGGGATCAGAAGTTCAAACCAGTAGTCCACATCCACACCGATAATTTCTATTTCAGCGGTCGCCTTGGGCCCGACGTCGGCACTCACCTGGATAGTGCCCACTTGAAATAAGACAACCAGCAACAACACACCAATCAACATCTTCTTCATTGCGCCACCCCTTCCGCAATCAATAAAGTTCCTTTGTTATTATAATTAAATCCTTCTAATTATAAATAAGCTATTCTTTTAAAGATGCTTACGCTGAAAAACAAAAAAACCGGCAACCTACAAGTTTTATAGACTGTGCGAGAATTTTTTATGATTATTGTTACCGACGGTATCCCCTAACTTTGTGACGCAACGTTCCATACAATTGAGCATGGACCATCTGATACCATGGGTTCATTACCAAAAACAACAATGGCGTCAGCAAGCCAAACGGAAGGATAAACCGGGAGACGCCCGAGTCGATTTCAAAAAAACGTTCATAAAAACTAATCAGGCTCACCAAAAATCCTGAAGCGGTCAACGCCAGCCAGGGCGCAAAAAAGAGCCTGACAAAAAGCAGTTTCAAATAATTCCCTTTCATGATGTATGCACTGACCAAGAGCGGATTATGTTTTCTTTGGTCGAAACGGGGGTCAGCCAACAGGAGAGGCACCATCGAAAACATCAACGAGACCAAAGCGGACGGCACCGCAAATATGATGAAATTCAGAGTCAAAAAACCGAAATGGAGATCAAAGCCGAAAAAGCGTCCACTCACAATCCCGGCGACCAAACCACCAACCATGAGCGGAGCGAGATACGCTATCTGCCTTAAAAAAAGAAACAGCAGGTTTCTTCGATAATAGTTTTCCTTGAACCCAAGTCCTACCGGAAGCAATGAAACCTTCTTCTCTTTCGTGACCGCGCACAGCATGACATGAGCCACACCGACACTGAGCGGCAAAAACACGATCGGTCCCACCACAGGGGCAACATTAAAGATGATGATTCCAAAAAGTGTCGCAACGACATACGTGGGAATAATGGATGGATAATGCATTATCAGATTTTTGAACGCTTTAATCAATCGCATGCGGTGTTCTCCTTCCAGTAAAACATGAAACAAAAAGTCACCATTTAAGCCATTATCAACCTCATTATAATCGAAACCATCTTAAAAACCAATGAAGACTAAAGAAATGTCTTAAGCATACATTTGACCTTTCGTTAAAACGAGATGTTTTAAATCCTTAAATATTCGTTGACTTGATGAAAGCATTAGGCCATACTTATCTTGTATGAATCATGTCATCAAATAAGGGGGACACCGCCATGAAAACCTTCAAACGTTTTGCCCTCAATCACCTGATCGTCTTTTTGGGACTGTCCCTCGCGATGGTCAGCATCGTATTCATCATGGGATTATTCACAGAAATGCATGAAGACGCCTACATGGATGGCTTCATGAGCATCGTCTATGTCTATGCCATCATATTGGTCGGAATGGGCACATTCAAGCTTTTAAGACATAAGGTCTCTTTCACTCCGACCGCCTGGCCCAACAGACTTTTTGTTTGGTACAGACAATCCGGCATTCTCATCAACATCGCCATCGCTTTTACCCTGATCACAATCGTAAACAGTTTCATGATGGTCGCGGGCATCGATACACCCAAAACAGGCTCGTTCGCCTATTTGCACCTCCTTGTGCGCTTGTCGATTGTCACACTCGCCGTTTCCCTCGCAAAAGCCGATGCTCTCATCCGTTCTTTCAAAATCTTTAAAGACTGGCTTTCACTTGATGAATCCGGCCGTACGATGCGATTCCCCAGTAATGTTAAATCCAAGATCCAGACCCTCTTTCGGAACCCTTGGCTTGCAAGCAACGCCCTTTTCACCTTCATCACCGCAAGCGGATGTCTGGTTGTTGTCGCCTTCAGCCCATTCCTGAATGTAAGTGGCGGCGCATGGCTCTATACGGCACTCATCATCCTTTATGCTTTTTTGTTTATGGCGAGCCTTTTACTCAGGACATCCCCTGAATCACGTACACGATCCGACTGACTGCACCGCCTTCCATCCGAAGGCGGTTTTTTTATCAAAAACGCCACTTCTTTCTTCTATAATTGGAAAGAACGATGGCAAATGATACAATGAAAACATGACGCAATGCGAGGAGGATACCGTGGAAGAGAAAACCATGTTCCCAATTATAAAAAACCATCTAGAGTCTCTGGGTTTCGATGTGAAAGCCGAAGTCGATGATGTCGATATCATGGCGCAAAAAGATAACAAGACGCTTCTGGTAGAGATGAAACAACATTTGAACCTTTCCTTGATTTACCAAGGAATCGAGCGTCAAAAACTGACCGATTATGTCTACCTGGCCATTCCTGAACCTACTGGCAGGGTGCTTTCATCGAAGACCTTCAAAGAGAAAAAGGCCATTGCCAAACGCCTCGGCCTCGGACTGATCCTTGTCGATTTGAAACTTTCTAAACCCACATTCCTTATTGATCCACACACCCCTGTCCTTCATAAAGACCATAAGAAGCGTAAAAAAATGCATAAAGAGTTCCTGCTGAGGCAGACCGCCTTGAACCACGGCGGTGTCACCCGCACCAAAATCATCACGGCATACCGTGAACTGGCGCTCCGAATCGTCGACATCCTCTCCGAAGGCGAACGTCCGGTCAAAGACATCGTGAATCAAACCGGGCAACTCAAAGCGACCCGTGTCCTCATTGACAACCATTACGGCTGGTTCCACCGTGTCAAAAGAGGTGTCTATACACTCAGTGACGATGGCGAAGAAGCCAAAAAGGCGTATGCGGACGTCATAAAGACATTGAGGACGCTAAACGAGTAACATTCAAGACAGTGAATGCTTGCACGCAGTGAACCCTTGCGTGATATAATGGATTTGAAAAAGAAACCATAAGGAGGATGCACATGACTGTGATACGGGAACATTTCACACTGAAAAACAATGTCACTATCCCCAAAATAGGATTCGGCACCGCGCCCCTCAAAGGGGATGAAGCCTATGACGCGGTCAAGACCGCACTTGAAACAGGGTACAGACACATCGACACAGCACAAAACTACCGTAACGAAAAAGAAGTCGGACGCGCACTCAAAGACAGCGGACTTTCACGAGAAGACGTATTCATCACATCCAAACTCCGAGCGGAAATCAAATCCTATGACGATGCGTTGAACGCTTTTGAAGAAACCCTGCAAAACCTCGGTCTTGAATACCTTGATCTCTTTTTGATTCATGCGCCCTGGCCTTGGGATCAAAAATACAGCGACCACAGCGAAGGCAACGTAGCCGCCTTCAAGGCCCTCGAAACGCTCTACAGACAAGGCAAAGTCAAAGCGATCGGGGTCTCCAACTTCGATCCACAAGACCTTGAGAACATCCGCAAACACTGTGACATGTTGCCGCATGTCAACCAGATCAAATACCATATCGGCCATCCCCAGAAAGAAACCGTCGAATATTGCAAAAACCACGGCATTCTCATTGAAGCCTACTCACCCCTCGGTCGAGGAGGAACGCTCGACCATGAAACCATCATCGACATGGCCAAACGATACGATGTCTCCCCCGCTCAACTCTGTATCCGATACATACTGGATAAGGGCATACTTCCACTCCCCCGTTCATCGAAACCCAAGCACATCAAAACCAACAGCGAGATGGATTTTTCACTATCAAAGCAAGATGTTGAAACACTCGACCGTCTTTCCATCGAAACGATCGAATTCGGAACTCCCGTTAAACGTTGACTTACAGTCATCACAAAACCCTGCATGGCCGCGCTTCTAACACCACCCTGTGAAGAAGCGCGGTTTTGATTACAATAATTCTTGATCCATAAGACCGTTCCATTCCATAATGTTATGTTCATGTGCTACCATGAAACTAAACCATTCATCAAATGAGACGGGTGAAATACTATGCAACCACATTCCATCAACCAAATGCTGAAACTCCCTTGCGGCGTCACAGTCAAAAACCGCTTCTTCAAGTCCGCCATGAGCGAATCCATGGCGGACAAAAACAACAACCCCACCTCGAAACACCGAAGACTCTACTTAGAATGGGCGAAGGGTGGAAGCGCCATAACCGTAACCGGCAATGTGATGGTTGACCGGAACGCTCTGGGAGAACCCAAAAATGTCGTACTCGACGAGAAGAGTGACTTGTACGCTTTCAAATCATGGGCCGAAGCTGGCACAAAAAACAACACTGAACTCTGGATGCAACTCAACCATCCCGGAAAACAATCCCCCAAAATGCTTTCCAAACACCCCGTGGCCCCGAGTGCCGTTGCACTCTCGGGCGGTTTTTCCAAGTTTTTCAATACGCCACGCGCCCTTGAAGAAGATGAAATCCATCGTATCGTAGAGCAGTTCAAAACGAGTGCAAAACTGGCGAAGGAGGCTGGATTCAGAGGGATCCAGATTCACGCCGCCCACGGGTATTTGATCAGTCAGTTCCTCTCACCGCATGACAATAGACGCAACGATGCATACGGCGGGTCTATTGAAAACCGGATGCGGTTCCTGATCCAAGTCTATCAAGCAATACGAAACGTTGTTGGCAAGCGATTTCCCATTGCAATCAAGATCAACGCTGAGGACTTCAGGAAAAACGGTCTCACGAACGATGATTCGTTCAAAGTCATCAAACGAATGGCGTCTCTCGGAGTCGACCTGATTGAAGTCTCAGGCGGAAATTATGAAACTCCCGTCATGTCGACGGGCCCCACACATGAGGAAAATTCTGTCTTCTTTCTCGATTTTGCAAAAACCCTGAAAGCGCAGATTGAAATTCCGTTCGTCATCACCGGTGGGTTCCGTACGCTTGAAACGATGGAAAACGCGATACAATCCGGCGAAACGTCCATGATTGGCATCGCCAGACCGCTCGCCTTATATCCGGATGCCCCAAACAGGTTCATTGCAGGGAAAGACGATTACATCACCATCAGGAGACTGAAAACAGGTCTCAAGACACTCGACAAACGGTTCGGACCGATCATCGGAAACACCTACTATGAGACACAGATGCAACGCATCGCAAAAGGAAAGCAGCCAAAAATCCATCGGAACGGCTGGCGCCCTTTGATTCGCACCATACTAACCATGGGCCCTTCCGCTTTGAGAAAACGCCGTTCATAGACAAAAGCACCCTTCGCCAAAAGTTTGGCGAAGGGTGCTTTCATTGTCTGAGGCGTTCAATGGACGTTTGAACATCCACAACCCATATCATGTGTTCGAAATCATGCTTTTTTGATGTGATGCGGTATTTCGGTTCCCCGAACAATCGAATCCAGATCCGTTTGGACCATTCGATGATTGAATCAAAACAGACGGTCTCGACTCCTTGGTCCAAAAGGGTTTGAAGTATAAAGATAAGCAAGGTTCTGCCATAGCCTTTCTTTTGAGCGGCCGGATCGATGTATAACGAACCGATCTCAACCATGTCAGATAGTTCTCCGTCGGTACGTTTCTGGATGCCCTTGTTCGGAGGCGTTCCATAGGCTATGGTTCCAACAAGAGCCGATTCGTCAAAAAGAAGGTAATAGTGCGAATCAGGGCTTTCAAACGCATCATCGAGTTGGTCCATCTTGAATGCCAGCTCGTCCTTGGGGTCGTGGACCTCTCCGAGCGCATCCTTGTCAAATGCATCCTTTATGGCCTTGTACCATAAATCTTTTATGATCTCACGGTCAGCCGGTACCGCTTTGCGAATAGTAGTCGTCTCTGAGTTCATGATATCCTCCTGTATGGACAGTATGTTAAATGAGTTACAACGTAAATTGGCACAACGCTCATTACCAGTCGAAAATTCTCTCAACCGCTTTTTCGAACTCGGTAAGGAATAGGCCGCCCCGATTGGCATTGAGCATGATTGAGAAGCCTTTTCCGCTCTTGAGTGAAAATCCACAGTGAGATACGAAACCTTCGTTCGACCCCGAATGTCCGATGATCAAGCGGCCATCGGTCTCCTTGATGAAACAGCCTACGCCGGCCTTTACCTCAGGCATATGGGAGAGAATGCCTTTTTCGCTCATAGGGGTGGCCATGGTCCGGATAGATGAAGGAGCGAGGAAATCATCACGGCCATGATAAGCATTGATCAGCGCTTTCCCGAAAACGGCCAGATCATGTGAAGTCGTCCACACACCCGCAGCGGCTTGCTCGGGGTAGTAATGGAACCCGTTAGGTATGGTCTCATATGCCTTGATATGACCTTTAGCAAAGTTCGTATAATGTTTGGGAAGAGGTTGTTCGACAGTGGAATGCCCCATCATCAACTGCCCGAAAACGTATGTTTCCATTAACATTTCAAGTGGTTTGCCCATAAGGTCACTAATGCATTTTTGAGCGATTGTGGTCCCCCCGCCGGAATACTTGAAACGCCCTTCATCCTTTCTCACTTTGTAGACACGTTTCGAGTTGACCCGAGCGTTTCCTTCAAGGACATCCACCACATCAATCAAACGGTCATGCTCGGCGTATCCGCCGAACCCGTGGACCGTGGTGCCCGAGGTGTGCGAGAGCAGCTGTCTGAGTGTAGCAGACGCTTCTTTCCGGAAACGGTCTGTCAATGCATAGTTCTTCAGATACGTATGGATATCCGCATCAAGAGACAGATGCCTTAATTCCTTCAGACGCATCACCAGGGAGGCGAACATGAACTTTGAAATGGATGCCGCCTGAAAAAGCGTTTCCTCATTCACTTTGTCAGCTGTTCCATATGCTTTAGCGCCAATGGTAACGGTTTTTAATATCTTGTGGTTATCGATGATGGTAAACGCACAGCCCGGAATGTTGTAATGAGCCAACCGTTCTTCAAAATCATGAAAATCAAACTCCGCGTTCTTACTCATCAGCTGTTTTATTCTATCCATAACCCGTCTCCTTTTCGTGTTTCACCCTTTTATAAATCACGGTCTGCCATGTCAATCATGACAGCGCATGAGCCGTGAATCACCTTATATTCTACAATACTCGAAGGCATTTTGGTACCTATCCGATAATGCGGTTCGATTCAAGGCACTACGACAAACCAGACGAGATAGGCACATGTTTTTACAATGGCATGTTCAGGGATTATAATGATGGTAGGAAATAAAGAAACTTAACGACCCATAAGGAGGGTGATCATTATCAAACGCATTGCGATTTTGTTAGAAAACCTATACGATGACAAGGAGCTTCTCTATCCCTATTATCGACTCCAGGAAGAAGGCTTCACCGTTGACTTGATCGGCGCGAAAGCGAATACGACCTACAAAAGCAAAAACGGTGTCCCCGCAACAAGCGACAAGGCATCCAGTGATGTCTCGGCCGATGAGTATGACGCACTGGTGATTCCGGGCGGTTTTTCACCCGACTACATGCGACGCACACAGGCGACCGTCGACTTCGCGAGAGAAATCGACAAACAGAAAAAACCCATCGCCGCCATATGCCATGGCCCTTGGCTCCTGATATCGAGCTGCGATCTGAAGGGCCGCAAATTGACAGGATTTCATTCGCTCAAAATCGATATTGAGAATGCCGGGGCAACGTATCTGGATGAAACGGTCGTCATCGATGACAATCTCATCACGTCGCGCACACCGAAGGACCTTCCCGCCTTTGCGAAAGCCATTATCGATACATTGAAACAGTAATCCATTCACCTCACCCTGACTTAGAAAAGGTCAGGGTGTTTTTTATTCGCTTTTTGAACAATCGAATTAAGAGTTTTTTCCTCTCCTCAATGAAAGCACCATCCTGCTTTGGACCTTATTTGTAATTATGTTGTATTATTATAATTATGGATGTATAATTATTTTAAATTCAATGGGTGTAAAGGGTGGTGTTCATGAAAAAGGTTCTAATGTTATCGTTAATGTTTCTTATGTTGGTATTTTTGACCGCGTGCGGTAGCTCAAGCGACAAACACGCAGAAGATATTGTGGAAAAATACATGGGCACGGCCGCACTGAGAGTTCGCAATCAAGTCGGCGAGGATGACTTCTGCTTCTTTAAAAGTGAATTCGATTCCGTACTATCACGACTTGCCACGGATCATGAAGATGTCTATGAAGTGCGTGTATTCTATTTCCTCGAATTTGAGAAAGTCGATAATTTCGGCTATGCACTCATATCCTTGAATTTCACTTATCCTGCCGGCCACGTCGACCCCAAACCTTCCGCAAGCAGTTGGAAAATCGATGTTTTCTATGACGCTGAAGCCTTTGAAGCAAGCAAGCTTGAAGCCATTGCGTCCCTTGATACCTTTCAAAGTCAGTCCGAAGCCTTGGCACAAGCACTTGAGGACGATGGAAGCTACGTTCTTTTCAATCTCACAAGAGGAGCCGGAGAATACGACATGCATCAAGTCTACGAACACGTCAATAATACACTGGCAAACCAATAGCCAATGTGATGCACAGGCACGAAGGCCACACTTTTTGTGTGGTCTTTTTATTTACACGAACATTTTCATGAAACGTGTGACATGTCTATTATTCTTCACATAAAAAACACCCACAAATATGTGGATGTTTAATTGTCCTATGAATTTCATTTGATGCGCTTTGCGACATAAGCAAACATTTTAGGGCCTGTATGAATGCCCAAAACCGGTGTCAGTCTGGAAAACCTGAGGGCTTGGATGTTAAGGCTTGATTTGAGCTTTTCACCAAGTTCCTCCGCTTTTTCGCGGTTATCGCCATAATGGATCGTCAAATCGATCGGATCGTTTTCAAAGCGTTCCACCAAAATCTTGCGCATATTGAGCAAGGCTCGGTGCAAAGAGCCGATGGTTTTCGAAAGCGTCACATAAACGCCTTCGTCATTAACTGTAATGACAGGTTTGACTCGAAGGGCATTTCCGATGGTCCCTTCCACTTTCCCGATGCGTCCGCCACGTCTCAGATATTTGAGAGTCTCGATGGTGTAGATGGATAGCGAGTCTTCATACCTCAGCGTGTCAAGACGTTTGATAATCGCATCCGTCTTTACTCCCTCTTCGATGAGTTTTGCGGCTTCTTCCACAAGATAACCCAGTCCGGCCCCGAGTGTTTTCGAATCATAATGGGAGATGGTGAGGCCTTCGTACTCCTTGAACACAAGACGGAACGCGTTGAATGTCCCGCTTAGCCCAGAAGAGATGTTGATGGCGAGAACATGGGTATACCCATCTTTTTTGATGGCATCAAGCGTTTCATACAAATCTTCATTGCTTGGAAGACTGGTGCTCAGATCATGACTGTCAAGTTTTTCATACACTTCTTCAGAGGTGATTTCGAGTTGGTCTCTGTAACTTTCGCCATCGACAAGAATCTGAAGAGGCAACATATAGAGATTCGGATATTTTTCTAGCGTTTCCTTGCTGAGGTTTGCGGATGAGTCTGTGATGATCGCACTTTTCATGATTTTTCTCCTTACTTCGGTCCAAGGCGAGGGACCCGTATTCGATAGTGTTGAAGCACCTTGTATTCCATTCACTATCTATGGTGTCACAGTAACACATACTACTATGCCTGTCAAAGTAATCGCTGTATTTTTTCATTCGAACAATATTGACTGTCCATGCGTAAAGGCATCATTTTCACACTACCAATCATAAGGTTTTACGGAGGTTTGATTTTGGTGTTATAATAAAGTGAACCATAAATAAGCGATGGAGGGATACTATGGCATCAGATCAATACCATGAACCGATTGAACTGCTTGATGAGAAGACCCAGGATTTCACCCGTATAATCAAAAGTATCATGGAAGAATTTGAGGCAGTGGACTGGTACAACCAGCGCATGAGCGCGACCAAAGATCCACAAGTCAAGGCCTTGCTGAAACATAATCGCGATGAAGAGTTAGAACATGCGGCCATGGGCATCGAATGGCTGCGGAGACAACTCCCTGAATTTGACAAGGAACTCAGAGAAAATCTTTTCACCGAAGGACCGATCGGCCATCATGATGATGATGGATCCGATGAACAGACTCAAAGGCACAAAGGTCTCAACATTGGAAAACCCAAACGCTGAGGAGGCGAATCCATGGATCTTTTCAAACAGTCACTCGCACCCATTCCCACCGAAGCGTGGGAAGAAATCAATGAACGCGCCAGAGAGGTCATCCTCTCGCAACTTACTGCACGACGCGTACTTTATGTGAACGGACCCAAAGGCATCGACACCAACAGTGTGCCGCAAGGAAGATTGAAATCCATTAAACCCATCAAGAAAGGCGAAGTCGGCACCGGCCTTTATGACGTTCTTCCTCTAATGGAGACGCGCATCGAGTTCGACCTTTCACGGTGGGAACTCGACAACATCCTGCGCGGCGAAAAGGATACCGAACTTGACAATCTTGAAGAGGCCGCGGAAAAACTCGCTTTATTCGAAGAGGACAGCATCTATAACGGCAACAAGCAAGCAGGCATCAAAGGTCTTGATGAAGTTGCCGGCAAACGCATCAAACTCACTAAGGATGCAAACGACATTCTAAGCGCCATCAGCGAAGGGGCATTCGCCATCAATGACGCGTATGCCGAGCGTCCATATGACTTGATTGTTTCCGATGAAGTCTATAAACGTCTGAACCAGATGTATCAGGGGGGACTGCTTCGTAAAAACGTCGAAGCCATCATTGGCGGCGAAGTTATCCGTTCACGCGTCTTGAAAGGTGCCCTGCTGGTTCCAAGAGATCATGAAGACCTCGAACTGACCATCGGACAGGATTACAGCGTGGGCTTTGAATTCTATGATGCCAAAAATGTCAAATTGTTCGTGATGAACAGCTTCACGTTCCGTTGCCTTGACGATGACATTGTTGTCGCGTTCGACGCCGAATGATTTTCGCGTTTTCATAAAACACGCACACAAACTAAAAAACTGCCTTCCATCGCATTCGATGGAAGGCTTTTTACACTAGTCAACTATTCGGTTTTCCGGTATTTCGCATATTCGCTTTTGAAGATGCGTTGCATCTGCTCAGCATTGATGAACGGATAGAGTTTCTCGATTCGGATATCGCGTTCATTGCCTTCTTCGTAGTGCTTTATGAGTCTTTCCATCGTTTTTTCACCAACGAATGGCAATAAAGGAACAAGGGAGATATCCAATGTCCCATTCAAATACGCGTTCACGATGCGATCGAGTTGCGCATCATCCAAAAACGGATACAGGCTAGTCAGCTTGAAGCTATCCAGATCCACTTTGCCTTCTATGATATCACTGACAATCGCCTCTTTGCTTTCCTTATCCAAAAACGGCATCATTTTCGTCAATTTCATCGGTTTTTCCTCCTTTTTATCAATTGCCTTTCATGACGGCTCATCAAATCCTTAATGCGCATGCATGATTCGGGATATCCGGTATCGATGTAATGGTCAATGACCATTCGTCTTTCACTGTATAACAACCTTGGAAAAAGCTCTTCGAGATCGAATGGGGTTCGCTTATCCAGCATGCGCCTGATGATGGTCATCCTTTCATTATCATCAAGTCTATGGATGATATCTTCAACTTTCAGCGAATCGATACGGCCATCCGCAATGGCGTAAAGCGTCGTATCACGGCCGGATCCTTCGAGAAGGGTCATGGCTTCTTGGCTCGTGATTTCCTGTGGATCAACAAACAAGGATTCCAAAGGAACATCAAATAACGTCCTTATCCCCATAAGGGTATCGATACTTGGGATGGTGCTTCCGTTTTCCCAGCGTGATACCGCCTGATGCGATACATACAGCGCCTCAGCCAAGGCCGCTTGGCTCATCCCCTCTTCGGTTCTGAGTTTTTTGATGGTTTTTCCGACATATTCGGGATGCAGCATGCAACCCCCTCCGTTCTTTGAAACGCTTCACGTTAATCATACATGGTTTTATGTCCCTTGAAAAGCAACCGTGAGTTGAAATAGAGAAAGCCTGATGCCGAACAACATCGGCATCAGGCTTTAGATAAGGACGAAAACGTTCTTTTAGACGCTCAAGACGGCGTCTCATTTTTAAAATGAGGAATCCGCTCTTCATACAAACATACCACAAACAAACCAACTAGGATGAATAAGGACGGAAGCGACGATTCAACGGTGTAGCTAAACAGAGAGATGAAACCACGCCCTCTTGAAACACCTTCGGCAATCTGCATGGTTGTGTAGGTGACTTCTGAAACCGCATAAACTCCCGCAACAACGATCAATCCCCACATTGGAAACCAGCGCTTTCTCAGATATAACACCAGCGCGATGAACACTATGATGGCAAGCCCCGCAGGAATAAGTTTCAATTGGCTGAACAAAGAAGGAAACCCGCACAACACAAAAAATGTTCGGCTATAATCCATTAAAAACCTCAGTACGATTTGAATGCCGCTCACAATAAGCACCACTTTTAAGAATTGCGGTTTCCGGTTCATGAATACAAATCCAAGCAGTATGAACGAGATTGGAAAAACAACATATGGCATTAAACCTACGAGGGCAAAAAAGAGCCACCCGCGCATCAATGGATTCGCCCACAAAAAGACAAGCGCCATAATGGATAGAACCGAATAAAAAACACCGTATCGTTTTATGAACGTCTCGACATTCCCCTGCATATTCCCCTCCTATATTGATTGTATATTCTCATAATAAAATTAATTTATAAAAAAGACAAGGATATACAAATAAGACCCGTCAAAATTCTTTCTTAGCAACAATGATCATCGACAGAGGCAACCCTTCGTGATCCAAGTGATCGAGAATATTCCCGACACAATAATCGTATTCTTCAAACCGTTCAACGGATAACCCGTTCTGCTTCATCGCGTTAAAAATATCGGATAACGTGTGAGAGAAACTCGTAAAGACATTTTCATCCGATGATGTTTCACTCATGTACCCCATGCCGTGTTCCTTCCATACCGTCTTTCCGAAATAATCGTACGCAAGCCGTTTCGGATCATCCGCGTCGAAAGCGGGCTCATACTTTGTAGCCAGCATCAACTCGAACGGATGCGCTTCATGAATAAAGAGTGTCGCACCTTTTTTAAGTGTTTGTGAAACTTTTTTGAAGAAATGATTCAGATCTTCGAACCAACACATTGCCCCGACAGTGATAAGCCCATAATCAAACTGTGCGTCATATGCTTCGTCAATAGCAAGAATATCGGTTCCGACAAACGTTGCATTGACATTCAAGGCTTGCGCCATCCGATTGCCGTAGTCGACCATGTTTTCAGCCAGTTCGAAACCGACCGCTTTTGACACGCCCCTTAACGCAAGCTGAAGGAGTTCCCTGCCATTGTTCGAACAAAATTGAGCGATGCTTTTTCCGTTGAAGTCATATGGTTTGAGCACATTGTGAAAATTGTCATGGAAAAACGGGTTCTCCTCGTTTTTCAGTCGCTCCGCCAGATCCTTTGCATACTCGCCGGATCGATGTGTGAACGCATGTTCCCAAGCTTGTTTATTGCCTTTGATATAGTTCATGATTTGCGCCTCCATACCGTTAATCCGGATATGCTTCACATTATACCACCAATATGATAAGTTAGACTGAACATTTTCCGAGTAACAAAAAAAGAAGAAGGACAGCGAGTCCTTCTTCCAATCAGGAAGTTTTTGCTCAGACATCGTTCAGCACGGTCTGGAAAAACGACCACGATGTTGCCTTATTTCATCCGCTTTGCGACACACATCGTGCTCATCATCGTGAACTTGATGGAGTCAAGTCGATACTGTCCTGAATTGGTTCATGGGAATTCTTATCACTTATTCAGTAGAACATTCACACAAAATCACACGAGCTTACTAATTTCCATGCCAGTGCTTACCTTGAAGGCAAGAACTGCGTTAGGCAAAGTGCCCTTCTTTTTGATATCGCTATTTTGAGGAATAAATCGTTTCACCAATCGTTTCCATAAGGCTTCAAGTCTTCATATAATGCATTGAAGCCTTTCTTGCTTTTCACCCTGCCGTATCCGAGACTTTTATCCACACCGTGTTTTAGAAGATAACATTTTGTCAACTCGGCGACCGTCTGTTCCAAACAGATCATGAACTGTGCATAGGCGAGGTCATACGCTTTGCTTTCGTTTCCATAATTTACCTCGATGAGGTTTTCTGTCAATTGGTCCAACGGATACATTTTCAAATGCATCAACTCATGGACAATCACCTCTTCAAGGTTATGGTTATGGGGGTTATTGACATTCAGAAACACAATCGCTTTTTTATCATCCGGATCCACTTTAAAATCGCCTGTCTTATTGAAGGATTCGTCATTAATCCATTTGAGCGTAATATCCCATTGGTTCTTTAAACGCAATTGCTTTGTCCAAAACTCAAATCGGGCTTCGATGGCCTTCTTCGTCAAACTATCATCTCCTTTTTATTGACTGTGAAACTTAAAGCCGCAATCACTGAAGGTCTTTACTGAAAGATTGCTTTGCATTGTGTCATTCTTCCTGATTTTCTTTTGGTCATTGAAATCGAGCCAATCCAAATCGAAACGCTCTTTCAGGTTCATTAAAACATCATACACACTGAAAAATTCATTGGCATTCAAATGAAAAAGGCCAGGAGGGTTCTCATTGGGAAGACGGACGAGGTGCTCAACCGTGTCTTCAATGAACATGAATGAGATGAAATGTTCTTTGGAGGCCTTGTAGGGACCGCCTTTGTCAATCTGGTCTTTCACAAACGCCAAAAACGTGTTGCCGCTTGGTTCTTCAGCTATCTGCCAGGCAAGCCTCACAATGTAGGTGTAGGGATAGTACTCGAACAACGCACGCTCCTGAGCGATTTTATCCTTGGCGAACGCATCGGTGCCATCAGGAATCGCGAAGATGTTGTATGGGCCTTCCTCTTTCTTGCCACTGAAGACTTTGAAACTTGATGTGTACACAAGCTTCACTTTATTGTCATAGGCCCACGCACCCAATATTTCCGTGAAATCCAGGGATGATTTGCCCAGATGGTAGATGATGTCGGGATTCTGTTCCTTCAGATAGGCATTGACCGCCTTTCGATCCGTAATATCCACCGCATTCCGGTCGAAAGCGGTCGCTTTATGACCGTGATCTTTTAAGGCTTTCATCAATCTTTGACCGATGGTGCCGCTCGCTCCTGTAACAACGATTTTCATGGTAATCACTTCCTTTATCATAAGGCAATTTCATTATATCGAACATAATCGATTAATTAAACCATAAGACTCTGTATCGCTAAGATTAAAGAACGGCCTCGTTTCTACAAATAAATGATTGCCCCGTCTTTGCAATCAAACATTGCCTCCATCCTATTAATTCTTATCAAGTCCTTCTGTCACCAACGCACATCGATAACGGAAGTGACATCCCACGTATTCTTTGCATGAACTTAGAAAAACAATAAAGATACACCGATGACGACAATCCCCCAACTAAATAGGGGATGTTTTTAACAGTTCCCGTCTTCTCAAGAAACATAATAAGTCTTCTCCCTAGATAAGCTGCTACGCTAATCATCGTCACACTGGTGGGGGCATATCCTCCGGTGTGTGGGTGTGCTTACCCTAGGTTTCCTTGCGAAGAATCTTCTCCATTGCTTTTCCCTTCGCCAGTTCGTCAACCAGTTTATCCAGATACCTTATTTCCTGCATGATAGGTTCCTCGATCTCTTCTACGCGCACGCCGCATATAACGCCTTTGATCAAACGTCTGGAGGGATTCAAAGCAGGTGCTTCATTAATGAACGTCTCAAAATCAACACGACCTTCCAGTTGCCTTTGAAGCGCTTCTTCATCGTATCCGGTAAGCCATTTTATGATGGCATCCAAATCTTCTTTTGTTTGGCCCTTACGCTCAACTTTGTTGACATAATGCGGATAGACATCCGCAAAACTCATAGTATAAATAGCCGGTTTTGACATACTTTAACTCCTTTTATTGAACTGTGTAATTGAATTAATTTCTAATTGCTGAGAGCCACCTTACTTCTTTGAAGTATAGTAAGGCGGCTCACATCCATCATGATCTGCGTAATCCTTAAACCTTCTCTTCTGTTTCTCTTTATGGCAGTAATACCACCTTGCCAAATTTTCCGGATTTCTTGAAATAACGTTGCGCTTCCCTCGCTTCTTCCAACGGAAACGTCCGGTCAATGACCGGTTTTATCTTGCCTTCCTTTATTGCTTCAAGCATGGCTTCGAACTCATCTCTTGTTCCGAGAACCGATCCATAAAGCGTAATATGTTTCAAGTATAGTGTCCTGAAATCAAGTTCACTCTTCTGACCGCCCGCCGAACCTGAAGTACAGAACTTGCCACCTTTTTTCAATACGTTGAGAGACACAGAAAATAATGCATCACCGACCACATCAAGAACCGAATCGACAGGGCCGCCGTTCACTTCAAGAATTTCGTCTGCCAGATTATCCGATTTATACGATAAGACATGTTTCGCACCGAGCGATTTCATCCGCTCTTCCACTGCCAGGTCACCGACAATGGCGATGACGTTCGCCCCATAGACTTTAGAAGCAATCTGGACATTGTAGATGCCCACACCTCCGTTGGCGCCGGTCACCACGATCGTTTCTCCGGGCTTGATGTCGATCTGATTGGCCATATGCCAAGCGGTCAGACCGCTGACTGAGAAAACGGCGCTCTCTTTATAATCCGATAGCGGCATTGGCAAGCAAAGCTCTGCCGGCCATACGACATATTCTGCGTAACCACCGTCGTACTCCGAACCAATGAACGACATATCCTCTGCAATATGTTCACTGCCCGCCTTACCGCTCGATGTAAGCGGATAAAGCACCACATCCTTCCCTTTCATGGAAGGGGCCACAGAAGGGCCTACCTTGACAATCCTACCGGCAATATCGGAACCCGGAATTCTTGGAAAGACGGTTCCCTCGGGACGCCAACCGGATTTGGAGCCCTCACCATACGCGCCTTCGCGCATCCATATTTCGGTATTATTGATGGCGCAGGCCTTGACCTTTACCAACACTTCGCCGGCCTTTGGCTCAGGGATATCCAGTGTCACAAGATTCAACTTTTCCAAACCTCCATGACCGGTTACTTGTACAGCTTTCATTCATGCATCGCCTCCTGTTTGTCGAATTCATGACGCACGTTCGCAATGTTTTTCTATAATTCAGATTGAAAAATACAGATTACAAACGTTTAGAGAGAATATTTTTGATTTCCATGAAGTGCGTTTTACGATTCTTACTTAATCATTCTAACTTCGTCGATTTTAACACTCTCATTTAGTCGGACTGTTTTGCACTCTCCATCTTTTCGAAAACCCTGTCGTTCGTAAAATGTTATGGCCTGATGATTTTCCTTCAATACCCATACTAACATCTTAGCGTATTCGTTAAGCTGATCAAAACAGGCGTTCATGAGTTTTTTCCCTATACCCAGTCCTTGATAGGCCTCAAGAACATATACGGCCGTTATTTCTCCTGTATTTTCCAAATCGACATCTCTAGACTTCATACAGCAAGCAAACCCGACAATCCTTTCATCAACAGTTGCCACAACGGCATTCTGATAAAACGTCTCCGCTTGTCTGATGCATTCCTCTACCGATCTGGAATCCAGATACGACTGATCGATCAACCCTTCATACGTTTCATTCCAGGAATGATAATGGATATGGCCGATCCCGCTTTTGTCGTTGATTTGAGCTTTTCGTATCAACACCTCTTTCAATTCCATAACCTCCAAACAAAGAACATAATGACTTTTAAGAGCTAATTCATGAATATTTATAAGTTATCTCGAGTTCTTCCGGATACTTGGTTGAATGCTTGATCATAGCCAACATGTCTTCTTTGGACATCGTGTAAATGTGTTTGATGACGATTACATTTTTTCCATCGGCTAAAACAATGCGCTCTATTTTATTGTCTTCAGTGTGAATGATAACGGATTCGATATCCTCAATCATCATCACAGCTGGTGGTTGAAGGAATTGTTTCATCACGATGCTTTGTGTGGTAATGAGCAAATAATGTGACTCCGCTATTCGGATTATAAAGTATATCAGATCACTGATAAACAAGATGGCGATGGAAATGACCAACAACCAAAATAACAAGCTTGAAATAACGCCTCTGGATATAAGTCCGAGAAATAGAATGCCCATCCAGCATAACGTTGTGATTACACGGTATTTCTGAAACTTCAGTTTAATCCTTTCACTCATATATTCATCCCCTTATAGCAACAACGTAAGTCATCCTAAAATACTCGTAAGGTTATCATGTGCACCTAAGATAAGTATAGCATATCAATAAAAAAGGGCAGTCATTTATATACGACTACCCCTGTTTTGAAATTTGTCTTGCACAAGCCCTGTTCATAGAGGGTGCACATGAAATTCTATCACTAGGTTATGTCCGATTACGCTTTAGAATCAAGATATTTCGCAAGAATATCCGACGACAGACCAAGAAGGATTCCCATCAGCAACCCTAACACTGCAGGCCATAAGGTTGTGCCGTTGATATTGGCGCCTAGTGCGAAAAAGGCTGAGGCGCCAATGAACGTCCCCGGCACAAACTTTAATAGCTTCACGTGCGCTTGGAAGACCATCGCCCCGGCTCCAACCGCAACAGACACGAAGGCACCCAATAAGCCACCATTAAAACCGTAATCCCAAATCAAAATGATCACAATCGACCAAAACACACCGCTCATGTTTGAGAGAATGCCTTCAATGACGCCTTTGGACCCACCACCCAAGGCATCATAGGTTGCCCAGCCCAAAAAAGCGGCCGGCACAAGCCCGTATAGATTAAACCCAATATTAAGTTGGGCATAGTACTCATAGGCGAACGTGAAGATGCCGGCTATGAAGAAAATGCTGATTGTGGGTGCTACAAGGAATTTGTCGAGTTTCATGATGTCCACCTCACTATGAAGCGTTGATTTTGTCGTTTTAACTTTTAATTATCCGGTCAATATGTTTGATGATGCATTCTAAATATTTTAATGGCATCTATGTAAATAATCAAATGTAATGATTATGAGCCCTTTTTTTGTGCCTCAATGAAACGCCCTATTGAATTTTTTTCGGATATTACGATAAGCATACTATATCAAAAGAAAAGGGAGACATTTGAATGTGTCTACCCTTCATCTTTTTCATGAGTGATACTTATAGATTGTCCATATTTTTAATTGTCGCGATATCCTTTTCCGATAATGTAAAATCAAAGATGTCAATGTTCTCAGATTGATGCTGATGATTATGCGACTTAGGGATCACGACCATTCCTTCATTGACTTGATAGTTTAAAACAATCTGGCTCCATGTTTTATTGTATGATTTAGCTATGTCTATCAATTTATCTTTAGTTTTATCATCCATTTTGGCAAGAGATTGATACGCTTCGGGAATCACATCGTTCGCTTTGCAAAAATCGATCAGCGGTTGATTATGTTTACCCGGGTAGGATTGGAACTGGTTGAGTACGGGTTTGATTCTAGCGTGCTTGATCAAATACCCCAGTTGGTCCTCATTGAAGTTCGACACGCCGATTGATTTGATGCGTCCTTTATCAACAAACGTTTCCAGCACGCGCCAGACCCGAAGGTTCTCCTCATTGGTTTCAAGCGGGAAGTGGATCAGATAAAGATCAATATAATCCATATCCAGCTCTTCAAGTGACTTTTCTACATAGTGAGCAACATGTTCGTCGGTTTCTTTAAACTCTTTTTCCGAAGGGATTTTTGTTGTGATGAAGAACTCGCTTCTATCGACGGCTGATTCTTTTACCGCTTTTCCGATGACTGCTTCGTTACGATAGAAAATCGCCGTGTCAATAAGACGATAGTCAAGTTCGATTGCTGAACGAAGTTCTTTGGTATCGTAGGTGATTTTACCACCAAAATCGTTATTTTCTTTTCCGAACGTATTCGTGCCGGTTCCAATCACAGGAATCATCATACCATTATTCATTTTCAAGTATTTCATGTTAACACATCCTCCTCATTTCTATTTTTATTCTACCACATTAACCTGGCATATTATCAGGTGAGACTATTTGTGATAAGTCTTTTTGTAACAATCCTAGGTGCAACTTTTTTTACCAAATCTTTAATATCTACTCTGCATATGATGGATGAATGCGAAGGTCATATATACTAGAAATCTAAAATTAAAACCTTGCCTTTTTAATCAGATCAAATAATTTTTTGTTTAGGTATATCTTTTCTCTACCTATTTTTTCAGACACCAAAAAACCAGCTCTTTCAAGTTCAACCAAGTAAGAAGAAGCTGTTTTTCTTGTTACTCCAACACCTCTTTCAACATAAGATATTTTTGTATAAACCTCATAAAATATAACATCAATTAATTCCTTAGAGTAAATATTAGGTAGCTGTTTTTTCACTTCAAAGATCATGCTTTCGATCAATGTGTTGATATCTTTCATGATTTTTAATGTGTTATAGGATGTTACCTTAATACCTTCTAAATTATACAAAACCCATTGTTCCCAATCATTAGAGTCTCTAACTTGTTGTAAACCTTCATAATAGGCTTTTTTATTGTTGTTAATATATGAGCTTAAGTAAAGTATCGGTGTAGCTAGGCGATCTTTTAATACCAAGTAAAGTATGTTTAATATCCTACCTGTTCTACCGTTGCCATCATAAAACGGATGAATCGATTCGAACTGGTAGTGTATAACTGCTAACTGGATTAATGTATCATAATCAATATTTTGTGAATTCATATATGTTTCTAGATTAGTCATTAAATCGATAGTTTCTTCATGGTTCGCTGGTGGTGTGTAGACAACTTCTTGTGTTAAGTCATTCTTTAATACTGTCCCTGGTGTTCTCCTTATACCTGCATCGTTTTGTTCAATAATTTTCTGAATTTCAACTATCATATTCGTTGATATAAAGTTATTTTCCTTAACTAATTCATAGCCTCTCCAAAGCGCAGATCTATAATTCACAACTTCTTTTGCTTCTTTGGTTGATTTTTTTGTTGATAAGGCTTTATATAACTCATCGTGTGTTGTAACAATGTTTTCTATTTCAGAACTTTCCTTCGCCTCATTAATGGTAATTGCATTGAGTAATATGTTTTTATTCGGAATCACATCTGAGTAGCCTTTTAACTCGGCTAAAGCTCTGTTAGCTTCTATTGTCTTCGTTAATATGGCTTTCGTATGAAAATCAAATTTTGGTGGTAGTTTTGTGACTTTGAACATTCTATCACTCCATTCATATAATTAAATTATATAGGTAATGACCACTCAAGTCAATTCAACATGGGTAATTATCGTGGATTTTTACTCATATTATTGATATGAAGGTAATGGTTACCCATACAACTTAATCCCTTGTTTAATATCAGCCATTATCTTGGAGTTAACATCGACTTCTTTGAGATGGATTAAATCAACATCTTTAACAAACAACTGATTAGCGTCTTCTAAAAGCCCGAAAAAAGATAACCCTTGAATATTCCCGTCAATGGCTATATCAATATCGCTTAAAGCATCTGCCGTGTCATCAGCATAGGAACCAAATAGAGTAATCATTTTAATATCATATGTATTTACTAGTGGTAACAATAACGCCTTAATTTGAGCAATATCATACGTGTTTTTACGTTCGGTAATTATGCCGCGTTCATTTAGGGGGTACTGTTTAAGATATGATTTCAAGAGTTTCTCAACCCATGGACTAGGTTTTCTCTTAACGGATTCCCAGTTTTCTATTGTTTTTTAGGGATTTCTGTCAAATCACCAAGCTCCTGCTTTGTTATCTTGTATTCAGATCGTATTACCTTTATCGAAAAACGGCTTTCGGATATAATGGACTTGAGTAATTGTCAGCACGTCCTTTCGCTTCCTTTCAGTGTTGGTCTACTAAAAGGATACGTGATTTGTGATTGTGCTGGCAATTACTTTTTCAATTGTATT
>PWHE01000064.1 GCA_003554735.1 Mollicutes bacterium | reverse complement strand
AGATGAATCGTTTTGGTTGCCTTGTCGGTTTTAACGTCCAAAATTTTCAGCTTGGAATCTTTAATCTCAAGAAGTTCTGTGATACTATTTAAGTGCACTGGTATTAGCCTCCTTATGATTGGTGTTGGTTACCTTTATTATAACGGCTTGGCTTTTACCAGTGCACTTTTTTTATGTCGCAACACCCCTAAGAAAATTATAGAACGCAAAAAATAGAAAATCCACACGGATTTTCTATTTTTTTTCGTATAAGAACCAAATGGCATGCAATCCCTTGTACAGTATCTTTCATCCTCTAGAAAAAAGTAAGGACAAATTCACCGATTCTCGCGACGAGCCCTCCTAGAACGATGGCGGAAACGGTGGTGAAGACAAACACGCCGATGGCCGTACGGGCATTGAACTCTTTGGCGAGTGTCGCGATCATCGCGATGCACGGCACATAGAACAGTGCCACCAGGGCGCCTGTGAAGAACTGCAGGGTCGAAAGCTCCATTTCAATCAGTGGAAGCACCGTGAGTTCGCGGCGTACCACACCGATGATAAGCGGCGTCGCCGCCTCTTCGGGGAGACGAAGCCAGCCCGAGACGATCGGCGCAAGGCCGCGGCCGAGCACATTGAGCACTCCGAACTCATAAAGGAATGCCGTGAAAAAGATGGCGATGATCATCGGCACCGCGCCATCCTTGACATAATGGCGGATGCGCATGTATACTTTCTTGCCGAATATCCTGGGCTTTGGGACAAGCAGTTCAGGGAGTTCCATCAACGTGAAGGGCACCGCTTCTTTCTTGATTTTGTCCATCACGAAGCCGACCGCGACCATGGCGAGAATGGACATCAGGAACACCCCGATCAGCGCCAAAAGACTGTGTTCGACGAGCAACGCGATGAACGCCCCGGTCTGCGAGACACACGGCACTGCGAACGAGACCATGACCGCGATGCTGAGGCGGGCTTTTTTCGAAGGGAGGGAGCGAGTGGACATGATGGCGGGGATGCCGCATCCATAGCCTAGCATCAAGGGGATGATGGACGATCCGGTGAGACCGATTTTCTTGAACACACCGTCAAGCAACACCGCAAGCCTTGGCAGATAGCCGCTGTCTTCAAGAAAACTCATCATGATATAAAAGCTGATGACATAGGGCAAAACGAGTGCGAAGGGCCATTCAATGCCTTTGATGAGGAAACCGTAATCCCCGATGAGAATGTTTTGGGCCATGGTCGAATCGGTCATCGCCATGACCAGCGTCTCGATATAGGGGAAAATCCATCCGCCAAACAGAGGCAAAAGCACATATTGGCGAAGGCCCATGCCGGCGCCGATGACAAACGCGAACATCACCACAAGGACCAAAAGCGCAATGGGCAATCCGGGCCAGGGCTTGACCAGGAAGGAGAATTTCGCATCCTCGCTGAAAGGATCAACCGAATGCCGCACGGCATTCTCGACGATCTTTTCGGTGATTTTCCATTTATCCACAGTTTCAGGGAAACGTTTGCCCGAGCTTCCACCGCGCGTGACCATCTCGCCGACTTGATACTTGAGAAGCTCGAGGCTGTCGCCACCGAGCGCAATCGTCGGAATCACCGGCAGGCCCAGTCTGGACTGGATCTCACGATGATCGATACGCATGCCGCGGTTATCGGAGAGATCATTGCGGTTAAGCGCGACGACAATAGGGATGTCGTATTGCATGACTTGGATGAGCAGATGGATCGAGGACTCCAAATTAAGGGCGTCCAACACAAAAACAATCCCGTCGGGATTGTTCTTAAGCATATTGATGGCGACTTGCTCCGCGTCATCGACGCTGTGTTCGATGTCATAGACGCCTGGAACATCAATCAAGGTATAGGGCGTTTTTTCAATGGTCATCGTGCCTTCTGTATATTCGACAGTTGTGCCCGTATAGTTGGAAACCATGACGTCAAGGCCGGTGAAACGATTAAAAATGGCGCTTTTCCCAACATTGGGAAGCCCCATCAATAATAACGTCTTCTCAGTTTGTTCAGTACTGGATTTAGCAGAGTGACAAGACATGTTGAATCTTACCTTTTCACAATAATCTTCTGCGCGATATGGCGGTCGATAACAATGGAACGGTCACTGACCGAAAGAATCAAAGGGCCGTTAGCGACACTGCGGGTGAGCACTCTGATCCGTTTGCCGATTCGGATGCCAAGCGCAGCCAGAAGGTGCATGTCGGGAACATCAAAAATAACACCTTCATCACCACGAGAAAGCGTATCCATGTTGACGACGGCCATATCGAAGTTCATGCGCGTGTCGATAATCTTCTTCTCTTGCATCCTTGACACCTCGTGTTTCATATTTTTCAAGCATCACACGGTTACAGTATAGCGCGAAAATCACGAAAATGTCAAACTTATTCATAGGATTTACAAATAACCTTATAATTAAAACCTGTATTATAGTTTTTCAACGAGATCGGATGATCCAAATGCTTTCATTTTTTGTGGAACAGACCGCTTTATACGGTAATTTACCGGCAACACATCATAATGCGTCGCATACGAATCAAACGGTCTTCGAACAATCAGAACTGATGCTTTTTCATTTAAGGCATCAAGCGTTTTTCCAAGTGGTTGGACCTGAAGGGCGCAAAGCGCTTTGTCAAAAGCAAGATCGCTTGTGTCCGTACCGCTTCTGTGCATGATTGTAACGTTTTCCTGCAGACCAAGCTTGCGAATGACGCGCTTGGCATTGCGAACGGCTGTCTTGTCGGTATCAATGGCGATGACATCGCAGTTCGTCTTTCTTGCAAGCCAAATCGCCGTGAATGGTATGGACCCGCAACCAACATTCAAGACGACATCCTCATCTTTAACGGAACCAAGATCGATTTCCTTATCGACAATCGTTTCATAAGGCTCACAGTACTTTCGAATCGCAAACGATGAGCGGGAAGCCAGTTTTTCAAGCATTTGAATGAACTTTCGAATCATGAGACACCTTCTTTGGATTACTATTTATAAAAAATATAAAATTCGTTGAGCTATTCTTTTTTCTTAGTTATAATGATACACGTTCGAGGCATATATTCAAGCCATTTAATAATTTCACGAGGTGTTTCCATGATCAACACACTGACAAAAGGCGGCGAAACGTTGATGAACCGCGCTTCCATCGGATCGCGGCTTAAGAAACTATATTACGAGCGCATCATCGATGCCGAGATTGCTCTATGCGGCATTGATGAAACCACGCGTGTCCTCTTCATCGGTGGCGGAGCGCATCCTTATAGCGCATACCGCATCCATGAGAAGACCGGTGCCGCTGTGGTAACCGTCGATAATCGCAGCAAAGCTGTCGATGAGGCGAATCGCTGGTTGGTCTCGACGGGCGAAAACAGCATCCGGGCCTTTCACGCCGAGGGCACCACGGTCGATCCCGGCGGGTTTGATGTGATTCTGGTCGCGAAGCAAGTATATCCGAAAGAAGACGTACTGACACACGTGCTTGCGAACAAGGACGATGACGCCATCGTTTGTGTGAGGACGTCGCGAAGGCACCTTTTGCCTCCTTCCGAACAATCCATGCCGGTGAAGAAAACATTGGTCAAATCGCTTGAGATGTACCGGAATGCGTAAAAAGAAACTGATTCTTTTCATTATCGGACTGGGACTTCTGACAGCCCTGCTCGCTACGACTGAGTGGAACACGGTCGTGGACACTTTCAGAATTCTCAGCCCGATGCAGATTCTCGTACTTGTGCTCATGCAACTATTGACCATCCTCCTCATTTCAACGCAGTGGTGGTCGGTCGCTTCACACCTCGGAATGAAACTCTCCCTTTTACGAATCATCGAAATGAACATGGCCGGAACGTTCTTTGAAAGCGTCACGCCAGCGGTGAAAACCGGCGGGGAAGCGTATAAAGTCTACTACCTCCGCCAACGAGGAGAAAGCGTACCGCGTGGGAGTGCGCTCGTGGCGGCCCAAAAAATCATTTCCTTCTTGGCGTTCATGGGCGTAACCATCCTCGCATTTCTCGTGGTGGCCTTCACCCGTGGCGGCTATGAAGGCACCAATGGCATATTCCTGCGCTTGCTTGCAGGGTTTGCCCTTTTCCTGGCGCTTATTCTTCTGATTGGTGCGTTTTTTCTTCGCAAGAAGGAGATTTCGCCTTCGAAGAGCCGCTTCAAAAACAAACTCGCCTCCCTTCAAGACGAATTCAAGACAACACTTCGTCCGCTTAAAGGAAAACCGGAGAAGCATTGCATCCATTTTGCGCTCGGTTTCATGATCTGGAGCCTTTACGGGCTCAAAACCTTTTATCTGGTCCATAGCTTCGGGTTCGACTTGAGCGTCTTTGAAAGCGCACTGGTCACCTTCAGCGCATACATCGTCGCCTTGATTCCCTTCACGCCCGGCGGACTTGGAACGTTTGAAGGCACGTTCTATCTTCTCATGCCGCGTTTCGGCATGGCGGCCGGAGCCGCAATGGCTATCGCGCTAACCCTCAGACTGGTCACGTTTTGGTTCCAACTTGCACTCAGCACCATGGTGATGGTTTTTATCGGACGCGAGAAAGTGGGTGCTGTCCATGACACTAAAACGGTCTGAAATTTGGCTGGGCGTCTTCACGATGTTCGGTATTGTAGCCGGCATTGTGGCGTTGTTCCTGTTCTTGGAAGGACAGTGGTTTTTCACCGGATCGGTGCTGATCGCATTCAGTGCGCTGATCGACCGCTATGACGGACGCATCGCCCGCCGGATTGGTGCGGAGAGCGACTTCGGAAAGCACCTGGATGCGTCCAACGACCTGATCAGCTTCATCTTGGCACCCATGGTTTTGCTCTATCAGATGAACCTGATGCAAAACAGACTCTTCAATATAGCGGTCATCATCATTTTCATCGGGGCAGCGGTCTTTCGTCTGGCACGTTATGCCATTCGAGAGAATCGTGACACTTTTCAGGGGCTCCCCTCGACGGTTGCCGGTGTCATCCTGATCGGTTTTCTCAATCTCTTCTACTTTGTCATTCCTGAGGGCGCCTATTGCGACCTGGTGATTGGAGCGCTGATCATCATTCTTGCAAGCCTCATGGTCGCGACGTTCCGTTTACGCAAAGTATGACACGGTTCCTGCACACGCTCAGTGTGCAGGAATTTTTAATAAATAGACACGTTTAATTGCAAACCGCGATATAATAAGATTATCAGGAGCACGGGGAGGGATACCAATGAACAAACGCGCCTCATTAACCATCATTGCTATCATCTATCTATTTGGAATCGCGCTTGCGGTATGGTCGTATCGCATGCTTCCCTATGAATCCATGCTGCTCAGACTGTTTGTTGCGGACATCATTGGCACGTTATGGATTTTTCTATGGGCGACCGTTCTTAAAAACGCATCGCTTTATGATCCGTATTGGTCCGTCGCACCGCCCGTCATTCTCATAGGTCTCGTGGGGACATGGAGCGTATCAAAGGGGTTGTTGCTTATGGTGGTGGGATTTTGGTCAATTCGTCTCACATTGAACTGGGCCATCGAGTTCAAAGGGCTCGCTCATCAGGACTGGCGTTATGACCACTACAAGGCACGGTACCAAAGACTGTGGCCGCTTGTGAATCTGTTCGGCATCATGATGATGCCGACCGTCATCGTCTTCGCGGCACTCATGCCGGCGGTGTTCATCATGGCTGACGGATTCGTTTTCTCGCCCTTCACCATGGTGTTCGTCCTTACCGGACTTATTGCCACTGTGATACAATGGCGTTCAGACACGGAACTCAGAGCGTTTCGCAAACACAGTCCCGGCTCTGTCATGGACCAGGGACTCTGGTCGCTTTCACGACATCCGAACTATTTTGGTGAGCTGCTATTCTGGGGCTCGCTGTTGCTTATGGCATTGAGCGTTGACTGGGCATATGCATATTCTAGCGTGGGATTCATAGCAATGGTCGTACTATTCTTGGTCATTTCAATTCCGTTGATGGAAAAAAGACAACGGTTCAAAAAACCTGAATACGAGACATACATGAAACGCACAAACATGTTGCTTCCTTTGCCGAAAGAACCCTTCAAGCGGGTTCACAAACTGCGAAACAAGTGATTGACAATCCGATAGTGTTTTGTGATAAAAAAGAGGCTGAACCGCATGGTTCAGCCTCTTTTAATTACAAACGGTTAGAAAAGGGGACTAGTAGAGCATTCCGAAAAAGATGAAATACGCTGCGAGCACAACCGCATAAAGAACGAAGATATAGTTCGCGTGCTCGAACGATAACATGAAGCCTCTGAGCGCCCTGACGGGTTTTTTGTCCGGACGGACCAGGTAATGATGTATGATCACGGCGAGACCGATGGTAATGAAATAATCGACAAACGCCGACCACGAAGCCGGGGACAGGGCGGTGAAGTCCATGCCAAGAAAGGCGCCTTCGAAAAAGACCAGGTAGTTCCCGATACCGAGGATGGTAAGCGTCAGAATGAAAAGCGGGATGCTTTGGCGCAAATGCGGAATTGGATAGGAAAGCGCTTTGGGTCCGAAGAAAATCTGGCTCATCTTCACAAAAAGGGTGGCGGTACCGATATTCATCCCGAAAATCACCCAATAGCGGATATTGCCTTCAAGCGCGTACATGACCAATGATTTGGAAATGTAGCCGTTGAGGAGCGGAAAACCAGTGATGGCGAGCATGGCGAGAATCATCATCGAGGAGATGAGAGGCATGGTCTTGAACATGCCACGAACCTCATCCACTTTCTTGGTCAGATACACTTTGACGATGATGCCCGCGATCATAAAGAGCATCATCTTGAAAATCGCGTGGTTGATGACATGAAGCAGTCCACCCGCAAGGGCCTGATCATTGCCTGAGGAAAGGCCCATCATGATCAGGCCAATCTGTGAGACCGTGGAATAGGCGAGCATCTGCTTAATGTCCTTTTGGGTGATGGCGAAAATAATGCCGAGGTAACCGGTAAATGCGCCGATCACAAAGAAGAAAGTATGATAATCGATGTTTGCGTCCGCAAACATCTCATTCATGCGAAGGAACAGATAGATGCCACCTTTGACAATCAAGCCGCTAAGCAGGGCACTCACAGCGCTTTTGGCCGCCCCGTGCGCTCTGGGAAGCCAGGTGAATACCGGGAACAATGCCGATTTCACCGATATGCCGGCCATCATGAGAATGAACGCGAAACGGACGATGGTCGTGTCGCTGTGGACATGCATGGTCGCGGTGACATAGTTGATGTTTATGGTGCCGAAGGTGAAGTAAATGAAGACAATCCCGATCAGGAACAAGAGCACCGCGCTCGTGTTCAAAAGCAGATAATACAGTCCCGCTCTGAAAGCGTATCCGGCCTTGTTGAAGGCAATCAGGATGGTCACTATGATAGTGGTGAGCTCAAGGAATACGAACATGTTAAAAAGGTCGTTCGTCTGCAAAAGTCCGAGAAAGACCCCTTGAAGGAACATCAAAAAAAACAGGAAATTGTAGTTCGCATTGCGGTCGAAACTATATAGAAGCACCATCCACCAGGCGAAGATGGAGAGAGACACGAAAATCATGCTCAGCTCATCGTTCTGAAGGGAAATTCCGATTCTGCCGTCCCACGCTCCGAGCACAAAAAAAGTGCTGTCGAAATCACCGGTGAAATGACTGAAATAAACAATCGCGATTACGGTGATGGCGATTTGCGCGACAAATGCCAGATAGTTACTGACCCGGTTTCTGAACAGATAGATGATCAAGGATGCGAATATGGGTGTGAAAATCATGTATATGGGTAAGAACTCCATGAAAACAGCCTCCGGTTAGCATT
>PWHE01000011.1 GCA_003554735.1 Mollicutes bacterium | reverse complement strand
GGGAATGGGTTACGATCACGTTCTGCTTGTCTTCAAGCACCTGTGAATCTATCCAGTCTATCTGGTCTTCAGTCAACGAAAGTTCAGATGTATCTAAAAAAATGAAGTTATAGTCCGAGTAGACAAAGGAATACTCTGTAGGCCCTATAAGCTCTTCATATATCTCCGTACCGTTGAACCTGTTGTCGTGGTTTCCGATGGTTGGGTAAACTGGAAAATCTGCATCTTCCATGACTTCTATCACCGCATGATATTCATCTATCTGCGAGTGTGGAGTGAGATCACCGGTGTGTAACAAAAATTCTATGTCACTCATATCGTCAACGGCATCCTGAAAGATATGGTTCATCCCCTGAGTGTCACCTATCACGGCGAATTCGAACTCCGCCTTTTCAGGCGTATCTATGGTTATGGTCCTCTCAGATATGTCCTCGATATCCATAGATATGAAGGTCTTGTCCCTCTCATACCCCTCTACACCTTCGACCTCGGAATCGAGATGAGAATTCGTGACCTCTATGGTACCCTGGAAACCCTGTACGACTATCTCCGTATCCGGTGATATGGAGCGGATACGTATCTGATCATCAGATCCCTCTAGGACTATACCTCCTTCTACTTCTAGATCATAGTCTAGGTCTTCTACGCAGCCAACCAGAGGTAAGGTCAACAGAATAATTATGAAGATCGTTAAGACGCCTTTTTTATTCATCATGATTCAACACCGTGGAGTCTTATTTCCGCGATGTTTTTGACGCCCATCCCGCTTCCTAACTCCTCGCCGACAAGCCTTAAAGGATATTCGCCCTCGGGTAAAGGAGATCTGTCCAATCTAGAGGCGACGATCATGCTCTCGTTGTAGGCAACATCTTCGATATCGAAAGTGTAGCTATAACCGTCTTCAGCTATGACCTCGACTTCGTAACCTTCTTCGACTAATGTATCGTTCAGCGACCAGTGACTTACGGTTTCTTCGTCATCCACCGCGCCGACCAATATGTATAATGGAATCCCTTCATATGTTCCATCTTCAGAATCATAACTTTCGGTATGCACTCCACAACCGACTAGTGCACCGAAGACCTCCGCACTGTATTCTCTTTCGAGTGTGCCGTTAAGAGTGAGTGACCAATCCGGAATTTTGTTCTCATCTGGAAGTTCAGTGAGTTCGATCCTAGCGATGTTTCGTACGCTTTGTTCTCCAGAGAGCCCTTCTCCGACGATCCTCAGTGGAGCTTCACCTTCCGGTAACGGTTCTCCGTTCAATTCGTTTGCAAGGATTATGCTGTCGTTCCTTGCAACCTGTTGAGATGGAAAATCTGCGGAAAATCCATCTTCCGCCTCGACAGTTACGTTATAACCTAGTTCTGACAGAACGGTATTGTACATGTAGTGCCCGTCTGGAGGGGGTCCGCCATCCACAGCAGCTACTATTTCCCAGAGAGGGACACCTGCATAGATGTCACCTTCGTCTTCATACTCCGCTCTGTGGTAGTCGCAGCCAGCTGCGCTTTCAAAATACTGCTTGCTTATATCGACGGTTTCCGATCCCTTTTCCAACTCTAGGGTCCAGTCTTCCTGTTCCGGTAACACCCGTATATACCTGACCTCTTTCGCCCACAGACCCGCTGAACTGAGAAGTCCCTCATCGTTCAAAAAGGCTATACGGGGGCCGTCTTCCCAATCCGGTATTTGTTCGCCGTCCTCTTCATAGGCGAGTATGGCCTCGAAATCTGGCTCTATGTCTGTTTCGTTATAATCTTCGTCTAATACTGGTACGTCACCCTCTACATGTTCTCTAGGATAAGTCATGGTATAACCGTCTCTAGCTTCCACCTCTAGAGTATAATTAGTTCCGCTGTAGATGTTGGATACGAGATCTGTAATATGAACTCCCCTGTAAGTGTTGGGTCCTCTTACATTAGCTGTTGATCTTATCCTCTTACCTTCTCCCTCGATGGAATCCATATTTCTTAATTCCTCAAAAGTATAATCGTGAACTGAGGTGCCTTCAAGGGTCAAACCGACCTCCGTATCGCTATAAACGTCTTCATTGAGCGTGATGTCCTCTACATTTTTAACCCATAGTGATCCAGCAGAATTCTGTGTGTCGAACCGCGAATCTAACGATCTGGTCATGTTAAGATCGTCGTTGCTGAATTCTTCGTCAGGAGGCAGAACCGCTATCATAGGACCTTCTTCCCATTCAGGTACGGTCACACCGTCACTACCGTAGGCTAATATGATCTCTCCTTGGATATCCATGTTCGTCTCCGGTGGGAAGATCTGTCTATAGGAAAATTCTTGTGAATATCCATCCGAAGCTTCAACTTCTATTACATCACTTCGTTCCATGTTTGGGACTAAAGTGCTTAGAGCTACGCCTTCATATTCCGCTTTTTCATTCCAGTTATAGAATCTGTTTTGATATCTGGCTTCACCTTCTATTATCTCCATCTCTTTCAGGTCTTCAAGGGTCATCTCCTCTCCTTCAACGGTTATCAGTCCATCTTCTGTTTCGTCTTCTATACAACCAGCCGCCAACACTGATAGCAACAGTATTGAGACCATCGTTAACACTACAAAATGGTTCGATCTATCATCGGCCATGTTTTTGACACCTCATTATGCTTTGCTAAGCATAAGGGTTATTTTAACTTTTTCGAGGTTTTTTTTCATCAAAAACTTCACACTCGTTCGAGGGCTCTTTTTATCCTCTCTAGTCCTTCTTTAAGAGTATATCTCGGGCATGCAAAATTAAATATTCATTTTTAATTTCAAACTAAAATAGTATGTCGGGGACGGGGTTTGAACCCGCGACCTCTAGATATCCCAGGAACTATGTCCCTGATATTCTAGGCATACCTCTGCGGAACAGTATATGTTTCCCTATGAGTCTAGCGCTCCGCCAGGCTGAGCTACCCCGACAAAAGTTTTTTCTTTACTCGTGCAGAGCTTTATAGATTGTTTCTGAAACCGCATCTCCTATGCCTTTGACCTTCGTGAGGTCTTCTTTAGAAGCTTCTTTCAGTTCCAGTATCGAGTGAAAGCCTCCGTCGTATAGTTTTTCAGCAGTAGTGGGACCGACGCCTTTTATATCTCTGAATTGGTCGATGACTTCAGGTTTGCTTGGAAGCTTTGTTTCCTCTTCCGGCTCTTCTTTTTCTTCTTCCTCTTCCTCTTTTTCCTCTTTTTCCTCTTCTTCCATCTCTTCCTCGGTGATGACTTTGACGTCGACCTCTTCCTGATCAGGGACCGAGAGTACTTCTGACTTCTTTATCTCAACCTGTTTCAGAGGATAGATGGTCTTGCACTCGTTCGCCAATTTTTTAGGGAGTTCACCGAAGATCATCTTTTCAGCTAGTTCTCCGAGTCTTGAATCTTTAGCCTCTTCTCTTACCACTTCTTCCTGCTTTTTTCTAAGTGATCTCTTCACGGAAGAACTGATCCTTTTGCTGGTGATCGATAGCGGTTTTATCCTCACTCTATAGCCCTCTTTAGTCCTCACAGTGAATACAGCTTCGAGTTTAGACTGTCTCCGCCTGGTGAGTCTTCTTATATAGTCTGAAGTCATATCATGACCCACGAATCTGGTCTTGCACTCTCCGCCTCTGACCCCGTTGACTTTTAGTTTTACTTTGATGTGAGTCCTAGAAAAATCTCCTGTTAGGTCCTGGAGGCTGATCTCCGTGACCCTGCCCAGCAAAGACTCCGGATCTGATGCTGCAGTCTCACCTACTATAGCTCCGTCGAACATATCTGGAGCCACGATCCTGTACCAGCTCTTGCTTTTCCACTTATCTTTTACACGTCTGCCAGCACGCCTAGATTTCTTAGCCATGATGTATCATTACCTTTGGTAGTTCGAATTTAAGGATGATATATCTACTTTTTGGTTCTTAGACCTATCTACTCTTTGGTCGTTATGACAGAAATTTCCTATCACAACAGTTCGATACCTTTGGGCATATCGCCGAAATGTTCTCTAAATCCCTCAGGCCATTTTTCTGCATCTATTCCTTTCTGAGCAAGGAATGCTGTTGCCCACCTTTCGATCCCTATACCTGTACATCCTGAAAGTAATTTTTCAGTTTGTCCCTTGATGTTGAATGATTCCGTATACTTCCTGAAGATCGACAGATTTCCGAATTCGAGCCATTCGCTGTCTTCTCTACTTCCTCTATACGGTAAGTAGGCCTCGAAGTCGATGGTGCCGAGGTCGGCCTCTTCTTCTTCCCTCTCACCTCCCGCCTGCTGTAGATAGAAAGGCTCTACTTTAGCCATCCTCCATTCGATATCCAGGATTTCATCGAAAACATAGGTATACCTCTCTATCAAACTATCTTTCAACTTAGTAAGCTGCTCTTTCGTCCCGATATAGACCGGTTCTACCCTATGGAACTCGTCCACTCTTTCAATTCCATGACGACCACCCGATTCGTATCTGGTGCTGGGCACCGTATCTTCATAAAGCAATAGAGGCAAGCTGTCATCGCTTATCGTTTCGTTCCGGAGTGACCAGTATATGACCGGGCACTGGGCGTAGCATATACCCGCTTTTGGAGTGTCAGTCATCTCGTCCAACTTTTCCAACGGGACCTCTTTCGTTATCTTTATCTCGTCTATTATCTCCGCCCACTCATCCGGATTTCTTGTAGAAGGCTCAGCAACATAATAAGCTTCGTTAGGTATTCCTTCCATATGACCTGTATCGATCCAGACATCGAAGGGCACCATCATAGATTCGATGACCTCTTCAAACCCAAGCGGTTTCAAAACTTCTTCTACGGCGATCCTCTCAAGGGTCTTCAGTATTTTTGCAGCTTCGGGTCGGTAAAACCATTTTCCTTTAGTTGGTCCCCTCTTTATCCATCCCCTATCATCCATAACTTCCGTTGGATCTTCACGCCACACCATATCCTTTTTTTCCGACTTAAAAAGAAGTTCCCACTTTTCCTCTTTACCTTCATAATACTGCGCCTCTATCTTCTCCCGCAGCCTATTTATGATCCGATCCACGTAATTTTTTGCCAGCCGTTCTTCCGACAATGAAGATAAACTCATACTGCACATGTCGTCTTCAAATTCTAATCTTTCAACAAATGGTAATTTGAGATCTTCTTCTCGTTTTGGCAGTCTTTCGAGTTCCAGTTCGATAATATAATCTTCTATATCTACATCTCTCACACCTACATGAAATTCGGGGCCAAGTTCCTGATTCAGTTGTTTTTTCAACCTCAGAAGGGCATCATGAGCTCTAACGTATCGGTCGGAGATTATATGGAGGTGTAAGTTTTCTTTTTCTATGGAATGTGCACGTACATTAGCTCCTCCGTCTTCAACATCCTCGGGAACTCCTCTTTTCAACAGGTCACGATTCGACTCTTCTAAACACTCCTTTATCTTGTCCTTTGCCGGTTCGACATCGTCGCTGAAGATCAGCGTGGCATTCAAATCCAATCTCATGATGGTCCGAATGACATCTACGAAGAGCTATAAATATTTTGGAGTTGGACATTTTATTTTGCTGGGAAACATTTAATACGAAGAGATTCGATGTACTACCTAGGTAGAAGGATATGGAAGACTTCGAAAAATTTAGAGGGCATGAGGTTCAAGTTCAAGATGTGATGACAAAAAATCCAGTAGTGATCAATGAGAGCGAGAACGTCAAAAAAGCCGCTAACCTGATGAAAGAGGGAGATATAGGTAGCCTGATCGTCGTAGATGATCATAGGAATATCACGGGGATAATCACAGAGATGGATATAGTGAAAAAGGTAGTAGCGCAAAATATGTCTGCTGCAGATGTTAGTATATCCGAAGTGATGTCTACTCCTGTCCATACTATCGAAAGAGATAGATTGGTGCAAGAAGCGGCTGAATACATGGCTGAGAGAAACATCAGAAGGCTGCCCGTCGTTGACGGTGAAGAGATGATAGGGATAATAACTGAAAACGATATACTCGAGATATCTCCCGCCCTCATAGATATCACTAGGGAATACGAAAGGATACGTGGTCCCAAAGATATAGAAAGGTTCGAAGAGCACATGAGAGAGGTGACTTCAGGATACTGCGAAAGCTGTGGAGTCTATTCAGACAGGTTGATCCCTGATAACGGTCAATTGCTGTGCCCCGATTGTAGCCTATGAGATCAGAAGATGCACTTTTATACACTTGACAACTACGATAACAGACCTCAAAGTTAAATAGGTGGGTCGTATTAGCGTCAAAAGGATGAGATTTGTCAAACTATCCGAAAAAGAAATGAAAAATATCTCCCGTTTTTATCAAAATATGGTGGGGGATGCTAGAGTTATCCTTCTATACCTTTCGGGTAAAGCTGTGGGAGAAAAACTCAGTGAACACATTTCAGACGACGCGTCATTGAAAAAAGCCGGTAAGATGATCAAAGGAAGGGGATGGGTAGAGGAGATAATGTTGGAGAAAAATCAGGCTATAGTTCAAGGTAGTATAGAGATCGACAAATCTCTCGATCAGCCTTCATGTGATATGATCAGAGGTATACTCTGCGGTATCTACGAGGAGATGACCGGAGAGATCATCGAGGCCAACGAAGAAAAATGTGAAAGTTTGAACGATGAACATTGTGAGTTTAAAATAAAGAAAAAAGAATTTGAGGGATGAATATGGCAAAAGAATTTGAAAAGGCGCTTGAAAACTTGAAAAGAAAAGGAGTTTACGGCTCCGCGATAATAGACAGAGAAGGAGGTATACTAAAATCGGACCTTCCAAGTGAAGTGCACGAGGAGACCTTCGGCATAATGTGTGCCACGATAATGGGTGCGTCGAACAGTGCTAATTCAGAGTTGGAAAGAGGAAGCGTTAAAAGGATAATCGTCGATTCTAAAGAGGGGAAGATAATCCTCAGCAACCCTGGAGAAAATATCATATTCTCCGTAGTGGTTGACACATCGGAGAGATTAGGGGTACTGTTCGAAGAGATAAATAAAACAGTGGAAATAATCAAAGAAAATATCTAGTATATTTTTTGTTCGGTCTTACGTCAATCTTTCAGACGTTCTATCAACCATTGAAGAGCCTTTTCCGATGTCTGTTTTTTGACGTCCCGCCTGTCTCCGCCGAAGTGGAATAACCTATTTTCGGTTTTTCCGTCCGTGGAAAGAGCCATATGAACCGTTCCTACCGGCTTTTTTTCGGTCCCTCCTCCAGGACCCGCTATCCCCGTGGTAGCTAATCCTATATCCGTTCCGCGGTCTTTTCTCACGCCGTCGGCCATCATCTCTGCGACTTCGGGGCTCACGGCACCTTTCTCCTGAATTGTCTTCTCGTCAACGTCCAAAAGTTCAATTTTGGCCATGTTGCTGTAGGTTACAAAACCAGCAATGAAATAGGAAGACGAACCTGGAACATCTGTCAATCTGTTCGCGATAAGACCTCCTGTACAGGATTCCGCAGTGGCGATGGTTTTATTTTTTTTCGTGAGCAGGTGCGCAGCTTCCTTTTCCGTTTCCGACCGTACTTCGATTGTCGGTTTCAATCTTTCATCCATGTCTAACTCCTCCAGATAATCGGCGACTTCTTCGGGTACAAGATGTTTCCATCCTCTCCCATCACGTATCCTTTTTCTGATCTCGGTCCCTGAATATCTCTCCCTTTTAACCTGTTTTATCTTACCCGTGTCGTGACCTATCCTAGCGAAGAGTTTCAAGACGACTTCTGAATTCCCGTAAACTTTTTCGAATTCGGGCAATATGGCTTCTACATAATAGGGCCATGCAGGGTGGCAGTCCAGATCAGGGATGGGATAGACTTCCAAAGGACCAATATTTCTTTTCTCGAGGACTTTTTTCACCATGGTGATCCTTTCGCCTCCCGAAAGAGGATCTATCACGGTCCTCTGTTTTTGGGCACTCCCTATCCCGATTATCAAAGACGAGCACTCTTTTTTTATCTGCTTGATTGCTTCAAGATGACCTTTGTGGAAGGGTTGGAAACGACCGATGAAGAGTCCTTTCATGCTGATTTATGAGAGGTTTTGCTCATTATAAACGTTATCCTAAAAGGTCTCTGTAAAAAACAAAAATTTTAATTCAAATAGGTTTAAATAGCATTGAAGCATACTACAATATAGCAACACGATTTCC
>PWHE01000059.1 GCA_003554735.1 Mollicutes bacterium | reverse complement strand
CTGGCCTCGGCCGCCGCGATCTATTTCCTGGAACTCATCTAAAAGGAGTCCGCCATGTCCAGAGACAAGACCGCCTACACACCCATGATCCAACAATATCTAGACATAAAAGAAGACCATAGCGACGCTATCGTCTTTTTTCGGTTGGGCGATTTCTATGAAATGTTCTTCGAAGACGCCATTCTCGCGTCCAAAGAACTGGAAATCCAGCTCACCGCCCGGGACGGCGGAAGTAAAGAGCGCATCCCGATGTGCGGCGTGCCCTGGCACAGCAGCGAATCCTATCTCGCCCGCCTGGTCGAGAAAGGTTACAAAGTCGCCATCTGCGAACAGACCGAAGACCCGAGCAAGACGAAAAAACTGGTGAAACGGGATGTTGTCCGCATTGTCACACCGGGCACCAACATCGACGACCCCGATGCGGAGGAACATTTCATCGCCGCCATCGGCTTGTCGGATTATTTCTACACGATTGCCCACTTGAACGCATCGACGGGTGAAATGTATTCGATCAAAATCCCCAAAGACATCAACGCCCTGCTTGGCGAACTCTCGACCCTTTCGCTCAAAGAAGTGGTCGTGTCGCATGCGTTCGACAAGGAATACATCAACGCGTTTTGCGAACACGAAGGCATCGTCATCAGCATTCAGCAGTCCACCGACATCGATGCGACCTTCGATCATCTTTACACGCATCTGCCCACCCCGAACGAACAAAAGACCGTCAAGCGTCTCCTCGCCTATGTCATGAAGACGCAGAAGCGGACGCTCTTGCACATCAAACCGGCTGAAAAACTCGAAAGCACCGCCTTCATGAAAATGGACGCCAACACCATCCGCCATCTTGAACTGACGCGCACCATGCTTAAAAACCTCGAGAACGGCTCACTTTTCTGGCTGCTCAAGTTCACCCAGACCGCAATGGGCGGACGGTATTTGAAACGCCAGATTCTAAGGCCGCTTCTCAACCCGGATGTGTTGAACAAACGGTATGATTTCGTCGAACGCCTCAACAAGGAGTTCATCACCGCTTCAGAGATGCGCGAGAACCTCAAGACGGTCTACGACCTTGAACGCATTGTCGGCCGCATCTCCTATGGCAACACCAACGCCCGCGATCTGGTCCAGCTCAGACGCAGCCTTTCGATTCTGCCGGCGTTCAAAAAACAGCTCGACTCGCTCGGGCTTTCCTACGCGACTTTTCTGAGCCGGTCGCTCGACCCATTGGGCGATGTGTACGACGAACTGGTGAAGGGGCTCAAGGACGACCCGCCCATCACCATCCGCGAAGGCAACATGTTCAAGGAAGGCTACGATGAAACCCTCGATGAACTGCGCGACGTCCACCTCGACATCTCCCAGTGGCTTGCCGATCTTGAAACAAGTGAACGAACCCGTACGGGCATCCAGAAGCTTAAAGTCGGATACAACCGTGTCTTCGGCTATTACATTGAAATCCCCAAAGGACAGCTCAAGCATGTCAGGGAGGATTTCGGCTATACCCGCAAACAGACCCTCGCGAATGCGGAACGCTATGTGACCGAAGCGCTCAAGGAAAAAGAGAAGATCATCATATCGTCCGAGGAAAAATCGATCGAACGTGAATACGAACTGTTCACCGATCTGAGGGACCGTGTCAAAAACCACATCACGAAGATTCAGAAAAACGCGGAAATCCTGAGCGAGATTGACATGTTTCTTTCTTTTTCGCGTGCCAGCGAGGCCTATAACCTGGTTCGTCCGGAACTCTCTGATGAACCGATTATCGACATCGAGGAATCCCGCCATCCCATTGTTGAGAAAATGCAGGGTGAATCCTTCATCCCCAACGACATCACCATGGACAGTGATACGGACATCTTTTTGATCACCGGCCCGAACATGAGCGGTAAATCGACCTACATGCGCCAACTCGCCATCACTGCCATCATGGCCCAAATCGGCTGTTTTGTGCCGGCCAGACGCGCCCGCATAAAATGTTTCGACCAGCTTTTCACGCGCATCGGCGCATCCGACGACCTGATCAGCGGGAAGTCGACATTCATGGTTGAAATGCTTGATGCCAACCACGCGATCAAAAACGCCACGAGCGATTCGCTGATCCTTTTCGACGAAATCGGTCGAGGCACTTCGACGTATGACGGCATGGCCATCGCACAGGCCATCATCGAATACATTCACGAGAAAATCGGGGCCAAAACCCTTTTCTCGACGCACTACCACGAACTGACCAATCTCGAGAACACCCTGAAAAGACTGAAAAACATCCATGTGGCGGCCGAAGAAGAAGATGGCACGATCATTTTCCACCATACCGTCAAAGAGGGCAAGGCCGACCGTTCCTACGGCATCAACGTCGCCTCCCTGGCCAAGCTTCCCAAAAGCTTGATCCGACGCAGCCAGACCATTTTGAATACGCTTGAGCAATCCGGAGGGACCGCGCCCGTCGAAAGCGGACCCAACCTCTTCACCATCCAGGAGGTTGAAGCACAGACCGACGAGACATCCAAAGAACTGATCGAAACCCTCGAACAGCTCGACCCCGACGCCCTTCGGCCGATTGATGCGCTCAAGACGCTTTATGATTTGAAAGACAAACTGAAAAACCGCAATTGAAGATTGCGGTTTTTCATTCGAAGATATGCTAAACTATAACTACCGAACAGAAAGCAGGGGATCCCATGGGTAAAATAATCCAACTTGACGAAAAACTCTCCAACATGATCGCGGCCGGCGAGGTTGTGGAGAACATGGCCAGCGTCATCAAGGAACTGCTTGAAAACGCCATCGACGCAGGCAGTGATGTCATCACCATTACGCTAAGGGAAAGCGGCCTTTCTTCCATCGAAGTGAGTGACAACGGCGAAGGCATGGACGAAGACGATCTGAAAAACGCCTTCAAACGGCATGCGACCAGCAAGATCAAGACGCATCACGATCTTCATCACATCGGTTCGCTCGGATTCCGGGGCGAAGCGTTGCCCTCGATCGCAAGCGTCTCGAAGATGACTGTGGAGTCTTCGACCACCAATCAACCGGGTCATAAGATTGAACTTGAACACGGCAACATCGTGGCGTTCACCAAAGGCCGGGCCAAAAAAGGCACGACAGTAAGCGTGGACAGTCTTTTTTACAACACCCCCGCCCGTCTCAAGCATTTGAGAAGCGAACAACGTGAACTTGCCCACATCGTCGATTACGTGAACAAGATCGCCCTGTCGCACCCCGATTTCGCCTTCGAACTGAGAAACAACCACAAACGCCTGCTCAAGACCACCGGCGATGGCGACCGACTTCGCATCCTTCATGAGATCTATCCGCTTGAAATCATCAAGAACATGGTTCCTTTCAAAAACAAGAACCAGTACTTCGAGATCAGCGGTTACCTCGCCAAACCGGCCTACCATCGCTCCTCCAACCAGCACATGAGCATCGCGACGAACCGTCGCATCATCAAGAATAAACGGCTGGTGAACGCCATCCGCGAAGGATACCGGACATACCTTCCGATGCACAAAAGCCCGATCGTCTTCATCGAGATCGATGTCGACCCGATCCTCATCGATGTGAACATCCATCCGCAGAAACTCGAAGTCAAGTTCAGTGAACAACACTCCCTTGAATCCCTGATCGCCTCGACCATACAAGCCACACTGAAACAGGAGAACCTCATTCCGTCGGCGAAAAAGGACCCATATCCTGAACGCCAGGAATCCACGCAACAGAAAATACGTTTTACCGAACCGAAAGAGACGGCGTCAACCGGTCCTGAGACAGCGCAGCCGTCTCAGGAAAGTGCCCCGGCCACGACCTACCGTCAAAGCGAAAACGAGATTCCACCACGTGATGCAAGTGCGGTCCAGGACACGCCTAGCCTCTATGAAACCCTCTGTGTGAAAAAAAGCGACCGTGCGTTCCCCGAGATCGAATACATCGGGCAATATCTTGGCACGTACCTGCTTTTTCAAAGTGAAGAAGGCCTATACATCATGGATCAGCACGCGGCCGCCGAGCGCATCCGCTATGAACGCTACTTGCAGCGCATGAGTACGGACCCTGGTACGAAACAGATGTTGCTTGCGCCCTTGGAACTGCATCTTTCAAGCGATGAAGTCGCGGCGTATGAAACGTACAAGGATACGCTCACGTCCTTCGGACTCAAGACGTCGCTCAAGGACCACGCATCGCTTAACATCGAGGCCGTTCCGGGATGGTTTCGCCGGAATCTCGAACACGAGTATGCCGAAAGCATGGTCCGTCATCTGCTTGCGGATGAATCCCTCTCGATCGCCACGATCATCGACCAGCTCGCCAAGGACCTCGCCTGCAAACATTCCATTCGCGCCAACAAATACCTTAGTCGATCCGAAGTCGACACGTTGCTCAAGGATCTCAAAAACGCCGACAATCCCTTTACATGTCCACACGGAAGGCCCACATTGATCACCATCACCGTCCGTGAACTTGAAACCATGTTCAAGAGGGTCCAATGATGGTTGTCGTCATCGCAGGCCCCACGGGTGTCGGGAAAACGGCGCTTTCCATCGAGGTTGCGAAGCATTACGACACCGAAATCATCTCCGGGGATTCCATGCAGGTCTACAAGACACTCGACATCGGCACCGCCAAGGTCACGGCTGAAGAGGCGGATGGCATCCCGCATCACATGATCGACATCCTCTCACCGGACGAACCTTTCAGCGTCGCCATGTACCAGCGCGAAGTGAGAGCTTTGATCGAACGCTTTCAGGCAAAAGGCAAGTTGCCACTGGTTGTAGGGGGCACCGGATTCTATATCAAAAGCGTTCTGCATGATTTTGATTTCGACGGGTCCGTGCGGGACGAAGATTATGACCGCCGTTATCGCGACCTTGACAACCAAACCCTCCATGACCGTCTGAAAACGATGGACCCTAAAAGTGCGGAAAGCATTCACCAAAACAACCGCAAACGGGTGCTTCAAGCGCTTATACGCGCTGAACAAGGCACGCCTAAAAGCGCACGGACAGAAGGGGAGACCCCTTTGTACGACTATTGCCTGATCGTCCTCAGAATGGAACGCACGACACTGTATGAGCGCATCAACCAACGAGTCGATGCGATGATTCAAGCGGGCCTTCTGAAAGAGGCGCGCGCCCTTTATGAAAAAGGCCCCTCATCCACCGCCGCCCAGGCGATCGGCTACAAGGAGCTCTTTGAATACTTCGAGGGACATGTCACACTTGAGACGGCCATTGAGACCATCAAACGTAACACACGACGTTACGCGAAACGTCAATACACCTACTTTTTCAACCAGTTCGACCCCCATGTCATCGATGTGGATGGAAAAGATATAAAAACGATTTCATCCGAAGCCATTTCCATTATAGACAGAGCGCTAAAGCAAGCTTGAGAGGCTTGCTTTTTTATTTGTAAAGCCGTTCAAAGAAATGTTATCCCGCGCCAAAAAACTATTTACTTGTATTACAAAATAATTTATAATACAAATGTAGTTTTTATCTGGAGGGATTGACATGAAAGAAACCGTTACAGACATTAAAGATTTAGACAAGGAACTACTTGGAAAACTCGACGAACACATTGCGACACTGGATTTGACGCGCAAGGAGGAATCTTTGATTCCTACGCTCTATAAAGCCCAGGAACTATTTGGTTATCTGCCGCATAACCTGCAATGGCATATCGCCCGACAACTGGATTTGCCCAGTGCGCATGTCAATGGCGTGGTAACCTTTTATTCCTTTTTTTCAGAAGAACCGATGGGCAAGTATACCATCAGTGTGTGCATGGGAACCGCTTGCTTTGTCAAAGGGGCGGACAAAGTGCTGGATAAAATACTTAAACTCACCGGTACCCAACCCAATGAAATGAGCGAGGACGGACTCTTTACCGTCAAGGATGTCCGCTGCATCGGCGCATGCGGCTTGGCGCCTGTGCTCACCATCAATGAAAAAGTCTATGGCAACGTGACACCCGATGATATGGATGAAATCATTGAAAGTTACCGGAAAGGAGCCGCCGATGATAAAGACAGCTGAGGCATTAAACAAATGGAAACAGACACTCATCAATGAGCGTGCTTATCGGTTGGAGCTGAAGATTTGTGCGGGTACGTCGTGCATATCTTCGGATGCGGACCTGATTGTCGAAATGTTTGAGAAGAAGGTCGCGGAACACGGACTGAACTGCGAAATTGAGGTCGTCAAAACCGGCTGTTTCGGTTTTTGCGGCCAAGGCCCCATTTTAAAGATCGAACCCGATAATGTGACCTACGTCCGGGTGAAACTCGCGGATGTCGAAACGATATTCAACGAGCATCTTTTGAACGGCCGCAAGGTATATGACCTCATGTACAAGAACCGTGACGATGAAGACCCCGCCGAAAGCGAAGCGGGGATGGCGTTTTATCAAAAGCAACTCCGTATCGCACTCAGGAACTGCGGTGAGATCAATCCCGAGAAAATCGAGGATTACGTTCGAAACGACGGATACAAAGCGCTTGCGGATGTGCTTGAACAAAACGACCCCGAAGCACTGATAAAGACGATGCGAGACTCCGGTCTCAGGGGGCGAGGCGGTGGTGGTTTCCCGACCGGACTCAAATGGCAGTTCACACGCGCCTCGAAAAGCGATGAGAAATACGTCATATGCAACGCCGATGAGGGTGATCCGGGCGCATTCATGGACCGAAGCATCCTAGAAGGCGATCCGCACAGTGTCATCGAAGCGATGATCATCAACGGTTTTGCGATCGGGGCTTCAAACGGCCTCATATATATCCGCGCTGAATACGGACTGGCGACAAGACGCCTGTTTACCGCCTTGCAGCAAGCGAGAGACAAAGGGTTGCTTGGCGAAAACATCCTCGGTAGCGGATTCGATTTTGACATCGAGGTGAAACTTGGTGCGGGCGCGTTCGTCTGTGGCGAGGAGACCGCATTGATCCATTCGATGGAAGGGCATCGTGGTGAACCCACGACCAAACCGCCGTTCCCGAGTGAGGTCGGCTTCCGTGGAAAGCCCTCGAACGTCAACAACGTCGAGACCTATGCGAACATCCCGGAAATCTTGAACAAGGGCGCGGAATGGTTCAAATCCATCGGAACCCGTCATTCCAACGGAACCAAGGTTTTCGCCCTGGCGGGAAACATACGCAACATCGGACTGGTCGAAGTGCCGATGGGTACAACCTTCGAAGAAATCATTTATGATATCGGTGGAGGCATTCCCGGCGGCAAAGACATCAAGGCCGTCCAGATCGGCGGCCCATCCGGCGGTGTCATCACAAAAGACAAATTGGATACCCCGATCGACTACGATTCCTTGCAGGAAGTCGGTGCAATGATGGGAAGCGGCGGAATGATCATCATGGATGAGGATACCGACATGGTGGAAATCTCCAAGTTCTATCTTGACTTCACCCAGGATGAATCCTGCGGGAAATGCACACCGTGCCGCATCGGAACGAAACGGATGTTTGAAATTCTCGAAAGGCTCACCGACATGGAAGGTACACCGTACGACCTCGAGCTATTGGAAACATTGTCGAAAAATGTACAATCCGCATCACTTTGCGGCTTGGGTCAGTCGGCTCCGAACCCGGTCCTTTCGACCATGAAATTTTATCGCAATGAATATGAAGACTACGCGCATCGACGCAAGAAGACGGCTTACAGCATCGATCCCGAAAAATGCATCGGATGTACGAAATGCAAACGGGTCTGCCCTGTTGATTGCATCGACGGCAAGGTGCGCGAAGTCCATGTCATAACCGAATCGAAGTGCATCGCTTGTGGAGCATGTTACGACGCATGTCCGGTCGATGCCATCGTGAGACCATAGGAGGCTTTCATCATGAAACTTATTGACAAAATGGTTACGTGCAAGATCAACAACATCGAAGTCACCGTCGAACAAGGTACGACGGTTTTGGAAGCCGCAAAAAAGGCGAATGTTGACATACCCACGCTTTGCCATCTGGACCTCCATGAACTTGGTGCGGTCAACCAGAGCGCGAACTGTCGCGTGTGTGTGGTGGAAAATGAAGATCGCGGAAATCTCGTCCCGTCCTGCGCGGAGAAAGTAACCGAAGGGATGAAAATCCAGACGGACACCAAAAAGGCGGTCATGGGAAGAAGGACATCGCTCGAACTGTTGCTTTCGAATCACCCCAAGGACTGTCTTACCTGTGTGAAAAACCTTGATTGTGAGTTGCAGACTTTGGCCAATGAGATGAACATGCAAGAAATTCACTATACCGGGGAAATGATGTCGCATCCGATTGATGATTCCAGCGGCGCGATCCTCAAAAATCCGAACAAATGCATCATGTGTCGTCGCTGCACGACGATGTGTGACGAGATGCAGACGGTCGGGGTACTTTCGCCGCTGAAACGTGGATTCGACGTCGTCGTAGCCACCGCGTTCCACCTTGACCTCGGAGAGACAAGCTGTACTTACTGCGGACAGTGTGTGACCGTATGCCCTACCGCCGCCCTGGCGGAACTGCCACAGACCGCGAGTGTCTGGCGACGTTTGAACAATGAAAATCGCCACACCGTGGTGCAAGTCGCACCCGCGGTCCGGGTCGCCATCGGCGAAATGTTCGGTTATGAACCGGGCGAGATTTCGACCGGCAAGCTTGTATCCGCACTCAGGCGTCTTGGTTTTGACGCCGTCTTCGACACAAACTTCGGTGCCGACTTGACCATCGTCGAAGAAGCGAAAGAACTGGTCGACCGGATTGAAAACGACAAACCTTTGCCAATGCTGACATCATGCTGTCCGGCCTGGGTGCAGTTCATCGAACAACAGTTCCCTGAATTGCTTGATATTCCGAGCAGCTGCAAAAGCCCGCAGTCCATGGTCGGTGCGCTCAGTAAAACCTATTACGCGGACAATGTCGGCATCGATCCCAAAAATGTGCGCATGGTATCCGTGATGCCCTGTGTCGCCAAAAAGGCCGAAGCCGCTCGTGAAGAGCTTAATCAAGATGGCCAGAGTGACGTCGATTACGTCATCACAACACGTGAACTGGCGCGCATGATCAAAGAGGCGGCCATCGACTTCAGGACCCTGCCCGAGGATTCCTTCGACGACATCCTTGGCGAATCAACCGGCGCCTCGACCATTTTCGGCGCCACCGGTGGTGTCATCGAGGCAGCGACACGAACCGCCTATGAGATGATGACCGGCAAAGAACTCAAGAATGTCGATTTGAAACAGATGCGCGGCATGGAAGGCATCCGTGAAACCTCGGTGCAAGTCGGCGAGAAGACCCTTAAGATCGGCATCGCCCATGAATTGGGCAACGCCCGTAAATTGCTCGAGGACATCCGGGATGGAAAAAGCGATTTTGACGCCATCGAGATTATGGCATGCCCCGGAGGATGCATCGGCGGTGGCGGTCAGCCTTATCATCACGGCGATACGAGTGTGCTCGACAAACGTCGCAAGGCGCTTTATGCCATGGACACCAAGATGACGCGACGCAAAAGCCACGAAAATGAAATGGTTCAGAGACTTTACGAAGACTACCTCGGCAAGCCGGGGAGTCAAAAGGCCCACCAACTCCTTCACACGACATATAGTGCGAAAGCACGCATCTGAAGCTCGCAGAGGCTTCTCCCGTAGAAAGGGGGCATCCCACACCCGATGCCTCCTTTCGCTTTTTATAATCCAAATCCTTGCTTTTGTGAATATAGTGTGCTAACCTTAATCTAACACACAAAAAAGGTGGTCATCGCCATGACGCTTTTCAACCAGACATATTATTACCCTATCGTCACACAAGAGGAATGCTACGGCAGGCCTTTTTCAACGTAACAGGGGAAAAGCCGAATACAGACTATCAATGTCAACCTATGGGTCTCCCCATAGGTTTTTTTTATACCAAAAACAAACCTACACACACAAAGGAGTTTGATTCACTATGATCGTCAAAATGAGTAAGCATGCAACGCAGGAGCACTACGACAAGCTGGTCGCAGCGCTCAAAAAGAAGGATTTTGAAATCAGGGATGTCAGCAGCGAGACAGTCAGGATCTTCGGCATCATCGGGGATACGGCAAGCCTCGATATCAACGATGTACAAGCATACGAAGGGGTGGAGCAGGTCATCCGGGTTCAAACCCCCTTCAAACAAGCCTCACGCACCTTCAAGGAAGAAGACACCGTCATCACACTCGGAAACGGTGTCGAAATCGGCGGCGAGGAATCCGTCATGATGGCCGGTCCATGCAGTGTCGAAAGCGAAACACAGCTATCGACAATCGCTGATTCCTTGGCCAAGCAAGGCATCCGTGTCCTCAGAGGAGGCGCCTACAAACCCCGCACATCGCCCTACACCTTTCAAGGCATGGGCTTAGAAGGGCTCAAGCTACTCAGAAAGGTCGCGGACAAACATGGTATGGCCGTGGTCACTGAAATTCCGAGCAGCGACTTAATCAAGACTTTCGAAGCCTACGTCGACATCATCCAGGTAGGTGCCAGAAACATGCAGAATTTCCAGTTGCTTAAAGCCCTTGGAAAAACCCATAAACCTATTTTGCTGAAACGCGGTCTTTCTTCGACCATCGAAGAATGGCTGATGAGCGCCGAATACATCATAAGCAGCGGAAACCCCAACGTGATTTTGGCCGAGCGTGGGATTCGCACGTTTGAAACATACACCCGGAACACACTCGATGTCAGTGCCGTGCTTGCGGTGAAGGAACTCTCTCATCTTCCCGTCATCATTGACCCCTCCCATGCGGCGGGGCGCTGGTCCATGATCGAGAAACTGTCTGCTGCGTCGCTCGCTGTGGGCGCGGACGGCCTCATTGTCGAAGTGCACCATGATCCGGAAAATGCCCTTTCAGACGGAGCACAGTCGCTGAAACTCGACCGATTCGCTTCTGCGATGGATTCGCTAAGAGAGCTTGCTGAGGCACTGAGGCGACCGTTGAAATGAAAATATTCATTGTCGGACTGGGTCTGATCGGAGCTTCCTATGCCGAATGCCTCCGCGAACTAGGGCACGATGTATACGGCCATGACACCGATGCGACGACCATGCGCAAAGCCACTGGCAATGGAATCATAAAAGGTGGTACAATAAATATGATGAGCACATGCGATGTTGTTGTGCTCGCCTTGTATCCGGAGGCGAACATCAAATTTGTGAAAAACAATCTGGACCGCTTCAAAGCGGGCCAGTTGCTCACCGATGTGAGCGGCGTCAAGAGAACCATGGTTGCCGCCATTGAATCCCTTTTGCCTAAAACCGTGGACTATGTCTCGCACCATCCGATGGCCGGCAGCGAAAACCCCGGCTTTGACGCACGCGATCGCACCCTGTTCCGTGGTGCAAACGCCATCGTCATCACGACACCTAACACCCGAAATGACCCTGTTGACCGCTTGAAAAAACTGCTCGAAACCATCGGATTTTCTACGATAAAAGAAGCGACTCCGGAGCGTCATGACGCTTTCATCGCGCTCACATCGCAACTGCCTCATGCGCTCGCCATGGCGCTCATGAAAGGAAGCGACGTCGAAACACTGGATTTTGCCGGAAATTCATTCAAGGACCTGACCCGCATCGCCTCCATCAACGCACCCATGTGGAGCGAGTTGTTTCTATCCAACAAGGAATATCTGATTGAGGAATTGCACAAAATGTCCGAAGAACTGCTTTTGATCGCTCAGTATCTGAAAACCGACGATGCCACCGCACTGACGCGTTACATGGAGGCATCCAAAGAAAAGAGGGACGTGTATGGAAATCATCAAGACTGATTCTTATGACATCATTATCGAAAAGGGGGCTTTTTTGAACCTTGCCGATCATCTCCGAAAGCTTGACCCGGGCATGCTTCATCTGATTGTCGATTCCCGTGTCTATCGTTTGTATCAGGAAATGTTGCCCACTGCCATGGGCGATCTCCCCTACACCGTCAATCTTGTACGGGATGGCGAAGAATCCAAATCGTTCGCGACCTATCAGGAAGTGCTTGCCCGCCTTCTTGATAAGAACATCCGGCGCGATGACACCATTGTGGCATTAGGTGGCGGCGTCATCGGGGATCTGGCGGGATTTTTGGCCGCAACCATTTATCGTGGCATCGATTTCGTACAGGTTCCTACCACGCTTTTAAGCATGGTCGACAGTTCAATCGGCGGAAAAACCGCATTGAACCTTCCGCAGGGCAAGAATCTTGTGGGGGCGTTCCATATGCCGAAAAAGGTTCTCATCGACCCGAATTTTCTGAACACCCTACCTGAAAAAGAGTTGCTCAGCGGTTTGGTCGAGACTTATAAACACGCGCTGCTTGGCGATGCCGCTCTGCTTGAGAAACTAAGCGCGGACCATGCGGTCGATGAAACCGTCATTAAAGACGCGATCGATGTCAAAAAAAGTATTGTGGCAAGCGATCCCTATGACAGGAATGAGCGTCATGTCCTGAACTTTGGCCATACTTTCGGGCATGCCATTGAAAGACAAAGGAAGTTCAGCGGCATTACGCATGGTGAAGCGGTGGCCGAAGGCATGGTCATGGCCCTTCAGATCGGGGTGCGCCTTGGCATCACACCGCCTTCCCTGCTTGAAGATATCAAGACGTTCATGCTTGATAAGCGCCTGATCAGCGAGCCGTTGCTTGACTACCGTGATTTCCTCTTTGAAATCCGGACCGACAAAAAGACGCATCGCAACGGCATCCGCTTCGTGTTCCTGGAAGATTACCAGAAACCATTGATCAAAGACGTTGCGTTGGAGGACCTGGGATGAAACTTTCATTGACCCCTTCCTCCTTGAACGGCACCGTGCATGTCATTGCCTCGAAATCCTTGTCGCACCGCTATTTGATCGCCGCCGCTTTGTCAAAGGAGCCTTCCATTCTTGAAGGGCTCATGGAAAGCGACGATATCGACGCGACAAAGCACGCCTTGAAAGCACTTGGCGCAATCATCGAAAGCGGTTATGTCAAAGGCGGTTTTCCAAACGTCCGCCATCCGGAAATCAATGCGAGGGCGTCGGGTTCGACGGTACGCTTCATGATTCCGATCGCCATGGTCTCAGACAAACCGGTCGTTTTCAGAGGGGAGCACAGACTCCCCAAACGTTCGCTTGCCGCGTACGAGACGATGTTCACATCCATGGGTTATCGGTATGAACGGCTTTCAGAAGACCATCTGCCTTTGCGTGTCCAAGGCCCGTTGAAACCGGGAAACTATCATATCCGCGGCGATGTATCCTCGCAGTTCATTACCGGCTTGTTATTTGCACTTCCTTTGCTGGAAGGCGATTCAAGAATCGTCATTGAAGGTGACTTTCAATCGCAATCGTACGTCGGTCTCACCGTGGATACGCTCAACGCGTTTTCCATTGAGGTCAATCGTACCGATTCGGGGTATTTCATCCCGGGGAACCAGGTCTATCAACCGTTGCATGTGAATGTGGAAGGCGATTATTCACAAGCTGCGTTCTTCATTGTCGCCGCACTCATGAACCGCTATCCGCTCAGGCTTGACAACCTGCGTCGCGAGTCCAAACAGGGTGACAGGAGGATCCTTTCTATCATCGCTGGTATGGGTGGCCGATACGAATGGGACCAAGACACCCTTGTCGTCCATCCCTCCACGACGAGAGGCACAACCATCGACCTTGCGGACATCCCTGATCTGGGCCCCATTCTCATGGTACTCGCCGCACGCAGTGAGGGCGAAACGACATTCACCAACGTTCAAAGGCTGCGATACAAGGAGAGCGACCGCGTCGAAGCGATGCGCGAGGTGCTCACAGCCTTCGGTGTGTTCTTCGAAGCGACGGATGACACCGTGACGGTGAAGGGCGCCACGACGTTCAAAGGCGACATCACACTCGATTCTTACGACGATCACCGCATCGCGATGGCTGTGATCATCGCCTCCCTCAACGCAAGCGGACCGGTGACATTGAAAAACGCGGAAGCGATCAACAAGTCATACCCGAATTTTGTGGACGTGTTCAAGACACTGGGCGGTTCCGCCAGCATATTCAAAGAAGGTGATGCACAATGAATACCATCGGAACATTATTCAGATTGACGCTTTACGGTGAATCACATCAAGCGGCCATCGGCGTCGTGATCGACGGTGTACCACCCGGCATTCCCATTGATGAGGATGCCATTGCAAGGGCATTGAAGGCACGCAACCCGGATGCGGTCGGCACGACACCCAGAAAAGAAAAGGACCGGTTTCAAATCACTTCAGGCATCTTTGAAGGACGGACGACCGGTTCGCCTATCCACGTGATGATTGAAAACAAGGATGTCCGAAGCAAGGATTATGATCACCTGAGAAGGCATCCCCGTCCCGGACACAGCGACTTCGTGGCCCACAGAAAGTACGGTGGTTTCAACGATCACCGCGGGGGCGGCCGTTTTTCCGGACGGCTCACCGCACCGCTTGTGGTCGCGGGCAGCATTGCCAAGCAGGTAGTCCCGTTTTCCTTCTCACACCGTATCAAACAGCTCGGAACGTTGACAGACATGACGAAGCTCGATCCGTACCTTGAATCCGTCAAAGCCGAGGGTGATTCCGTCGGTGGCATCATCGAATTGCGTGTCGATGACGTTCCTGTGGGGCTTGGCGAACCGATGTTCGAAAAAGTCGAATCGAAGGCCGCGCAGATCCTCTTCAGCATCCCGGCGGTCAAAGGTGTGGAGTTCGGCACCGGATTCGAAGGCATCACGATGAAAGGCAGTGCCTTCAACGACACCATCGAGGACGATACCGGAAAAACCCTCACCAATCATAGCGGGGGCGTATCGGGAGGCATCACAAACGGCAATCCGCTGATTGTCAAGGTTTTCATCAAACCGACATCCTCCATCCAGAAGTCCCAGGAAACTTATCATACGGAGCACGGCAGACGCGAAACGATGGAAATCAAGGGACGGCACGACGTGGCAATCGCCCGCAGAGCGCCCATTGTCCTTGAAAGCGTGCTCGCCGTTGTGATGGCCGACTTATATCTTAAGCACCTTGGCAACGAATCCGCATTGCATGAAACCCAAACAAAATAATATAAATAAAGAAACAATTCCCTCGGGAATTGTTTCTTTATTTATGGGGTTGTGTTCGCTTCATCGTTCGTCTCGTCGCCGCTTTCTTTGAGGGGCGTCTCTTCATCCTCGACAATCTCATCAAGGACGTTTTTGACACGTTTGGCGAGTCCTTTCAGTTTCGTTTTCGGGATGGAGCATATGGCGACACGCAGTCCGCCATAGACATTGACGAAAAAGATGTTATGATTTTTGAGCTTGAGATGCAGTTCATTCTTGACGACCTGGTCGTCGATCCGGATGGTGATGAAGAATCCCTCATGATAGGGATACAAGGGGAGACCGACGTCCTTGGCCTCTTCGATCATGATCTCTGCACGCTCTTTAAGCAATGTGACATACGCATTCTTCTCTTTCATATAAGCGGCCTTGTTGTTTTCGTTGAGAGCGATTTCGCTGAAACAGACCATCCCGCCGTTGTTGACGGTGGACCATCCGCCGCGCGCGCTGTTTCCACAGGCATGCTTGAATTTTCTGCGGCCTTCCTCATTGCTTGAAATCAAGACCTGGGCGCCGACGCGCCATCCATAGGCCGTCAGCGTCTTGGAGGCCGAGAAGGCGATGACGGTGAGGACGTTCTCGTTCATCGTGGTGAATTTCTCGAAAAGTTTCTTGTAGTCGTCGCCTTTTTGATTGAAATCGATGTATGCGATGTCGTGAAGGAGAATGAAAGGGCCTTGTTCGCTCAGTTCATTGATGAACGAAAGCACGTCATCCCATTCCTCTTGGCTCATCGTGTAGCCCGTAGGGTTCTGGCAGGGATCATTGATGAAGGCCAGAACTTTGCCCTGGTCTTTCATGACTTTGGTGCACGTCGCCTTGAAAGATTCGAGGTTGAACGCATCGCCATCGAAGAGCTGATAATATTCGACGGGGGTGTTGTTTTCCTTTGCGATGGTTTTGTAAGGTCCCCATCCGATATCGGGATGGATGACGGTCTCACCGGGGGCCAAGGTGTTTTTCGTCGTCGAGGAAAGGGCGCCTGTACCGCCGGGTGTTGCGATGACGTCGGCGTCGATGTCAAGTCCGGCACTTTTGAACAGCCATTCCTTGACCGCTTCTTGGAACTCGGGCGGACCGGCGATGGAAGAAGCGTATTTCCCCTTTTGAAAATCGGGGACTTTGTCGAACACGCGATAGACTGAATCAAAGGTCAAAAAGGTCTTGTCCTCTTTGAAATAAGTTCCGAACGCCCCGTTCACCACGGCGTCGTCGCCGTGTTTCTTGATGGCGCTTATGGCGCCGCTGGCTGCTTCGAACACGGTATCGACAATCTCTTTGCCATGTGCGTATTCGCTGATGAAGTCCTTCATTACTGATCACCACCGGCGCTACCGGTAATCGATTCGAGCGCATCGGTGACCTCTTTAGGAAGGGTGTCTTCGCCTTTGAGTCCGTTGATGAAAGCTTGACGGCGGTTCATGCGTATTTTGAAATTGTTCAGGTATTCTTCATTGTCAAAGTCGACATTGAATTTTTCAACAGGCATGTATTCGAGCCCTTTGAACGGACCGAACGGTTGGAAGCGCGCTTTTTCTTCGATGATGGCTTCGATGGCGCCAAGCGTATCTTTCGGTTTGATTTTCTTATCGCCATAGAAGCCTGTGTTGATGATGTAGCAGTCGACATTCTGGTTTTTGAAGAGTTTCTTGAAGTTTTCGTAATCCTCTTTCAGCGGGTAGAGACGGAAGGGGTTGGCGTAAGGGACGAACGCGAGTTCATTGGGGTCCGCGCCTTCCTCGGCGCTGGTCCGCTTGGTAGCGAGTGTGGCGCCCATGGTGGATGCGAGGACGGGATCGCTCACTTTCAGAATCGGGGGCAGAGTATCGTCTTTCATGATCCAGAAGATCGCGTTGACCGGTTCTTCGAACTTGAACACGCGTGAAGGCGTCCAGAAGATCGATTTGACCGCACGGCCGTTTCCGTTTCGGATGTCTTCAGTGAGAGGGACAATGAGTCCGTCTTCGTCCCTGGTCGCGCCGACGTTCTGGATTGTGAGTAGGAAGCGGTTATCGGGCGCATGGGTCGGATAATCCTGGACCTTGTCGAAATAGGAGGGTTCAAGGCTTACTGTATAGAGTTTCTCGTTTTCGATCACGAAGGCGTCGTCATGCAGTACCTCGATGTCGTATCTGCCGTCGTGCTTGGCGTGCGTGATGGTGCTTTTCCCGCTGCCTGAAAGACCGAAAACACTCATGATGAAAGGGGGTTTCGACCCGCGCTTGATTTTTTTGATGCCACCGTGTGCGGCGGTGAAATTTTGCCTTTGGGCGAGCGACCAGGCCATGGTGAGGGAGGCCTTTTTGTGTTCGCCGAAATAGCGCATGCCAAGAAGCGCGGCACAGTTGTGGTCGCGGTCGAAAAGAGCGAGCCCCTTTTCGAAACCTTCGGCGTAGTAGTCCGGATCGCTATAGAGGAAGATGTCGCCTTCATCGAACGGTCTTGATGCCTGGTACGTATCGATCCAGGCGCCTTCCATGCTTTGGAAGTTCAACATCCAGGAGTAGAGGGTGTTTTCATAGCCTTCGGGGATCAGAAGATGGGCGCGCACGGAAAAATCTTCGTGCAGCCCGATCATCACCGTCGCATGGTACATGGTCACATCGCGGGATGCGAACAGGGCTTCCCGGAGCGTGCGTGCGAAGGATTCGCGGTTGTCCCCATCAATGATGCGGCGGTTTTGCGCCTGCCTTCCCGTAATGGCCCCGTCGTTGAAAAGCAGCACTTTCGCATCGGCGGGGAGTCCGAGGTCCTCGCTACGGTACACGGGAAGGTCGGTCTTGATGACCCCCTCGCTGTTTTGTGCAAGGTTGTACGCCTCCTCGAGGGAAGTGATGCGGATTACGTTGTTGCGGTAGAAGGCGGTTTCTATGGTTGAGCGGATACGGTTGAAGAGGTGTGGCGATGCTGAACCGATATCCTTTCTGTTCAGATTGCTTCTGGTAGCCACGTCGATCAGTCCTTTCTAGTTTATTCGATATTCCACTTGAATTTCGGACGTGATTTGACATAATCGCCACGCATCTTGAAATTTCTTTCAATGCGTCTTTCAGCCATGATATTGGCGGCTTTGTAGGTCGGGATGTTCTCTTTTTCCGCAATGTCGAATATTTCCATGAGCCTATCATAGATGCCCTCGGTGGTTTGGATCGCGGAAGGTTCATGGTAACCGATCATCTCATGATAGACGTTGATGACGCCACCGGCGTTGATGACGAAATCGGGTGCGTAGAGAATGTCTTTTTCCTCGAGCATTCGACCGTGCTTATCTTCGTCTTTGAGCACGTTGTTCGCCGCTCCGGCGACGACCTTCGCGGTCAGTTTCGGGATGGTGTCGTCATTGAGTACGGCTCCGATGGCGTTCGGACTGAAGATATCCATGTTCTTTTCGAAGAACCGGTCCGGCTCGACGAAGTTCGCAAGCGGCATCAACTCTTTGAATTGACGTATTTTTTCTTCGTCGATGTCGGTGAAGTAAATCCGTTTGAGGTCGTGGTCCTTGAGGTACCGGACCATCTCCTGTACAACGGCACCGACGCCCTGAAACCCGATGGTGAGACCATCGAGATTATCCTGGTTGTATTTTTTCTTGACCGCGGCGAGCATGCCGACGTACGTGCCTTTGGCGGTAAGGATTGTGGTGCTTCCGGCACCTTTGCGCAAAACCCCGCTGACATAATCGGTCTCACGGTCCATGTGCTCACAGTCCTGCAAGGTCATGTTCATGTCCTGACCGGTATAGATCCGTCCGTTCAAAGATTGGACATAACGGCCGTAGGAGCGGAAGAAGGCTTCGCTCTTCAGTTTCTTGGGATCGCCGATGATGACGGTTTTACAACCGCCAATGTCGAGTCCGGCCGCGGCGTTTTTATAAGTCATGCCGCGCGCCAGGCGTGTCACATCGTATAGCGCCTCTTCTTCAGAAGCGTAGTTGTAGAATCGTGTGCCTCCGCATGAAGGTCCGAGTCTCGTGTCGTGAATACAGGTGATGCCTTTGAGTCCGGTCTCCTTGTTGTGAAAATAGATGACCTGCTCGAACCCTTCATTGGTATAAGCGAAGACCTCATTGGTGTGCTCGGTTTTCTTTTTCATCTTATTCTCCTTTAAAAAAGTTTGTTTTATTGTATTTCGGCAACCAGTGCCGCAAGTGCGATGGAATAGAATTTGGATTCCTTGGAATCTGCCCTAGATGTCAGAACGATGGGCTTTTTCGCCCCGGCGATGAGGGAAGCGCTTTTCGCCCCGGCAAGGAACATCATGCTCTTGTAAAAGACGTTTCCTGCTTCGATCACGGGCATCAGAAGGATGTCGACATCGCCTGCGATTGGCGAAGTGATGCCCTTGTGTGCCGCTGCCTCTTTGCTTATGGCGTTGTCGAGTCCGAATGGTCCGTCGACGACGATGTTCTTGATGACGCCGTTTTCGCTCCGTTTTCTTAGTTCTTCGGCATCGAGGGTCGCTTGCATTTTCGGGTTGACTTTTTCAACGGCGGCGACGCAGCCGACTTTTGGTTTGTTTACACCGAGCGCATTGACGATCAGCGCGGCGTTTTCGATGATCTGTTGTTTTTCATCGACCGTGGGGGCGATGTTCATGCCGCCGTCGCTCATCGCGAGCAATTTATGATAATTGGCGATTTCCATCAGACTCACATGAGACAGTCGGTTGGCTGTCCTGAGCCCATACTCTTTGTCGAGTGCCGCTTTTAGGATGACCGAAGTGTCGACCAGGCCTTTCATGAGGAAGGCGTTTTCGTTACGGCTTACTTCCTTGACGGCTTCCATGCAGGCGTTTTCGTTGCTGTTTGCATGATGGATGGTATAATTTTGCGCATCCAGTCCCAGGTTTTTGAGGGTTTTTTTGATGTGTGCTTCATCGCCATAAAGTACGGCTTCGATAAAGCCTTCTTTTCTGGCCATTTCAACGGCTTCAAGAACTGGTTTGTCCTCGGCCACGGCCACAACCAGGGTCTTTTTGGATTGACCGTTCGCTTTTTCAATAAGGTCTTTCATCGTTCGCATGGTTTCACCTACTCGTAAGTTTTTGCGTTCTCTTTGCCGTTGAGCACGCGAAGTGCGCCCAAGGCCAATGCTTCCATTTCGTCTTCACCGGGATAAACCAGCACATCGGCGATGAATTTGGTGCGCCGTGTGATTTCTTCGGTGAGGATTTTGTCGTCATAAGCCAGTCCGCCAGTCAAAATGATGGCATCGACGTCGCCTTCGAGCACCGTCGCGCCACTGCCGATTTCCTTGGCGATCTGATAGCACATGACTTTGTATATGAATTCGACATCCTTATCGCCGCTTTCAATCCGTTTTTGAATCTCATAACCGTCGTTGGTGCCGAGGTAGGCAACCAGCCCGCCTTGGCCGTAGTTTTTGCGTTTGATCTCCTCAAGCGTATAGTCGCCTTTGAAAATCATCTTGTAAAGTGGTCCGAGCGGAACCTGTCCGCTACGTTCGGGACTCATCGGTCCGTCCCCGTCAAGTGCGTTGTTGACGTCGATGACGCGTCCTTTGCGGTGAACGCCCACGCTGATCCCGCCACCGAGATGGGCGACAATCAGATTCAGTTCCTCATAAGGTCTGCCAAGGTCTGCACTGGCTTTACGGGCCACCGCCTTCTGATTGAGCGCGTGGAACAATGAATCACGGCGGATTTCGGGCATGCCCGTATAGCGGGCGATGTCTTCCATCTCATCGACGGCGACAGGGTCGACAATGAAAGCGGGAATGTCTTGCTTGTCCGCAATCTCCTTGGCGATGACACAGCCAAGATTCGACGCGTGCTCACCGCGCGGCGCACGGCGCATGTAATCGACCATTTCGTCGTTGACACGGTAGGTGCCGCTTTCAATCGGCTTGAGCATCCCGCCGCGCCCGACAACAGCATCCAGGTCGTTGATATTGAAATCATTCTCCTTGAGCGTTTGCAAAATGGCATCTTTGCGAAAATCGTATTGGTCGATGACATTCTTGAATTTCTGAATGGTATCGGTATTGTGCCGTATGGTGGTTTTGAATATGCATTCTTCATCATTAAAAACAGCAATCTTTGACGAAGTGGATCCGGGGTTGATTGCTAGAATTTTTTTGTTCATAATGTCCTCCTATGCTGTATATTTTAACAACAATTTTGATTATAACATGATAGCGTTTTCACAACAACACTTAGCAAGAAAAAAGATGATATTTCTTTTCCAAGGCCAAACAAAGTCTTTTATCGATTTGATGAAAACTGTTTTCAACAAAGAAAAAGCGCATTTCCGTGCGCTTTATCCAATCGGTTCCATCTTTGCGGTGAAATGTCTCAGAATTTTCGGTTCATAGGTGAAGCGGAGCCCTCTGAGAGTTTTTCTTTTTTTGTATACGTTGATGACGCCTTCGGCCACGACATCCAGATGCGCATACGTGTAGGTTCGTCTGGGAATCGTCAGGCGCATCAGTTGAAGTGGCGTGTCGATGTTCGCTTTCGTGTCCGGGTCGCGTCCGAGCAGAAGTGAACCGATTTCAACGGCACGCACGCCGCTTTCAAGATAAAGGGCGTTGACGACGCTTTGAGCCGGGAACTGATCGAAAGGGATGTGCGGTGCGAACGCTTTGCAGTCGACGAAGACGGCGTGGCCTCCGGTGGGATACTGTATCGGCACGCCCGCCTCTTTGAGGCGTTCACCAAGGTATCGTACCTGGTCCATGCGGTGGGTCAGATAGTCCTCGTCGAGCGCCTCTTGCAAGCCCACCGCAAGGGCCTCCATATCGCGTCCGCTCATGCCGCCGTAGGTCGGGAATCCTTCCATCGGTACGACGGTGCCTTGCACTTCCCTGTAAAGTTCTTTGTCATTCCTGATGGCAATGATGCCGCCCATATTGGAAAGCCCGTCTTTCTTGGCGCTCATTAGGAAAATGTCCGCAAGTTCGAACGTTTCACGGGCGATCTCAAGGATCGATTTGTCCTTATAGCCTTGTTCGCGTTGTTTGACAAACCAGGCGTTTTCCGCGTAGCGCGCACCGTCGATCAGGACGGGCAGTCCGTACTCGCGGGCGATGGCGGCGGTGGCCCTGAGATTTGCCATGCTCACGGGCTGACCGCCTGCGGAGTTGTTGGTGATGGTCATGATGATTCCGGCGATGTTTTCTTTGCCGCGCTCATCGATGAGGGCTCTGAGTTTGTCGAGATGGAAGTTCCCTTTGAAGGGATGATATTCGCCTGTTTTGAAACATTCATCAATGGTGCAGTCGATGGCTCGTGCGCCGGCGATTTCGACATGCGCTCGCGTCGTGTCGAAATGCATGTTCGAGATGAACGCCATATTGTCGTGTTTGACCAGTTTCGGAAGGACGACCTGTTCGGCGCCTCGTCCCTGGTGGGCCGGGATGAAATAATCATAGCCGGTGATGTGTTTGACCACGCTTTCCAGCCGGTAGAAACTCCGGGATCCGGCGTAGGCCTCGTCGCCTCGCATTAAAGCGGCCCATTGCTCATGACTCATGGCCCCCGTCCCCGAGTCGGTCAGAAGGTCGATGTAGACATCCTCGCTTCTGAGGGCGAAGGGGTTGTATCCGGCATTTTCAAGCAGTTCGATTCGCTTGTCTTTCGATATCTCGCGGATGGGCTCCACCATCTTGATGCGGTAGGGTTCCGCTTTGTATGATTTCTTCATGCAATCATTCCTTTCCGATGTCATTCAACGCTTATTATACACGAAGTGATAAAAAATGAAAACGCTAACTTAACAACAGTTTCGCTGTCCGTGCTATAATGGCTTTTGTAAAGGAGTGACAATCATGAAACCATTCGAAGAAACCCACCTGGGGGGCATCCCTCTTAGAAACCGCTTTGTCATGGCCCCGATGACGACCTATAGCGGCAATCCAAACCTGACTCCATCCGATTCGGAAATACACTATCTCAAACTGCGGGCGCACGGTCCGTCCATGATCATCTCCCCGGCGATTGCCGTCAGTGAAAGCGCACAGGCGTTTGTCAATCAGATGAGTCTGATGGACGATACGAAAATCGCCCCGATGAAAAAGCTTGTCGATGCCATCAGGGGACGCGGCGGCATCCCAATCGCCCAGCTTCATCACGGCGGGCGCATGAACGACCCCTCATGCCATGAAGACCCTGAAAGAACCATCGTCGCACCCAGTGCAATCAAAGCGCCGCGAGACACCAAAGTGACCCCGAGAGAAATGACGAAGGAAGAAATCGCTCAAACGGTCCGCGATTTCGCCGAGGCGGCACGCCGTGCGATTGAAGCCGGCTACCAGGGCATCGAGCTTCACGGTGCCAACACCTATTTGCTGCAACAGTTCTTTTCACCGCATTCGAACCGGCGCACCGACGAATACGGCGGGTCGTTCGAAAAGCGGATGCGCTTCATCAAGGAAGTGATCAGCGCGACGCATGAGGTTGTCAAAACCCATGCCCCTGAAGCGTTCATATTCGGTTATCGCTTTTCGCCCGAAGAAATCGAGGAGGATGGCATCACCATGGAGATGACGCAGAAACTGATTGCTTTTCTCAAGGAACAGGCTTTCGACTATCTTCACGTCTCGCTTCGCGCCTTCGACCAGACATCCATGCGAAATGAAGACGATGCGACGCCGCTTGTGGATAAAATCCAGACCGTGCTCACCCATGCGGTCCCTTTGATCGGAGCCGGCGGCATCAACTCGCTTGAAAAAGCGAAAAAGGCACTCTCGATGGGCTTCGAATATCTCGGCATCGGCTTCCCGATTCTGATCGACCCCGATTGCATCGCCCGCTTGGAAAAAGGGGACGCACCAAGTAAGGAAATCGATGGTTCGACATTGCCCGGGCCGCTTTATGAGCGACTGCGCACCAGCTACCGAAGTCGTCTTGAGAAGGACGGCTACACGTTCAAGTTGTCAAAGGACGGGGCCTGATAGTATAATAAAGGCGTAACCGTTAAGGAGAGTGATCGCATGTATTCATTGGAAGAAATCAAGTCAACACAACTTTCCAAAAAGCTCGGCGGCCCACCGGTTTTCCATGACGGGAAAATCAGCCGGATCGTTTTTGAGGACCGCTCGATCATCCTGTCGATTGAAATTCTCTCTGACAGGAATCCCCGGCTTGAGAAAAACACCCTGGTCAGTCTGAAACTCAAGAACGTCGAACGTTTCACGCTTGCTTCAGGCAACGTCAAGGACGGTCAGCTTACCATCCATGATCTGGACATCCGTCGCGAGGATGACGGATTGCATATGCGTCTGGAGACGATCGAGGGCGAAATATCGGATATCCTTTTTGAGACGATCGAACTGTATGAAAAATAGCGACGCAAGCGCCTTATAAAACCGTTATATATGAAACCCCGGCCTTTTTTCGGACCGGGGTTTCACTCTCTTGCATCAACCAATAAAAAACGGACGCATTCCTGCGTCCGTGAAACGGTGCTTACTTTTTGATTTTCTTATAGGCCTGGTATCCACCGTCAAGGACATAGAGCTCCTTGAATCCCTTTCGGTGAAGTTTTTTGGCGACCCGGCGTGACTTGAAACCTTTGTCGTCATAAAGATAGAGCGGTTTGTCTTTGCGGACCTTGGTCTGTTGCTTGCTTTTGAGGTAGCCCGGGCGGAAATTTCTCGCGCCTTTGATTTTCTCTTCCTCAAACCGCTTTTGACTGCGAATATCAATGAGCTGCCCTTTGCGCATGTTCTTCTTGAACGTGTCGGCATCGAGCACGGTCACATTCGCCTCTTTGGCTTTCTGTCTGTTCAATAAAAGAAAACCGATGGTGAGACCGATAATGACGGGCACACCGTATCTGATTAACAAGTCCATGGTATCATCTCCTCAAAGACATTATATAGAGGGGATAATGCAATGTCAATTTTATTTTGTTCTATGGGGCTTTGGCATTTTTAAATCCCCTTATCTATGCTATAATATTCATGTTTATATCGAAAAAAGGAATGGATGACATTATGAAAAGAAGATTGCCTTATGTGGGCGGTTTCACACTGGGATTGGTCATGATCGTCCTTTTTGTGGTCGGTTTCAGGATTGAAGGGGTTCCGGGCGACATCATCTTTGCCTTGTCGCTATTGCTTTGGCCTGTTTTCGCCTTTGCTGTGCTTCTCCTCAACCTGAGTCTTTACCGTGAGGACGTTTCCGCCAAGAATATATTGACAAAATCCTTGTTCATGCCGCTGCCTGGTGCAATCGTGATGGTGGCGCTGCTGTATGTCATCATGTGAAAGAAGGGGGGAGGCTAATGAATGGCCTCATGCGCAAATATCTGAAAATAACCAAACGCCCGCTTGCCGGCTATAAAATCTTTGAAAAACAGGTCAAGATCCCGAAGAAAATCTATCTGGCGATGGCGCTGTTCTTTTTAGTCCTGACCTATTATCTGCTTGAAAGCTTCGGCGTTGTCGCGACGGAATGGATCGTGCTTCCGTATATCGGATTTCTTGCACTTGTGCTTCTTGGGGTCCCGCTGCTTTATATCCACCGCAAAAAGACGGGATCCGTGCTCTTAACCCACGACGCCATCGCCAAGCAGACGTTCTTCAGACGTTACAAACTCATGTTCATCAACAACATCAGAAAAGTCCGTCAGACAAGGAAAAATGCGCTCATCATCAAAGGCAAACGACGCCGCTTCAAAATCGCCATGCCGATTTATCCGCACGATATCAATGTGCTTAAGACCCTTTTATCGTATGAAGGGCATTTCAAGCAAAAGAAGAAGCCCTATAAATTGTTCTTTGAAGGCAACGATGTGGAAATCCAGGAACTCGCTCCCTCAAGGGACTCCGTAACAAGCCGACTCGTCGAACGATTCCATGATGACTACCGGCACGTGACACCGGGCTTCATCCACGATGTGAGCTTTTACAACACCGAAGTGTCAAGGGTCCGCCACATCGACCAGAAACATGTCGTGTTTTTGCTTGACCGCGTCGATCTGAAAGGCGACTATCCGGAAAACACCTTTTATGAATCGATGATGACCGACAACGCGATGGCGCTCTTTCAGGATGTCTCCCACGTCGAAATATTCAAGATTGCCAAAAACGGCGACATCGAACTGCTCGGAACCAGTGTCGCAACTCTCAAAAAGATTTCCAGGGGTGCGCTCGTATCAGAAACGAACTTTCAGCAATCCGGAGAGCGTATGAGCACCGACATGGTCCTCATGCAAGGGACGAAAAAACAACGTGTCCGATTCACCTTCAAAGAAATTATCATCGGCTTCAATGAACTGAAAAAAACCGCGTGGTTCGAAAATTCATAGACAAAACCACGTAAATCCTATATAGTATATCCATACCAGGAGTGATAACAATGATTACAAGCAACGATTTCAAAACAGGTCTTACCATCCAGCATGAAGGAAACATCTATCAGATCATCGAGTTCCAACATGTCAAACCAGGCAAGGGCAGCGCCTTTGTCCGCAGCAAACTGAGAAACCTGCGTACCGGTACCATACTCGACAAAACATGGCGTGCGGGCGAAAAAGTCGAAACCGCCATGATCGACAAACAACCGATGCAATACATCTATGCAGACGGGGACAACTTCGTGTTCATGAACACGCAATCCTATGAACAGATTGAAATCCCTTCAAACCAGATCGAATACGAGAAGAACTTTCTCAAAGAGGGCATGGATGTCAACGTCATCTCATTCGAAAACGAGATTTTGGGTGTCGACCTTCCTGAAAAAGTCACACTTGAAGTCACCGAAACGGTTCCGGGCGTCAAGGGAAACACCGTGACCAACGCCACCAAAGATGCGGTCGTCGAGACCGGATACAAACTTCAAGTACCGCTTTTCATCAACGAAGGTGACAAAATCGTCATCAACACGGCGACAGGCAAGTACTCGACCAAAGCCTAAGGGAGTGAATCCACTTGGACATACCCAGTAGTCTACAGCTCGCTGTCACTGTTCCCCCATCCAGCATCGTCCTACTCTTGATATTGTTACTGGTATCAAGCTTTTTCTCCATGAGCGAGACCGTGTTCTCGTCTTTGAACCCGATTCGCATGAAAAAGAGCATCGAAGATGGAAGGAAGGGTGCGAAAAAAGCGTTTTGGATCCACGAACGTTTCGACAACGTGCTGACCACCATTCTTGTGGGCAACAACCTCGCCAACGTCGCCCTCGCGACGGTGTCGACCGGGGTTTTCGCCCGCATATTCGCCGGTCAGGAAACCTTGATCACCGTAACCAACACGGCCGTCATGACGACCATCATCCTGATTTTCGGCGAAATCATCCCCAAAAGCTTCGCCAAGATGCATTCCGATGAGATCGCGATCCATATCAGCGGACCGATGTTTTTCATCATGCGCATCCTTAAGCCTGTTGTCTGGGTATTTCTTAAGATCAAGGGACTCTTCTTGAAACACGACAACCGTGTGACCATAAGTGTCAGTGAAGATGAACTGGAAACCATCATCGACACGATGGAGGAGGAAGGGTCCATCGACGAGGAAGAAGCGGAGATGCTGCAAAGTGTGCTCGACCTCGGCGAGAAACAAGTTTATGAGATCATGACGCCCCGCGTCGATATGATCGCCATCGAAGTCAACGATTCCAAGGATTCCATCCTCGAGAAATTTTTCGCCCATCAGTTTTCACGAATCCCGGTCTACGAAGAGGACCGTGACAAAATCATCGGCATCCTGAATGAGCGCGATTTCTTCACTCAGCTCATAAAGGGCAACCCGATCAAAATCCGCGACATCATGAATCCGCCTGTCTTCGTATCCAAATCGATGCGTGCCGATACCCTGATCGAGACCTTGCAGCGGGAGAACTCCCACCTCGCCATTGTCAGTGACGAGTTCGGCGGAACCAGCGGGATCGTCACCATGGAAGACGCGCTTGAAGAGCTTGTTGGCGAGATTTATGATGAACATGACGACATCGACGACGAATATCTCAAGCAGATCAACGACCACGAATACGGCATCAACGCCGACATCGAACTTGGAGACCTCTTCAATGAACTCAATCTGGGCGACGCCCCGGACAAAGAGGAAAAAACCCTCTCAAGCTTCCTGTTTGAATGTTTCGAGGAACTGCCCGAGGTCGACAAGACCTATACAATGGAACAAAAAATGGTCTCTTACAATCACGATGAGGCTGAAAAAATGTTCACCCTCACCTTCATCATCAAGGAAATCCGAGAACGAAGAATCAAATATGTCCACTTGCTCGTTGAACCTCTTGAGGAAAACGGCAACGAAGAAAACTAGGAGGATGCTCCATGGAGCGCTTGCAAAAACTGATCGCCAAAGCCGGTGTCACATCACGGCGCAAGGCGGAAGAACTGATTAAGGAAGGCCGCGTCACACTCAACGGCGAAGTCGTCAGGGAACTTGGCACGAAAGCCACTAAAGACGATGTCATTGCCGTCGACGGACGCCTTATTGAAATAGAGGAAAAGGAATACTATGTGTTTTACAAACCCGAAGGGACGGTCTCGACCGTCGACGATGAGAAAAACCGGAAAACGGTCCTCGATTTCATCGACACCAACGCGAGGATTTTCCCCGTCGGCCGTCTTGATTATGACACATCGGGTGTGCTCATCCTTACGAACGACGGGGACTTCACCCAAAAGATGATTCACCCGAGCAACGGCATTGAAAAAGAATATGAAGTGACCATTCAAGGATTTCTGCGCAAACACACCAGCCGCAAGATAGAACGCGGTCAGATCCGCCTTGACGGCAAGAAACTCGCCCCTTCGAAGATACGTAATGTCCAATACAACAAGGAAAAAGAGACCACAAAACTCAATTTCATCGTCACCGAAGGGAAGTATCGCCATATCCGGAGGGTCTTTGAAGAGGTCAATCACCCCGTAATCAAACTCAAAAGGCTTCGCTTCGGCATCATCACACTGGATGGACTTGCAAAGGGCGATGTGCGTCTTGTGAAACCACACGAGCTCAAGCAACTCCATGTCATCGCGCTCAGAAACCGCCAGAAAACCAAAAAGAAGTAAACCCTTTCATAGGCATGGCCACGCCGGCCATGCCTTTTTATACAAAAAATTGTAATATAAAAATAAAACCGTTTACTTAATGAAAAACCCTTTGTCATATCCCGTGTGCGTGATACAATACACTCGAAGAAGATGCATTGACTCCACGTAACTTTTTAAGAAAGTGGGTTGTTTCATGCCGAAACTCAATTCATTTCAAAAGGATGCCCTGATCCTTCTTGCGTTCATGTTCCTGCAAGTCATATTCACATTCATCTTTCCTTTCCGCGCCATTCCCGAAGGAGAGACCGT
>PWHE01000113.1 GCA_003554735.1 Mollicutes bacterium | reverse complement strand
TTCAAACGGAAATCAGGATTATCCTTTATCATTCTGACGAACACTATTTGGTTATCCGTATTCCCCATATACTCTCCATAGTACGTAAACAATAAATCATCGAAATGGAAAGTAAGCTTGACCTCTTCCGAATCTTGAAAATGCTGTCTGACTATTTCTATTTTTTCTGAAATCGACATAGGGTCTCCTTCTCTTGTACTATGTAATGAATATCTTTATGGCTTGGTACTCCCGATCGGTCTTGAAAATGCAACCGATGCATGCTGACTTATAAACATAATTCAAAGAAACCTGTTCATTGCTTAATAAAGTGAATGTTTATTCCTCCCAACCATGTCCCATAACCACCCAAGAACCACCCAACCCTTCCTTGCTGTGGGGGATGGTGCAGGGAAGGAGGTAAGGGGGAGGGGCGAAGCTCCGCACTTAAAGCCCTGTCTGTTCGCCACGTTCATTCCATGAGCGACCGAAATGAATCGACGAAGGCATCAATCATGTCGTTGCCGATATAGCACGTCGTCTCCTCGGACTTGAGCTTCTCCGTGTAGTGCAAAAAAGCCGCCTGATCGATCCGCTTTTGATAAAAGGCGCGTCCGAGGACGCCGAGAATCCCGGTATAAAGGATGGAGAAAACTTCACAGGCCCTGCGGACGAGCCGGTCGTTGCTGCCGCAATAGCAAGAGCGCTCATGCGCCATGGCAATGCCGAACTTGTCGTGGCGCGACAGTTTCCGGTATGGCTTCCCACTCAGATTTTGAAACATAGCGAATCCTTCGGGGGTATGAATATCGCCAACGATGTAATCAAATCCATCCAGACTGTCTTTGATTGCAACGAGCATTTCACTGTCAAAAATCGATCGTGGGATGGTCACACTTTCAAATACCAAAAAAAGCAAATCCACACAACCGAGCTCATATAGATCCTGCAAGACATTGTTATCGACGACAACGTCAAGTTTATCGGTGGTGTATATATCTTTCATCCAGCTCACTCCACCGTCTCAATAGTTTGCGAACGTCCACAATGGAAAGACCGAGCACTTCAGATATCTTGTTGGCACTGATGGTGCCGTTGAGATAATCATCTTTCAGTTTTTCGATCAGACGAACATTCTTCTTTTCAAGCGAAAGGCTTTCCATGGGATAAGGTTCTTCTTTCAAAGCGCCATTAGCCATAGTCCGCTTCCAAAAGCGATCCGATGAAGCTTTGGAAATGATCTTATACTCCCTAAGCATGACAAACAATCCTTGCAGACTGACTTTGAAGTGTTTCTTCATCATCACAAGGTCAAGGTTGTCTTTGTCTTTTGCATAGGCTTCAACTTTATGGCGGGGCATGAGAAAATACCCTGCAAACTTGTTCGCGATTTTCTCACTCATGTCGGCTCGCCCGCTGGTGTAGAAAACATCTTTGTTGTCTTTCGAATATTGTTCACGATCAAAAAGCAGATGCGCATATTCGTGTACAAGAGTGAACAGTTTTCTTTCTTCAGGGATGTTTTCATCATCATTAACAATGATGAAACACCCATTGTTTTCCGCGTAAGAAGACATCCCAAAAAAGTCAGGATTGTTAAATTTGCGAACGATCACATTGATGCCCGCCGATGCGAACACATCATAGTAGTTTTCCGGGATGACGTTTTCAATGTCCAAAATACGTCTATGAGCATTCGCAATTTCTTCCAATTTCATTTTCAGTTTCGCGCTCAGAACCTTTTTTCCTTCTGAAGGAAGTGAGTATTTTCCGGGAATTGAGTGAACATCATCATGATCCATGACATCAAGATAGCCTTGAATCGATAGTCTCATCCTGTCCAAATCAATCTCGGCGACATGCTCGCTTGCTTTGTCTGCCCTGAACATAAAGGTAAAGACCGCCTCATCGTTGCTACACTCTCTAAAAAATGATTCAAACGGTTTATTGAAATATTTGGCTACACACATCAGTTTCTCGCTATCCATTGGCTGTTCACCGTTTACGTAACGTTTCATTGTTGGATGGGACACACCTATTTCACGTCCCAATTCACGATATGAGATAGACCGTTCCTTCATCAATGATTTAATGTTTTCGCCTATTATTTTCACAATATCCATACTCAACACCTCTTTCAATAATATTTTACCATTAAATTTATAGTTATCATAGGTTATGGTATATTTTTTTACCATATGTTGGGTTTCTATCAGGACAATATTTCTGATTCAACCTACACTTCGTTGGAATCCTCAGGCATGAGATGGCTGTTTGTCACATATTAATGATTCCGTATAACACTTTCCGTTTAAACATTATCATTGACGCACTAATCAATCGCATTCATCATGGTAAGTTTCCCCTCATGATGGCGCGCACGCACGTCATTTTCACTCTTGCGGATGGCTTCTTGTTTCAAGGTTTGCATCGTTTCGGTCATGGTCGTCCGTCGAAAGACTTTGTGGTAAAAATATCGTAATGTTATCATTCGGTGTCACCGTTCCTTTTCAAGTTATGGTTTGCTTTATTGTCAGTGGAACCTTGTTTCATGATTGTGGTTCACAAGCGCCTCATTCTCTACGCTAAACGTTCTCAGGTGGGTCGGTGAACGTACGTTTATAGTACATGACGAAAAGCATGATGAAGATAAACGGTTGGACAATGAGACTGGAAACATATCCATAGGCCAAAACAACACCCACTGGGTCCGGCATCGCCGAAGCCAAATCGCCGAGATAGACTAAGAGGTAAGGCACCAGTCCCAACAACACCACGACTCCGATCAACGATGCAAGGATGCGGTCTTTCCTGTCCACCGGTTTCACCGGACGGTTGGCGAGGGTGAGGACATAAAAAGCAAAAGCAAGCGTAAGCGCCCAGCGCGTGATGAAAACCCAGGGATAGTACATGGCATCAAGGGAAACCTCACGCGTGAGCAACGCATCCAAGACCGCGTTCATCACCACGAAACCGGGCGTAAATAGGATACCCATGCCCGGCGAGATGCCGAACAGGACAAGGATATTCACATTCAACAGACGCCGTTTGACGATTGCATCGTCTTCGGGAATGCCGTAGCGAGTAGCTTCACGGTAGTGATAGATCCCCACCGGAAGCAAAAAAAGGCCGAGGAAAGCCGCAAAAATGAATAACGGCTCATTATAGGCAATGTCATCCATAATGAAGAATGTGAATGGCGAAATGAAAAATAGTGCGATGACAACCAGATACAAAAAGAAATAGATGAACAGGATTCGAAACGCCCTGGAAAGATGGTGTAATTGTCGCGTGTCAGGGTGCATAATGTGTCCCCTTTCGTTGTTCTAACATCGTTTCACATAGACTATGGGAAAACCCGTATGTTGACATGGTTCAGTCGTCAAAATCGCTGTCTTTGACGATGTGCTCCCCGTAATACTCCGCATAGAAGTCATCCTCCATATAGGTTTCATATAGATCGTCAGGAACCACCAATGTGGGTTCTTCGCCAAATGGTTTCCATAACGAGGCAAGCAATCCTAACAGTACGAAAGTAAGGGGCAAAAAAACAAATCGATATAGAATAAAGGTGTAAAGTGCAGGGCTCAAATGTTTGCGTCCCTTCTGAAAGGGGTCCTTTCAAATCGACTTCTCACAAGTGATTGTGTATCCAATCAATGCATCAAAAGAAAAACCGCCATGCAAAAGAGTGAAAGATATACGTGATTCAATTGTTTCCCTCTTAATACGGATAGCGTCTTTCCATAAAAACAGTATAAACCAAGACAATCCAAAAAAAGATTCAGCGCTTTGCCCAGTCACAAAAAAAATGCTATCCATCGGCATGGCCGGATGGATAGCATTGGATGCATTCGGTTCTATCAGTCAGCGTAGTATTCCAAGTAATGTTCAACAGCCGCCACGCCGATATCCTCAAGCGCTTCTGCGGTAGCGGTTGCGCCAGTGTCCGCATCCACATCTTTATACGGACTGATGTCGAAGTTATCAAGATCGTCCCACTGATCGACAATGGACGATTGAATGTCGCCACGTTCGATGATGACACCGCCCCAATCTGCGCTTTCTTCATGGTCGATAACCACGAAATCCGTCATGGCTCCACCTTCAAATGTAACCTCGGCGGTCATGGGATAGAACCCTTCGCCATCGATGGTCAATACGACTGTATCTCCATCAACATTCGAACCGGTGACCGTTGCGTTGAAATACTCAACAGGATATTCAACGTCCGGCGCGTCGTCACCGTTGCCACAAGCGGCAACCGTAAATACAAGTGCGAACACTGCAATTAACAATAGTTTTTTCATGTTTCATCTCTCCTTTAATCCATTTGATTGATTTGATCTTGCAAATAGTCGGTTACGTTTCTCGAACCGATGATCCATTCCTGAAATTCGGTATCTTCAAAGATAATCAAAGCAGGAACGGTTTCCCGGTATTCAAAATCGGGACTTCCCTGTTCGTAAATCTTTCCGCTGTCAATAAGGAATATCTCCACAGAGTCACTCAGTGTTTTCAGATATCCACTGACTTCATCCTCAAGATTAATGCAAATATCACAAAAAGGCGAGTAGTAGTATATGATAGTAAATTCGCCTTCCACTCGGGATAGGTCGTCCCAGTGTTCAATGTGTTCAAAATCGTCATATGAAGCTTTTGGCTCTTGTAATCCATTGGTGCAGGCACCAAGCATCATCACAACAGACAAAAAGCATGTCATGAGAATTGTTTTAATGGGTATTCCCCCCGGGTAGGGCAAAGAGGCATTTGAGCAACAAATGCCTCCAAACCTGATTAGTCTCTGTAATTTTCGTCGTGGTAATCGAGCAATGTTTTGGAGACTCGAATGAGACTGTGCGTCGTCACTGAGCTTCCAGCATATGCGTCAATAAGGTCTTCTTCCTCGATCTCAGTCGTATTTTCGAAATCTGAATACTGGCTTGGTGCATCATTGTAGAAAATGTTGATGCCGTCCAGATCATCGGAGTTCTTTCCGACGAGCCAAGGAATGAAATCGACTTTAAAATGATCTTCATATGTCTTTCCGGTATCAGGGATTGGGTCGCTGTCGCCCCACATGCCTGCAGTGTAGTCTCCGTCTTCGCCATCCGAACTGAATGTCAAGGTCAGAATTTCACCGGTTGACTTGCTGATCTCGAAATACGCTACACTCCAATAGTTCACACGCGGTGCACGGCATGTACATGAGACAAACGCAACCTGATACTTGACATAATCACGCATCTCATATTCAAACAGAATTGGCATGTCTCGATAGACTTCGGTGCCATACCCGTCAAGATGCGGGAACTGAAGCATGGTTGTCGTCGCGTCGTCGGGTCTGTCATTGTCGTTGTCGTTGCCATTGCCGTTTTCGCCATTATCTCCGTTTCCGCAAGCCGTTGCAAGGCCGGCGGTAACGAGTACTAGGCCAAGTAGAAATAATCGTTTCATAGATAACTCTCCTTTAAATTATTCGCAGTCGCCGTTTTCGCCGTTTTCGCCGTTTTCGCTTCCGCCTTCGCACCATGGAAGGATTTTGTAATCGCCTTCATAGTCTCTCCAGCCGCCAGCGTTCCAGACGTTTTCATAACCGATTTCTTCAAGAACCGCTTGCATCAATCCGCTGCGCGCTCCGCTCATACACATGAGAATCAGTTCGTTATCCTTGTCGCCGAAGATGTTTTCAAGAACATAGATCATGTCATCGTTAATGACTTCATCAAGATCAATTTCATCAAGGTCGAATGTACCAGGATGTTCAAGGATTTCGTTGTCCTCATGCGTCAAGAATCCGAAGTAAGGAACGAAGGTGAATCCTTCAATCCAGCCATTTTCAAGTTTTGGTGCGCTTTCACCCGGATAGATATCACGGAAATCGAAGAACTTGGTGCCGGGACGGCCCAGGAAGTCATCGATGTTGTCCATGTTGATGTCTTCAGGAAGATCATCTACATGCGCGCGTGGTGGCAATGTGATGTTGAAGCTGTCATCGCCAAAAACACGGTGATCGCCCGTATAATCTCCAAGTGCGCCTGCATTCCATACGTTTTCGTAGCCGAGGTGCTCAAGTGCCTCTTTGATGAATCCAGCTCTGACGCCCGCAGCACAAATCAAGACAATATTCCTGTCTTCATCGAAAAGTTCGCGCAAAGCGTTCTCATCTTTTATCTGCGAACCGTCAAAGTTCCATCCATCCGTACGAACCAGAATTTCCTCATACTCAAGGTATTGGAAGAACGGGATCATTTCAAACCCGCGAATCCATCCGTCTGACATTTGATCGTCGAAGTTTCTCGAATCGACAAACTGCCAGTCAGGATCGAACAAATAGTCATCAAGATCCGCCATGGTGATTGTATCCGGAATGGTTACATCGTTTCCGTTCTCACCATTGTCTCCATTGTCTCCATTGTCTCCGTTATCTCCATTCTCGCCGTTGCCACAAGCTGCGAGAGTGAAGGTCAGAGCCAGAAATAAAACCAGTAAAAATTTTTTCATTGTTACTCCTCCCATATTGTAAAGATTGTTTTATTTAAACAATGCAATGCATTGTGAAAATCAGGTCATAAGGTCAATTCGAAATTCAGAAATCCCACATCCATAATCATTAGGACGAAATATATTGCCATAAAAAGGAAGAATATTGCGGTTGCAAATTTAATTTTGGGCAAGTGTTCACGGGTCAGATTGGCCACAAACATCGTATTTTTACTTTTGATGGAGATTATTGCGATTATGATCAGAGGCATTATGAACATAAGATTAAAAACCACAAGGTAGAATACCTTTATTGCGTTGATACCAGGCTGAACACTGGCTTCAAGCGACGCAAGTACGGCAATGTATATTTGTCCGGTACATGCGGCTTCTGTGATTCCCACCAAAATTCCTACGAATGAGGGAATGACGATGAACCAGATAAATCGCTGATTCTTATTATGCTTGTCTTCCATAACCGTCGTCATTTTCTTCATCAGTTTCTCATTGAAGTTTCGGATGAACTTGGGCAATTGGTTTTTGACTTGTTCATAATTTTGGTTTTTCGTCACAAAATAGTCATAAAATGTGACGACCGCAAGGAACAGTGTCAAGGCGGAAAAGAATCCATAAAGCACAATCGAGACGTTTTCAAAAGCTTGTCTGGATAACCCAAGGACGGTAAGGAAACCAAATCCGATAATCAAATACGTCATAAACACAGAAAAGATATATGAGAAACTTACCGTAATCATGATTTTCGTGCTTTTTGTGAATCCGATCATGGAAATGAACATGAGCAGCATTGCGATGGCACATGGGTTTACGCCATCGAGCAGTCCGGTCAGGATGATGAAAACCAACCCACCAATGAAGGAAAAGTCACGCGGTTGATAATCACTGACGTCTCGAAGCTCATATTGGGCGTGGTAGAGAATGTCTCCCGATTCATACGCTTCAATGATGTCGTCCGCCCCACGAAAGTACGTATCGCCCGCAAAAATGATCGGAGCCGCTCGTCCGCCACTGATGCCATACGCCGAAGCATATTGATCGGACTTTACGGGATCGTCCATGACATCATAGATAATGACATCGACACCTTGAGCTTTCAATCCGTCGATGACACCATGGTCTTTGACCTTGTCACATACCTCACATCCAATGAGATCAAGATAAACGACTTGAAGGTCATCATCTGAACGATCACTTGACTCGGCATGTATGGGCGAGTTATGAAAGGATGACGCGATAACGATTAACAAAATCATGAATATATAACGTATACGCATAACCATAATTCTCTCCATTAACAAAGCTCAAATACAATGACAAGGACAAAAAGTTGTTGCTAAACTGTATTACAGCTAAAGTATAACAAAGCTTCCTTTGTTTGACAACAACAAATACAAAACATGGCAACTGAAATGCATTTTTTTATTTAAGATTATAAAGTGGAGGTTGAACTATATGTTCTATGCTTGATTTAAAATATAGCTGCAATCACAAATATCGGATGCATTGCAAAATTTTATATCCCTCCGTTGTAAGTGTGGCTTGCGACGCCATATTAACCTTCAATGATCGATGGAAAGCACCTTCATAAAAATATAGTTCGCATCAGACACCCACTTAAACAAGGTTTGCGCATTTCTTAGGGTTTCACATTAATATTGTCCT
>PWHE01000103.1 GCA_003554735.1 Mollicutes bacterium | reverse complement strand
TCGACCCAATGGTCTCGACACTGTCGGGAATGTAGATTTTTCTTAGTGAGGGGGCATCGTCAAAGGCCTGCGGCCCAATGGTTGTGACGGTGTCCGGAATGATGATGGTTTCAATGGTGTAAGTCTGAGCGAACGCCCGCGTACCGATGGCGATGACCGGGGTGCCATCAATCGCTTCAGGAATCTCGAGTACTTCGTCTTCTCCTTTGTAGCCGGTGAGGATCAGACCCTCATCCGTCGCATAATATGTGTAGGATTCATTTTCTTCTTCCACACACGTTTCAAAGTCGGGCAGCTCGACGCTGGTGGTACCGAGTTCGGTGAAGGTCAGAACATACTCATACGTCTCGCCGGTATCCTCCGACGCCACAACGAGTCTGAGCGTGAGCGCATCATCACTCAAAGTGAGTGTATATTCTTCAAATGCCGTACCGATGCGTGTGACCATCGTATCGTATAGTTCCTGTTTCAATGTGTAGGTGTCGCCGTCTTGGTGGAACCATCCTTCATTGGCTTGCGCGGGAAGGTATTGTCTCCATGAAAAAGCGTCGGGGATCATGTCGAACTGCTCCATGGTCAATTCCCCGTCCAAGTAACACGCCGCCACCGGGTCACTGACGTATTCGGTATAGGTATCGTCCTCTTTCGTGAAATAGGCCGACTGGGTCTCGCCGGTCGCTTGTTCGAAAGTCAGGTGCACCGTCGAATCGGTCATTTCCATCCGGTTGGACTGAACAAGCGCATCGTCGACGTGGATGACGAGGTTTTCGGTGAAATTATCAGCATTCATAACCTCGCTGATGCGTTCGCCGATGTCTCCGTCCGGCGCCTCGTCATACTGCGCTTTCAGTGTCGTGTCTTCCGATATGTTTTCATGTGAGCCATCCCATCCGGTGAACACATAGCCCGCACGCTCGGGATCATCGGGCAAGGTGGCGTCCTCGCCTGATTGGACGACTTCCTCATGAATCACTGCGTCATCGTGATCGATAAAGGTGACGGTATATTCCGCGGTCGAACATGCGAACAATACTACACTCAGTGTGACCACCAACAACGCTTTTAGAACTATTTTGATCATTGTATCATCCTTTCAATTACGGACCATTATAATACGTGTGCTTTCATAATGAAACCACTTGGAAGAAATTATCGTCAAAAAACAATGTCCGGCATTGAGTTGCACGATTCGTGGTATCATGAAGAGGTGAGGTGATTCACTGTGGCAACCATGTTCGGATTTTACGCCTTCGGGGCGACATTCATGACCGTCATGCTTTTAAACCGTTATCTCAGGAAGGTGCACCGCGCCCTCATTCTTTTGGTTCCCGCCGTCGTGATGATGATGGGGCTTTTCGCTTTCATGCTGGTGTTGATTGCACCGGGTATGGATTTTGGGGCGCATCTTTTCGTTTTGTCCTTTGTCTTTTTTTACGGTGGGCTCAGCGGGTTGATTGCCTCACTTTTTCTCCGTCGTTGAAAATACGGGCGGAACACGCTTTTTGCTCAGTCTTTCATAACTGGACGCTACACCGAATAGGGTCGATTCCTCAAAATGTCTGCCGATGAAAAGCATGCCGGTGGGCATTTTATTTTTGAACGCTTCAGCAGGGACCGTGATAACGGGCAATCCGCCGACGGGCGCATAACCGGTAATCTTTGTCGTCATCAGAACATCGACATCGTGCGTTTCAAACAGCTTGATGAACCGTTGGACGGCTTGATCGGTTTCACGGCGCGCCTTCAAATAGGCGGGGTCGCTTAATCGGTGATCGCACCCCTGGGCTTCGATGAAACGGCCCTGACCGTGCGGAATGCGGCGCCGCCTATCGGCATGGTTATAGCGAATCAGATCGAGAAGCGTTTCAACCTCGCTATGGCCTTTTATGGTTCTCAGAAATACATTCATGTCACGGTGCATCTCAGGGGTCAGTGTCAGGGTGTTGTCGGGCAAGTCATAATCATGGACGACGGGTTTGATTATCGCGCCCGCTGACTCGAGTGCTTCTTTGGCTTCTTTTTGAAGCGATGCCTCTTCTTCCTTCGGTTCATGGTCCTTGAAGTTCAAAAGGCCGATGCGAAGCCCTTCTATGGATGCATCACAGGCCGAAAGATAGTCCTGCGCTTCCCCGGTAGGAATCATCGATGTCGTCGCGTCATGTTCATCATGACCCTTGATGAGATCAAGCACGATGGCGCAATCCAGGACGGTTTTGCTCATGGGCCCGGCGGTGTCTTGCATGCTGCTCACCGGAATGATGCCGTGGCGGGAGACGAGTCCGAGTGTCGGCTTGATGCTTACGATGCTGTTCGCCGTCGCCGGTGAAATCAGGGACCCGTTGGTTTCCGTCCCGATCGACACAGGCGCCAGATCGGCCGCAACACCGACGGCGGAACCGGTAGACGAACCCAGGGGATCGACGGTTTTGTCGTAGGGATGCGCCACTTGACCGAACAGTGCGCCAAAACCAGAAGGCATGGTCGTTTTCGACATGTAATAAGCGAATTCACTCAGAGAAGCCTTCGCGAGGATGATCGCCCCGGCGGCCCTGAGTTTTTTGATGATGGTCGCATCATATGGCGCATAAAGCGATTCAAAGACTTTGGCGTTGGCGGTCGTGCGCATGGTATCGTAAGTGAGGATGTTGTCTTTGACAAGGATGGGAATGCCATGCAGGCGGCTCCGTTTTCCTTTTTGTCTTCGTTCGCTGTCAAGAGCCCGCGCTTCAAAGATGGCGTGGTGGTTCACATCCCCGAGCGCATTCAATGATGGGTTTCGCATCTCGATGTGATGGAGATAATCTCTGATCAGTTGTTCGGAGGACGTTTTCCCTTTTTCAAGCATATCCTGCAGTTCTGCTACGGTACGTTCGTTCATGAAAATCATTCCTTTCAGACTATGTCAAAATCATTATACCATACGTGATAAAGCGCCATTGGACACATTCGCACAATCTTTAGTATAATGAATGCATAGCTTATCGAAAGGATGATACGATGCAAAGCAGTTTATCACGATACCCCTACAAGGGAAAACGCAATGTCATGACCGCCAAAAACGGCATGGTCGCCACCTCGCAGCCTTTCGCCGCCGAGGCGGGAGCAGACATTCTCAAACAGGGCGGAAACGCCATAGATGCAGCCATCGCTACGGCGGCTGCACTCACCGTTGTCGAACCCACGTCAAACGGCATCGGAGGCGACGCGTTCGCCATCATCAGCTTTGAAGGCAACCTCCACGGCTTGAACGGCAGCGGGAAATCCCCGAAGGCGCTAACCTTTGAAACCCTCAAAAAACAGGGCCATAAAACCATGCCGAAATTCGGTGTCCTGCCGATCACCACACCGGGTGCCGTCAGCGCCTGGGTGGCAATGTCCGAAAAATTCGGCGCACTGGATTTTGAGACCGTCTTGACGCCGGCGATTCGCTTGGCGAGAAACGGCTTTCCGCTCTCACCGACGGTGGCTGAATCATGGGCGAACGCCATGAGAGGCTACCAAAAAGTTCTTAAGGATGACGTATATAAGCCGCTTTTTGATACGTTTACCAAGGATGGCCATGTGCCTGATGCCGGTGGCATGTTTTATCTGGAAGACCACGCCGACACACTTGAAAGCATCGCAAAAACCAAAGGCAAGAGTTTCTATAAAGGTCAAATCGCAAAAAAAATCACGGACTACATTCAAGCGCATGGTGGCGTCTTGTCAATGGATGACCTCGCGAACCATGAGCCGTTATGGGTCGATCCCATCAGCGTGAACTACCGCGGCTATGATGTTCACGAGCTTCCGCCGAACACCCAAGGGCTGATCGCGCTTGAGGGCCTTGAGATCCTGAAACGTTTCTCTTTCTCCGATTATTATGAGTCCCTGCATTTGCACCGACAGATCGAAGCCACCAAACTCGCCTTTACGGACGGGCTTTCCCACATTGCCGATCCGGATCATCTGCGGACAAGGGTAGATGCGTTGCTAAGCGAATCGAACATTCAAAAACACTATTCGAGTATCGATGATAAAGCACATCTTCCGAAACCGTCGGATACCAATACTTCAGGCACCGTATATCTGGCTACCGGGGACAAAGACGGCAACATGGTTTCCTTCATCCAAAGCAACTACATGGGGTTCGGTTCGGGCGTCGTGATTCCCGGTACGGGCATCGCCATGCAGAACCGCGGACACAATTTCTCCATGGACAAGGACCATCCGAATTGCATCGGGGGCGCTAAACGCACCTATCACACCATCATCCCCGGATTCCTGTCCAAGGACGGACGCCCGCTCGGACCGTTCGGGGTCATGGGCGGATTCATGCAGCCGCAGGGACACATTCAGGTTGTGATGAGCCTCATCGACGATCAACTCAATCCGCAGGCGGCCCTGGACAGACCGCGCTGGCAGTGGATGGAAGGCAAACGAATAAAGGTAGAAAAAGAGATGCCCTCCCACATCATCGAAACGTTGAAACGCTACGGCCACATCATTGAGATTGAACACAATGTCGGGCTGTTCGGTCGCGGTCAGATTATTCTTCGGACGGACGAGGGAGTCTATCTCGGCGGGACCGAGAAACGTTGTGACGGACACATTGCACTATACTGACCAATATAACATAAAAAAACGTGCGTTCCACTTTTTGGCGGATGCACGTTTTTTTGATGGTCATGCAAATTTGTCGAAATACACTTCTTCTTCCGGTATGTCGTGTTTCTTGAGCACTTCGATACACGCATCAAGCATGCCCGGTGAACCGCAAAGGTATGCTTCGTGACCGCTCAAATCGCCGGTCATCCGGTCGAGCACATCGGTGATCAGACCGGTCTCGCCTTCCCAGTTGTCTTCGGGTTCGGGGTGTGAAAGGGCGGGAATGTATTCGAAGTTGTCGAACTCCTTTTCTAGGGCTCGCATCTCTTCGGTGTAATAGAGGTCCTTCTTGCTGCGGGCGCCAAAGAAATAGCGCACTTTTTTAGGAAAGCCCTGATCGCGAAGCTGGAACAGGATTGAGCGAATCGGCGCTTTCCCTGACCCGCCGGCGATGAAGACGGCCGGCTTGTCCGTATCCCTTAGATAGAAGTCGCCGTAAGGGCCGGTGAGCTTGATGGTGTCGCCGCTTTGCATGGCTTTGTGGATGAATGTTGTCGCCATGCCTTTGGGCACGTAACGGATGATGAATTCAAGTTCGTCGTTCTTTTTGGCATCGGAAGCGATCGAATACGCCCGGATGTCTTCAATACCGGGGACTTCAATCTGGCAATACTGCCCCGGTTTGAAATCCATTGTAGGCGGGTCGATGAGTTTGAAACGGACGAGTTTGATGTCGTGAGTCAAATCTTCAGTATGAACCACTTTGGTCTTGTATTCCTCGGCTGAAAGCATGCTTTCAGGAATCTCGACGTCAACCTCGCCACGGACTTTGATCTGACAGGAAAGCCGGACGTTCTGTTCACGGTCCGCTTCGGTAAGCCAAGGTTCTTCGGTCGGACGGATATCGCCCGCACCTTTGTTGATTTTGACTTTACAAAGCCCGCAATTGGCCTTCCCGCCACAAGCGGAAGGCACGAAAATCTTTTGGGCGCTGAGGGCGTCAAGCACGGTGGTCTCACCGCGGATCTGAATCTGTTGTTCATTGTTGATGTTGAGTATCTTCTCACCGGTAGCCCCGAGAAGGCGGTCCGCCAGAATAAGAATAAGTGTGATTACCAGCAGTACACCGATGATGATGATCGGAATGAAAATGTTCATATGGTAGTCCTCCTTTAGGGGTTAGCTGGCGAGGCCGGTAAAACCGACGAACGCGATGGCGAGTATTCCGAGTGTGATAAAGGCAATGCCTTTGCCGGCAAGCCCTTTGGGAATGTCGCTTTTCTTCTCCATTTTGACTCTGAGCCCGCTCAAAAGCACAATCGCAAGGAGCCATCCGATTCCAGACCCGAACGAGAATACGGCGGTCTGGGCGAAATTATATTCGTTGCTGACAAAGAAGAGCGAAACACCGAGTACCGCACAGTTGACGGTGATGAGGGGAAGGAAAATACCAAACGCGTTGTGAAGCGATGGAAGGAATTTCTCCAAAAACATTTCAAGGAACTGGACGGTGGCCGCGATGGTGATGATGAAGACCAGCAGGTTGAGCTGTCTTGTGCCTGTGGCTTCAAGCAGCCGGAAAATAGGATAGTTGATGATTCCGGTAATGGTGACGACAAAGACGACGGCATAACCCATGCCTCGTGCGTTTTTGGTGCTTGTGGAAATCGCGATGAGCGGACACATGCCGAGAATCATCGCCAACGCGATGTTATTATCCAGAATCGAGCTTACAAAGACTTCAAACAGTGACATGATATCGTTCCTTTCCGACGCTTATGGTCTTTGTTTTCATCATGCAAGGTCCTCCTCATAGGATTTCGTCATATCCCGTAACACCCATATGAGCAGGCCGAGGACGAAGAACCCCCCTGGCGCGATGGCCATGACGACCCAGTTTTCAAAACCGGTTGGCATCACACGATAATCGAGAATCGTTCCGAAGGCGAGTATTTCGCGAACCGCACCGATTGCGATAAGCACCCAGCTGTAGCCGAGTCCGTTGGACAAGCCGTCAAAGAATGTGAACCGCATCGGGTTTTTGGATGCGAAGGCTTCAGAACGGCCCATGACGATACAGTTGGTGATGATCAGGCCCACATAAGGACCAAGCGCATCGTGAATGTTCGGGACGAATGCTTCTAAGAAGGCGTCCACCGCAATGACGAATGAGGAGATGATGACCATGTAGGTGACCATCCTGACCCGTTGCGGAATGATGTTCCGGATTAGTGAGGTGATCAGCGAGCTCATCACGATAACGAAAGTCACTGCAAGGCCCATCGCAATCGAGTTGTCCACACGGTTCGTTACCGCAAGTGCCGAGCAAAGTCCGAGCGCGGCGATGAGTATCGGGTTGCTTCGGGACATCCCATCTCGTGAGATGTTGAACCATTTGGTATACATCAGTCGTCGTGGATTCATGAGATCACCCCGTCAAGATCAAGCGTTTCGAAGACTTCACGATGTCTCTGAAATTCGTTGTTCATGATGTCTTCGAAGTTATTGGATGTTCTGGTCCCGCCGACAATCGCGTCCACCTGGTTGGGGTCATCCATATCGGCATCTCTTGAGATGATCAGTTCGGGAACCATGGATTTGCCGACATACTTGGCACGATACTCCGGATTCTCGATGACACCGCCAAGCCCGGGAGTCTCTTCCTGGTCGAGGATGGCGATCCCTTTGATGGTCTCAAAGTCGGATTCCAGTGTCACAATACCGATAATCGGTCCCCAGACACCGCCGCCTTCAATGCGGTAGCTGACTGAGCCGGATTCGGGATGGATATAGAAGGTAAGGCCGTCTTCTTCTATCACTTCGATTTCCTGTTCGAAAATGTCGGCGAGATCGGCCTGTGTATATTCGATGTCGTTGTTGTCAAGAATGGCCATGTAGAGATTGGCTTGCTGGTTGGCTTCGATACGGTCAGCTGTCAAGAGGTCGACACTGACCAGCAAAGCGGATGTGAAGATTCCCATGACTAACGCGAAAACCAGCATTTTCACATATCTGTTCATGCTTCAGCCTCCGTTTCTGCGTCTTTTGACGCTTTGGATTCATACCAGTCATCGATATGCGGTGTGACCGCATTCATTAGGATGATTGCAAAGAGCACGCCTTCAGGGAACGCTGAAAATGTGCGGATGATGACCGTCAAAAAAGCGATGCCGATGCCATATATGATGCGCCCTCTAGCAGAGTCCGGCGCAGTCACCGGGTCCGTAGCCACGAAAAAGGCCGCGAATAGCAGGGTGCCCACCAAGTATCCGTACAAGGCGTTTTCAAATGCAAACATGACGCTTGCGGTAAACGAACTGTCGATCATTTCGGTAATGAAAAATATGATGAATTGAATGATGCCGTACGATACAAGGAGCGATGCAGTGATGCGCCAGTCGGCGATTTTAAGAATCAGTAGCGCGATGCCAAGCGCAACAATGCCGACCAGGAATGTCTCTCCAATCATGCCCGGCACATTGCCAAGCAACAACTGACCGATGCTCCAGGTTTCCTGAAGGTCCACATGTCCGGCCGTCAGTGCGACAATCGGCGGATTGGATGTAATCTCACCGCTCACAGGATCGAGCCATTGTGTGGTCATAAAAGGGATGAACGAAACGGTCACGAAAATAATCCCGACCAATGCGGGGTTGAATACCGTTTTGCCAAGCCCTCCGAAAATCATCTTACCGAAGAATACCGCAAAGCCGGCACCAATCCCCACCATCCAAAGCGGAGCGTTCGGTGGAACGAGCAATGCGAAGATCATCGGGGTCACCATCCAGGAGTTGTCGAGTTCCTTCCCCCGGAGTTTCGTGAACGCCATTTCAATCACGAACGATACGGCGTAGCTGATTGCCGCTACGGCAAACACCCTTACACCGAAAATGAATGAAGCGGCAATAAGCAATATGCCGAGAAAGCTCGTGAGAATCAACATATTTCTCAGCGAGAGATTCATTGAGTCGCTTTGTTTCATGTCTTCACCCTTTCTAAATAGCTGCAACAGGCTTTTATAAATTAGCCCCCCTGTCGCATACGTGTATGCATTACAAACACAAATATATGAAAATTATAGCATAGCATAGCGGTCTTTTGTGCATCTCAGGACCTATTAATTACCATTTTCTGAAATGCCGGTTAGGTTTAAAGGCTCAATCAAGACTAGAACATCATGTTTTGATATTCTTCAGTTTTAGTAACGGCACAAACTATCCACAGCAATGATTACAATCTGGAAAACGTCTTTTACAAATAACATGAATGCGGCACCGTTCTCGATAGCCTCCCCAAACAAACAGAAACACCTTTCGCAAAATCAAAAAGGTGTTTCTAAGTATTTTAACGTTTGTTGGACCCAATCTAGGATGTCCGACGCAGCATATCCTTGTGCGGAATGGTCAACACCATGAAAATGCCTGCAATAGTCACGACGGCGACGGCGCTTGTAAGCCAACTAAGCGCATACGAGCCTGAAACGTCCGCCAAATAACCCACAAGCGGAGGGGCAATAACCATAGTCAACCGGATAGAAATCAAAATGATCGCCGTTGCCGTTCCCATTAGGCGAGCCCCCGCCACATCACCGAGTGTCGTGAAAAGCATGCCGATGATGGCGAAAGCGAACATGCCGAGGACAAACGAGAACAACCCGAGCATGATTCCCGGTTGCACGCCTTGAATGATGACGCCACCCATCACAAGGTAGAGTACACCAATGCCTGTTGAAAGACCGAATAAAGCCACCCTACGGTTGGAGTTCAAAAAACGGTCGTTGATATAGCCGAACAGCGGATTGCCAAGGATTCCTCCAGCATTGAACAGCGCCAGAAAAAAGCCTGCTGTCGAGGCGGTAAACGCGAGGTCACCGGTCAGAAAAAGGGTATAATGAATGGTGATGTTGCCAACGGAAAGTCCGACCACAATTCCCATGATGGCGACAATCCATATCAAAGGGTTCCTGACCACTTCTTTAAGCTGACCTTTGTTATTGCGCGGTGCGCCGCTTTTATCGCCATTATTGTTTATGGGCTGATACGTTCGGATAAGCACCAATACAACAAAAAGGGCGAACCCCACCGCGAAGAAAACACCGACGCGCCATCCTAACCCTTCCCCGATGACGGGCAACAGATAGGAGGCAATGATGCCACCGAAACTCGCCCCGGCGTGCACAATGCCATTCGATGTCGCGCGCTTGGAAGGGTGAACCATTTCAATGATTCCCTTGTTAAGAGAAGGCGTCACCACACTGAATGCGACACCCGTAAAGAAAGCGAGCCCGAGCATAAGCGGATAATAGGGCACAATAGTGTGTAAAAACATCAGTGTACCAATCACACCGACCGCTCCGATAAGACCTTTTCTCGGACCGATTTTATCGGCTATCTGACCCGAGAAAATAGCCAGTGCAACCCCGCTTATGTAAAAGAACGTGGCATAGAATCCAGCTTGTGCGCTACTGAGACCGAACTCGGCGCTGACAAGAGGCATCATGGCCTTGAAACCGTCTATGGCGATGGCGATCGCCGCAAACGCGACACCCATGATCAATAGCGTAGTGGTGACTGAAACCGGCTTTACAATGTTTGTGTTATCCATATAATGTCCTCCAAATACCTGATTTTAGGTATATTATACCCTTATGAATATGAACATCAAATTTTATGCACTAAAAAAACCGCATTGTCATGCGGTTTGGAATTATCAAGTTTTTGGAGCTAACGGGGCTCGAACCCGTGACCTCTAGCATGCCATGCTAGCGCTCTCCCAGCTGAGCTATAGCCCCTACGTCTAATGATTTTACTAGATATCACGGTCGAATGCAAGGGTTTTTTCAATATTGTTGCTGAGTGCGCTTGCGAGCGATTTCGCGGTTGATGCGAACAGTCCCGTACACACCCGCGACAATCATGAATGCTCCGATATAATGATATAATCTGATCGGCTCGTCAAGGAAGACCGCGCCGGCGATGACCGCCACAATGGTGGCGATGTTCGCATAGATGCTGCTGACGTGGACTTCAAGGCGTGAAAGGGAGAAATTCACCAGGAAGAAGCCGCCGATCGATGCGATGATGCCAAGGTATGCAATGGGGAAAATCAATGTCACGTCCGAGAGGTTGCCCAAATATCGTCCAAGGTCGCCCTGACGCAAAAGGGACAAGGCATAAATGCCGTTGAAAGAGACAGCGCCAAGCAACATCATGAAGTAGGTGATTTCTTTGGCTTTGAGGGTTTTTCCCGCATAACGGGACGCGATGTTGAACAAGGCGGCCGAGACGACCGCAAGAAACAAAAGGAAAAGTCCGAGGTACTGAACTTCAAGCCCGCTACGCATATTGAAGTATTGTATGAAAATGACGCCGGAGACACTGAGCAGAATGAAGAGGATCTGGAGCGGTACCGGACGTTCTTTCAACAAAATGGCCGAAAACACGCTTGCCATGATGGGGATGAGCGCAATCATCATGCCCGCTTCAGCGCTGGTCGTCCTTTGAAGGCCGTATGTCTCGAAAATGAAATAAAGCACGGGCTGAAAAATCCCGACGATGAAGAGCGTCGCGATATGATGGCGTTCGATGGTGATCGTGATGATATTCACGCGACGCAAGGCCTCAAAGACGATGAACGCGATCAAATATCGATAAGCGATGAGGCCGATCGGGGAGATGCCGGCTTCAAGCACGGTCTTTGAGAACATGAAGGTAAGTCCGAAAATCACCGAGAAAGCGAGTCCGGCCAGATGAGGAAGCTTGTTATGCATGGTAACACTCCTAGAAAAATGAAAGTCCACATATGATTATACATAAATTATCGCAAATGAAAAAGACGTTCTGTGATATAATTGAAAAAGAAATGAAAGCGAGGCACAGACATGATCAAAATAATGCAATTGACCATCGGATTGACATTCATTCTGACGCTTATGGCGTGTGGAGGTGATACCATGAATGAAACCGTTGAGGAAAACCCGGTCGCGACCATTGTTGTCAAAGACCACGGCACAATGATTGTCGAACTTGATTTCGACACAGCCCCGAACACGGTCAGAAACTTCATCAATCTCGCGAATGACGGATTTTATGATGGCCTTGTCTTCCATAGAATCATTGAGAGTTTCATGATCCAGGGCGGCCAGGGCGCGTCTCGACCCTGTGAGATCGCCGGGGAATTCGCCAGCAACGGATTTGAAAATCCCCTGAAACATGAACGCGGGGTAATTTCCATGGCGCGCACCATGGTCAAGGACTCGGCCACCTCCCAATTTTTCATCGTTCACAGGGATGCGCCTCATCTTGATGGCGAATATGCGGCCTTCGGAACGTTGATTGAAGGCTTCGATGTGCTAGACAGCATCGCAACCATCCCTACGGGAGCTCACGATCGTCCGGTCGAGAATGTGGTGATTGAATCCATCGAAGTGGATACTAAAGGCGTCCAGTTCAATGAAACACAGTGTGTCGACTGATTCTAATAAAAACACGTTCATCAACGAACGTGTTTTTTCTTTGTCGCACTGACGACTTTGACGCGCGTAGGGAATAGTGCCAGTACCAACAACGCAACCAGGATGATGGTGCCAATCACTTCTCCTACAGTAAATATGCGGCCACGAAACTCGAACATCTCACTTGGCCATAACGAAAACGCCAGTAATAATCCAAAAAAGCGGGAAAACCCCGCATCTGCCATGCGGCGCATAATGAGCGCGATGAAGCAAATCAAAAACACAATCAGATAGATCGATGAAAGCAGCGTCACACCCATCGCAAGTTCGGGTGAAACCAAAAGCGCGCCGATGATGGCCGCTATCAGTAGCAGGCTTAATCCCATGCCGGGCAAGTAGCCCCACCAGAATTCTCTTCGGGACGAATAGCCCGTGAAATGGTTCCATCGTCTGAACATCATCTTGAACGCATCAAGCCTTGACTTATCGGTTCTCGCTTCGTTCGGGATCGGTGTCTTTTTTGTCATGGTGTCTCCTTTCAATGAAACCTGCCTCAGTGCAGGATCTGTTTCAATAAGGCAGCGGCGGCTTCTTCGCCCTTGGTCGCCTTGATGATTTCATAGGCGAACTCATAGACGGCGCCGGCGCCGCGGGCGGTGATGATATTGCCGTCACGCAATGCTTTTTCATGCGGATGATAGTGTCCCTTAGGCGCATCCTTGTCGCTGCCGGTGAAGGCAGTGTAGTGTTTCTCATCAAGAATGCCTGCCTGTCCTAAGAAGCGTGGACCGGCACAGATGGCCGCAATGAGTTTGTCCTGAGTGAAAAAATCTTTCGCGAGCGCTTTAATCCGCGTATCGGCGTCAACACTCTCTTTAACGTATGGACCACCCGGAATGATCAGAAAATCATAATCATCGGGGGTTATCTCGTCCAGGGTGGTGTCGGTTTCGATGGGCTGGCCGAATGAGGTCACAATCCGTTTGCTTTCAGAGAGATTGGTTGTCGTGATGTCAAGTCCGCTTCTTACGAGCAAAGCGCGTGTCGCCAGTCCTTCGACGTCTTCCATCTTGTTTGAAAACACAAAGAGTCCTTTCAAAAAAATCAGCCTCCTTCTTTCATAACCATTATAACAATACATGAACCAAAAGAAAAGAAGCGTCCACGAATGGACGCTTCAATGCTTATTGATTAATCTAGGTCTTCTGGAAGCCAAGCTTGCCATACATCTTCATTGTCATCCATCCACATGCGTGCGATGTCGACAATGTCCATCTCGTCCTGATGGTCGTTGATCAGACCCATGAGTCCACCGAGCTCTTCACTTTCAAGATAGAAGTTCTCGAAGAATTCCGCGACCAATGGAAGGTCGTCTCTGACGTCGTCACGTGCTACGGTATGGATGTTATCCGGCTCACCATAGACACCTTCAGGGTCTTCAAGGAATTTGAGGTCGAAGTCGGCGAACTTGTAATGAGGTTCCCAACCGGTTACGACAATCCATTCCTCGTCTTCAATGGCATTCGCAAGCTCTTGAACCATTACCGGTCCGCTTGATGCATTGAGCGTGAGATCAAGGTCATATTCCTCGATGGCGGTTTCAGTTGTAGACATGATACCGGCACCTGGGTCGATTCCTACAATCTCATTGTTGAATTGGTCTGCATGGTCATTCAGTTCGTCAATGCTGTCGATGTCGACATATGCTGGAACGACAAGTCCGATTGGCGCCTCGGTAAAGTTGTATCCGAGGTCAAGGATATCGTCCCCGTATTCGTCCATATAGCTACCGTGTGTAAGTGGCAGCCATGCGTCGACAAAGAAGTCGGCATCGCCTTGGGCAATCGAGGTGAATACTACACCGGGATCCCCTTCTGTCGAGTTGACCTCATAGCCAAACTCATCCGTGATGATGGCTTCTGCCAGATAGTTCATTGCGATTCCTTCCGCCCAGTTGACATAGTCAAGATTGACGGTAGGTGTGTCATCTTCAAGATCACATGCAGCAAGTGCGAATGTGAAAGTGAAAACTGTTAAAAGTGCAAGTAGTTTTTTCATAATGTTTTTTTCCTCCTATAGAATTTTGTATTGATTGCATCTATTTGGATAATTCTCTGATGCGCGTTGAATCAACTCGTTGATGCCTTGTTACAAGCTCGCGGGTTATTGACCCGGAGCTTTGTCGCCGAGCGCTTGTGTCATACGGTCGATGATCATGGCCAGAATGACAACGGCGACACCGGCTTCGAAACCGTATGCGATATCGACTCTCGAGAGCGCCGAACGAACGTCATAACCAAGTCCGCCCGCACCGATCATGGATGCGATGACGACCATGGAGAGCGCCAGCATGATGGTCTGGTTGATTCCGGCGAGTATCGTCGGCAAGGCGATCGGCAACTGTATTTTAAGCAACAGCTGTTTGCCGGTTGAACCGAGTGATTTTGCGGCTTCCATGACATCGCCCGGTACTTGGCGGATACCAAGGTTTGTCAGTCTGACAACCGGTGGCATCGCGAAGATGATGGTTGCGATGGACCCCGCGACATTGCCTCGTTGGAACAGGATGATGGCGGGAATCAGGTAGACGAAAGCCGGCATGGTCTGCATGAAGTCGAGTACCGGTCGCACAATGTTGTCGCCGAAGCTTGCTTTTTTGGCTGCAAGGATCCCGACAGGAATCCCGATGATAAGCGCCATAAGGGACGACACAAGCACGAGTGCGATGGTCGCGATGGCACTTTCCCAAAGCCCCATTGAATAGATGAGCAATAGACCAAGAGCGGTCAGTACCGTCAGGGTGATTCTGCCGGCGGCGAGCCAAGCAAGAATGGTGAAAAAGATGATGATGCCGATTTCGGTTTCCCATAATCCTACCAAGAGGATAATGAAGAAGAAAGCGAATACGCCGGCGGCGACAATGCCACCGATGATCAGCGGTCTTTTATCTTCGGGTCCGTTATCTCGACGTTTGGTGAGCTGACTTTTGACAATGAGACCAATCAGGATTGCAAGGATTGGAATCAGTATGATGGCCGGAATGCCAGTAAGCAAATCGTCGATGCCGCCGATGAAATTCCTTAAGAACACATTGACGCCGTTGAAGAGCCAACCGAATATCCGGTCCGCAAGATCAACAAGGACTTCAAACCAATCCCCGAGGGGAAGTTGAGGTATAAAATCAGTCATCGTTGTTGCCTCCTTTTCTGCTGATTCCGGAAATCACGGATACACGGACAATGACGCCTAAGAGCTTGTTATCATCGTTTACGACGGCGATCGGATATTTCGCTTCGCTCGCCATCGGTAGCAAGTCGACAATCAATGTATCGGGTGAGGTCGTGTGGAAGTCCGTTTTCATGACCGACTTCACGGATTTGTTGCCTTCATCCGCGAGTTTCTTGACATCAGCGATGTCGACGACGCCTTGAAGGCGTCTTTTGTTGTCAACAACAAAGATGCTGCTGATCCGTTCGCGTTCCATTTTCCGGATTGCGGCTTTGGGCCCTTCTTTGGACTCGACCACCGCGAGTGGTTTTGTCATGATGTTCTCTGCCGGCAGGACTTTGGAGCGGTCCACATTCTCGACAAAGTTTCTGACATAGTCGTTGGCTGGTTCGGTAAGAATCTGTTCAGGGGTTCCGATCTGGACAATCTCGCCCTCATACATGACGGCGATCCTGTCGCCGAGTTTCAAGGCTTCATCCAGGTCGTGCGTGATGAATACAATCGTCTTCTGAACTTTTTCCTGCAAGTCGAGCAGTTCGTCCTGCATCTGACGTTTGATGAGCGGGTCCAGAGCACTGAACGCTTCATCCATCAACAAAATGTCAGGATCAAGGACGAGCGCACGGGCCAGGCCGACGCGTTGCTGCATGCCGCCTGAAAGTTCAGATGGTTTGCTTTCTTCATAGCCTTTGAGTCCGACCAGTTTCAATGATTCGTATGCACGTTCCCGGCGTTCCTGATAGGGGACGCCTTGAATCTCAAGTCCGTAAGATACATTGTCCACCACGGAGCGGTGCGGGAAAAGTCCGAAATTCTGAAAGACCATTGACATATGTTTTCTTCTGACATATCTCAATTCCTCTTCTGACATTTCCACGATGTTCTTGCCGTCGAATTCAACGGTGCCGCTGGTAGGATCCTGCAGACGGTTCAAATTTCTGATGAGGGTCGACTTTCCGCTACCGGAAAGGCCCATGACAACGAATGTTTCGCCTTTTTCAACCGCAAAACTCGCGTCTTTGACGCCGACGGTGTTTCCGGTCTCTTTCAAAATTTCTTCTTTTGTCTTTCCTTCTTGGCTCATCTTGAGCGCTTTTAATGGTGAGGGTCCGAAAATCTTATAAAGATTCTTCACCTCCAGATGTGTACTCATGGTGTTTCCTCCGTTCGTTATTGAAATATGGGCGTGTGTTCGACATTGCGCAAGTTCAATATAACAACTTTATGTAAATTATGGGGTTGTCAGGGAATTGAAAATAAAAGCACACAGCCGAAAATCATCGTTGTTCTGAATGCTTGAGCTAAATGATTGACGCTCATTCATTTGTCGAAGACATCGTTCAGACATGATGGCTGGTGCATGTTTTGCGCTAACACACTAAAAACATCTTGCGGTCGTGACAAGAACATAATCTTGGATCATTTCCGCTTGTCAATATAAATATATCATACTGAGCGGATAATGCAAGTAAGAAACATATTTCCCGAATTTCCCTTACCCAAGGGATTATTTGTGATTTTTGGCTTAAATTGAAAACGGTGTAAACGTTTTATGTCAGTTTGAACACCCTCTCGATAGGCGGTGATTCTTCCCTTTTTTGTGGTGTTTAAAGGATAATGACTTATGCCGTAAAAAAAGTCCGTTATTTGTAATCGGACTTTATGCAGTTTTTCTAAAACAATGTGAAAATCTCAGATTGAATACCGGTCGTATTCAGTTCGCGGGGTCGTCGTGACTGATTTCAAGCGTAAAGATTTTTCTTTTGAGTGCCGACGCCAAAATCAGGGCGAGCACCCTTGTGGCAATCAATGTGATTGCCGCATAGAAATACGTCTGAGAAACATCGCTTGTGAATAACCTGACGGTAAGCAAAAAACCAAGAACGATGCCAAGCATATCCAAGCGATAGATGTTTTCGACGGTCCGCCATGAAGCCGCACGTCGCAAGTGCACCTCATCGATGATGCGTCGGTAGAAGACCGCTCTCATGTATGGTATGGAAATCACTATCGCCAGTGTCAGTAACGTCGTAATAAGGTGATATCCATAATCAATGTGATCCAAAACAAGAATGATTGCGTTTGAAAACAGTGCCGCCATGGACATTATGATAACGGCGTACAACAATATGAATGTTCCCTTTCCCATAACCGTTTCCCCCTTATTCTGTATTTTATCAAACAAAAATAAAAGATGAAAGACTTTTGTCCTTCATCTTTTATGATGCATGTCTCAGTTGGCCAATATCACCGAGCCCTTGTACTCCTCTTCTATCCAGTCGGCGATTTCTTCAGATGAAAGAATTTCATAAAGCGCCTGGATGAATGGGTCGTCGACATCCTCGCTGCGCACGACAAGCACATTGACATAGGGTGAATCGGTACTTTCAAGCGCAAGAGCGTCATTAAGGGGTTCCAAACCGTGATCAAGTGCGAAATTTCCGTTAATCAACACCAAATCACCGCTTTCGTTGTCATAATTCGAGAAAAGTTGTTGCGGGGACACTTCTTTGAAGGTGATGTCCTTGTCGCTTTCAAACAGGTCGTTCAGGCCATTGAGGCTTGCGTTCGTTATATCGGCATCGGTGGTCTCTTCTTTGATTTCAATCAGGTTTGCATCCTCAAGAACGCCAAGCAGTCTTGGACGGTCGGATGGTGAGTTGGAGATGATGATTTCCAATGATTCGGGCAAGGTTTCCAAAGAGTCGTGGACTTTGCTGTAAAGCCCGATAGGTTCGATATGAACGCCTCCGACGCTTTCAAAGTCGTATCCGTGTTCATCGATTTGCAGTTCCAAATAAGGTATATGCTGGAAGAAATTCGCAACGATATCGCCTTCATGCAGCGCTGTGTTTGGCAATACGTAATCGGAAAACTCGACGATTTCAAACTGAAACTCCTCGTCGATGAGTTCCTGGGCCTCGCGGAGAATGTCCGCATGCGGGACAGGAGAGGCTCCGACTCGGTAGGTATCTTGTGAACCGCAGGCTGAGAGGACTGCGGGAAATAGGAATAGCAATGTGGCAAGAATGATTTTTTTCATGGGTGTGATCTCCTTTTTATTATTGGGTTTTTTTAAGTTTTTTGACCGTAAGGTCCCCGGTTAGCTGAATGGCCAGAATCAAGGCGACAATGAGGACCGTGGCCACCCAGGTCACTTGCGGGCGGTTACGTGAATAACCGTAAAGGTACGCCAAATCGCCCAGGCCGCCCGCACCGATGGCTCCTGCGATGGAGGTGAATCCGGCCAGCGCGATGGCGGTGACCGTCAACCCCCTTACCAGTGAGGGCAGGCTTTCGGGAATGAGAATCTTGATGATGATGCGTGTGTCGGTCAGCCCGAAGGCACGGCCGGTCTCCTTGAGGTCATGACCTTTCTCGAAAAGTGCCAGTTCCACGAGTCGCGCATAAAACGGGATGCCGCCGACCACAAGTGCCGGAACTGCCGCCGAGGGTCCGAGGATGGTCCCGACGATGATGCGTGTTACAGGAATGAGCAGTACAATGAGGATCAGAAACGGGATGCTTCGCCCGATGCTTGTGAGGACGGAAAGCACGGAATATATGCGTTTGTTCGGCCGGAGTCCGCCTTTGGCGTACACAAACAGCATCACGCCGAGCGCAAGACCGAACAGACCGACAAAAACGGTGGATGCGAATGTCATGTAGAGGGTTTCATTGAAAGCCTGGATGTATTCGTCAATACCGATCATTGAGGATTTCAACTCCTTTGGCTCTAAGATGGGCCTTGATCGCTTCGGGATCGCTGGATTCAATGCTGATGAGCATGAGTCCCTCTTTCGAAGGGGTGATGTTTGCGAATAGGATATTGATCGAAGCGCCGGTCTTTTTGATGATGGTGCTCAGAATCTTTTGGCTGGTCACTTCCCCTTGGAATCTCAGGAGCGTCAGGTTGGGCAGTTCGCTGTAATCGGAGGCGATTCGTTCCATGTTGAAGCCGATCGACTCCGTAAGGCGCTTGGTAATCGGATGCGTGGCCGCAAAGAGGATGTCATCGAGAGTGCCGTCATCCACAACGATGCCGTCATGCATCACACTTACCGCGTCGCATACTTCTTTGATGACGTGCATGTCGTGAGTGACTAGCACCACGGTCAAGCCTCTGTTTTCCTTGATCTTCCGAATCAGGTCGAGGATGTGTTTGGTCGTATCCACATCGAGCGCGCTGGTCGGTTCGTCGCAAAGTAGGATGGCGGGGTCGTTGATCAGGGCTCTCGCGATGCCGACGCGTTGTTTCATGCCGCCCGAGAGTTTCGTCGGGTAGGTGTTTTCGTTGCCTTTGAGACCGACATCTTCAATCAGTTGTTCGGCTCTTTGTCTGTCCGATTCGGTGACTTTTCCGGTGGCGCTGATTGGAAAGAGAACATTTTCATAGACGGTTTTGCTTTGCAGCAGATTGAAATGCTGAAACACCATGCCAATCCGCTTCCTGAGCATTCGCATCGACTCCTTGTTGAGTCGTCGTATGTCGGTATAGTCAAAGACTTCGAGCGTTCCCTGATCGTGCTTTTCAAGTTGGTTGATCAATCTGACCAGCGTGCTTTTCCCGGCTCCGGAATGCCCGATGATGCCATGTATGGTATCTTTCTTCACGTTAAGGGATACATCCCTTACCGCTTCGATGGTCCTATGTTTTTCCTGAAACGTCTTATATACGTTATTGAATGTAATCACGTGCATCATCTCCGTTATAATGAATAAAAAAAGCAGCCTTTTCAATGAAGGGCTGCGTTCACACACCATTCATTGATGGGCCAAAGCCCCTCGGTAAAAGCACCTAATCAAATAGGTTGCTGCCGCTTCGAAGGTTACCTCGCCTCCACGGCTCTGAATGAAATTGTATTTGCTTTTGAGAGCATTATAAGCCTTAACCAAGGGGGTGTCAATGCTTTGCATCGTGAAAGGGTTTTACATAAAAAAAGCGGACGAATCCGTCCGCTTCATTTGCATTGAGACGCCACGGTCATGTAAGCGTGACCAAAGGGCTACTTCTTATTGACTTGGCGTTTTGTTTGCGCCGCTTTTGCATCTTGTTCGTCTCTGGGAAGTTCTTCCGCCTCCTCGGATGCTTCCGAAATGTAATCATCGTGTTGTGTGACATCGTTTGGAGCGATGTCGGTTTGCTTGTGTTTTGAACTCGGAAGATCGTTGATGTCGAAATGTGTCGAGTCTTTATCCTTTCTTCCTTTTTCGCGGTTGTAGCCTTTCGGGACCGTCTTGACTTGATAGATCCAGCCGGCCACCAAAGCAATGACAAGCACTGCTACAAATACTACAGGTACGACCCACATATGAATTTCCTCCTAGGGTTTTGACTTTGTCATCCTGTGGGGGTTTCGATGAGAGTGTTGATGATGAGCACAGCGACACCCACAATGGTGCTCGAGAGTGAGAATGCCGCCAAAAATACATTGTCGAGCATGGTTTCTGAAAGCCTTTTGACTTCTCCCCTGTAATAATACGTCATGCCATAGGGAAGCAAGAACAGCATTGCTGCGGCACCGGTCAGAGCGAGTGCGAGCAACGTAAAACCGATCAGGTAGAAATAGATGACCGCCCCGAGGGTGAGGACGAACATGTTCAAGCCGATGATCATGGTGATCATGAACAACATTGATCTGTCTTCAAAACGTTCCTTGAGATTTCGCTTCATTGTTTCCTCCGTGTTAAGTCGTAGTAGGGATCGACGAATCAGGTTTCCTCCCCTTCTCCATAAAGTTCTTCGAGTATCCGGTTGTAAAGCTCATAAGCATCCTGATCATATAGGACAAAGGCGATCCGGTCGAGTTCGCGAAGACGAGCGAGATTTTCGTCCAGTGTCTTAAGGGCGATCAGTGCGGCTTCCCGAAGAGGATAGCCGAAAGCGCCTGTCGATATGGCAGGCACACACACCGAAACGATGTTTCGACGTCTGAGTTCGTTGAAGATATTCTCATAGGTGCGCTTCAAGAGCCGATCCGACGGATTGTCAACGCCGAACACTGGGCCCAGCGCATGAATCACCTTTTTGTAGGGGAGATCGAACGCCTGGGTCGTCACCGCTTCGCTGACTTCGATCGGCGCGTAAGCGCGCGTAGCCGTTTCGAGTTCAGGGCCCGCCTTGCGGTGAATGGCGCCGGCCACACCGCCGCCGGTGCGCAAGTCTTTGTTCGCCGCATTCACCACAGCGTCATAGGATTCCTGCGATGCGATATCCCCGACGAGCGTGATGATTTCCTTATCTTTTACCTTCCACTTCATGGTGTCACCCCCTCACTTTCAGTTTAGTTTAAGAGGCGTGATGTGTCAAACAGGTTGATTGGTTTTGTGTATAATTTCACTTTAGGGCACGGATTGGTTATAATCGAGGTATATTTAGTCTAAAATATAATATCTAGGAGTGTATTCAATAATGAAAAAATCTTTACTGGAGATCTGGGGCGATGTGGTTGAAGCCAAAGCCCTGGTCTTTTCGATAGTGATTATTACCACCCTCACCATGGGGGCGCATCTGCTTGCACCATCCGATAATGACACACTCGGACTGTTCGCCGGTATCGGTGGCGCCGTTTCAGGATTTTTGATTTGCGCCTTTCTTTTCAAACCTCGCAGAATCATCACCAAAGAGGAGGGCGACAGATAATATGGATGCCTCGCTCATCATATGGATTGTCGGCGCCGCTTTGGCGGCCGTTGCCATCTACACGTTCATCGGATTCATCCCCGGTACGGATGAAACCAGTGTGCTTCTCCCCATCACCCTCGCCATCGTCCTCGCCGGCGTTGAGCCCATGGCGGTCCTCGCGTTCTTTATCGCCGCGATCGTCACATTGAACCTCACCAATGTCATGCCTACCGCGCTGGTCAACCTGCCGGGCGGTGTCATGTCTTCTGCGATGATCGAACATGCCATAGAGATCAAAAAAGACGGCAAGAGCGCCCAAGTCATCAAAAAGATGGCCGCCGCAAGCGCCATTGGCGTCATCATCAGCGTTCCGCTTTCACTGTCGGTCGCCTTCTTGCTTCGACCGGTGGGTCAGGCCATTGCGCCTTATGGTGCATGGTTGTTCATCATCGGCGCGATATTCCTCAGTCTCATTTCACGCGCCAAGATACTCTCCCTATTCGCCATTGTGCCTTTGAGTGTGCTTTTCATGGCGCTTCGTCACCTCTACTGGGGACTTGGTGTTGTGCCTGATCAGACACCAATCACGGTTTCTTTCTTCCTTGGAATCACCATTGGCCCCCTCCTCGTTTCACTTTTCAGGCTTCTGAACCGAAAAACGTTCGAAGAAAGCATCATCGAAGACGAGAAACATATCACCATCCCGGTAAGGGACAGCAATCCCGAGAAAAACCCCTTAAGGCTTTTGAATCGTGAAGAAGCCACGCATGCCGGCATCGGCGGTTTTCTTGTCAACTTCTTCTTTGTGCTTTCCCCGGTAGGGTTGACCATTCTGGTCGGCGAGACGTTCGGAAGACGTTTCAAAGAAAAAATCAAGCGTGCCTTCATGTCCGTCACTACCATGAGCGCCGTGGTTCAGGCGACCTATCTTTCTGGCATCATCATTCCGCTTCTTGCGCTCGGCACGCCACTTTCACCTGTCGCAATCGGACCCGGGAACGCCCTTTTCAGGGCGGAACCGGTCTTCAGCCTTGATAACAACATCCACCATATCCTCAGTGTCGGCCAATTCGCATTCGCTGTGGTCATCGGTGCGACCATCGCCCTTGTCATCACGTATCTTTTCATTACCCGATTTGCGGTCGATTTCACCCGCATTATTCTCAAAAAGGTTCCTCATGAAGCTGTCTTAGGACTTTTCATCGCATTCATCGTGCTGCTGGCATATATGGACGCCGGGCTCATCAATATTTTCGGGGTTCTGCTTATCGGACTGCTCAGTGGTACTCTGAATCGCATGGGTGTCAATTACGGCGTCCAGTTCATGAGCCTCTATGCCGCGCCCCTGATCGTACAGTTGCTGAGCGGAGGTGTGTAATATGGAGGGCACCGCGCACGGCAAAATCATCCTGATCGGCGAACACAGTGTCGTCTACGGTCATCCGGCCATCGCCATCCCGTTCAACGATTCACGCATTGTGTGCCGGTTGAAACCCAGTGAAACCGACGTGATTGTCTCCTCATTGTACGAAGGACCTCTTAGCGATGCACCACCGCTCTTTCAACCGATCCGTAAGCTGATCGGGAAACTCAAGGCGGCATTCGAGCATGGTCCTTGCCACTACATCATCGAAAGCGATATTCCCATCGGGGCGGGACTCGGTTCAAGTGCGGCCATCGCCGCGGCGATCACAAGCGCGGTCTATAAGATGAATGACCGCCCATTGGACTCAAGAACCCATTATGAATGGGTGCAATACTCAGAAACACTGGCCCACAGGAACCCAAGCGGCATCGATGCCTTGTGCGTCACCAGCGATCACGGTTGGTTTTTCACGAAAAACAAACGCGAACCGATCGAGATAACCATCAGCGGAAGCCTGGTCATCGCCTACAGCGGTGAGACGACACCGACCAGTCAAAGTGTCGCGCATGTCAGGAAACTCACTGAGACATCCGAGGATTTCCAGCAGATCATAAATGGCCTCGGGGGCCTCGCTTTTCAGGCCAAGGACGCGTTGGTGTCCAAAGACATCAATGCCCTGGGCGACGCGATGAACGCTGCCATGGAAGGACTGAATGCACTTGGACTCTCGACTGAGCGCATCGAACGCCTGAATCATCTCGCGAAGCGTCACGGGGCGATTGCAAGCAAACTCACCGGCGGCGGTATGGGCGGGTGTGTCATCGCTTTATGCGCCAGTGAAAAAGACGCTGAAAACGTTCGAGACGCCTGGACAAAGGAAGAAAACGTCCGAACATGGAAAATTAATTTCCGGGAGGAAGCATAATGTTTGTAAAATCCACATCATACGCCAATTTCGCCCTTGTCAAATACTGGGGCAAAAAAGATAGTGAAAAGGTGATTCCCTTCAATGATTCGGTGTCCGTCACATGGGACATATTCAAGACTCATACCATCTTGCAGTCCGCTTCATCGTTCAGTTTTGTGCTGAACAACAATCCGGCAAGCGAAAAAGACAGCGAACGGGTCAAACAGTTTTTGAAACACTTCACGGACGATGTCGACACGGTCAAAGTCATCTCGCAGAACACCTTTCCGACCGCGGCTGGACTCGCATCGAGTGCGTCAGGCTTTAGCGCCCTCGCCGTCGCTGCCAACCGCTTTTTCAACACCGCCTTCGACAAGGAGCAACTGGAAGCCGTGACGCGAAAGGGAAGCGGTTCGGCAGTGCGAAGCCTCTATGGGGGCGTGGTGCGCTGGCGCAACGACGGAACCGTCGAGACGCTGGCCGCACCGATTGAGGATTACGTCCTCGTGGTCGTACTGCTTACGGGGGATAAGAAAGTGATGCCCTCCCGTGAGGCCATGGCCCATACTGTCACCACATCGCCTTACTTTCCGGCCTGGATCGACATCGCAAACCGTGATGCGAACACGCTCTGTACAGCCTTGATGGAAGGCGATTTCGATACTGTCGGCGACACCGCCCAATCCAATGCGATGGCGATGCACGCATCCATGCTTGCGGCCACCCCACCCATCGTCTATTTGAAGGATGAGACAATGGAGGTCATACGGATTATCGATGGATTGCGCCAGAACAAAACGGAATGTTTCTACACGATGGATGCCGGACCGAATGTGAAAGTGATCAGCAGGAAACATGACCTCGATACGGTGCTAAACGCCCTGAGAGAGGGCGGTTTCAGCGACCTTCATGTCGGCAGACCCGCCAAGAGAGGGGCCTTCATTGACGATGAAGGTTGACATCCCCGGAAAACTGTTCATAAGCGGTGAATACGCCGTCGTCTACGGGGCGCATGCCATCTTGGCTCCATCACTGCATACCATGCGTTTTGAAATCCGTAAGGCCGAGGAACCCCTGGTGCATTCGTTGAAATACGGAGAAGCATTCTATCTTGAGAGTTCTCATCCGATGCCGAATCCCTTGCGTAAAGCATATGTCATGATCAGGCGGTATCTTGATGAAACCGGAGTCCCTTTCTCCCCATTCCACCTCGAAGTGGACAGCGCACTCGACATCGAAGGGCAAAAGCTCGGCCTTGGATCAAGCGCGGCTTTGACGCTTGGCATGATCAAGACCGTGCTTTCCTTCCATAAAATCAACCTGTCCGATCTCGCCCTTTATAAACTCTCGGTGCTCGCGATGATCGATGAAGAACATTTTACATCCTATGGAGATCTCGCTTTGGCCGCCTGCCGGCAATGGTTGCTTTACAGGAAATTCGATAGCGCATGGCTGAAAAACCATATGCATCTTCCCTCCGATGTGCTGATCGACATGCCCTGGATGAATCTTGAAATCCGACCGTTCACGCCCAAGAAGCTTCACATGCTCGTTGTGAACACCGGAACCCCCGCCAAGTCGAAGCGACTGGTAGAATCGTTCAACCACGCCATCAGCGGACACTATAAGACCATTTTTACCGATGAGTCGGACTTGCTTTCTTTGGAGCTTTTCAACAAGCTCCGTCTTGGGGAAAAGCCACATGAGACCATCGAAAAACTTCGTTCATTGATGGATGACAGCGAGAACCATGTCAACATGACGCTTTTCACCGAAGCGATGCGCACGATTGAAAAGCATTTGACACCGTTCCGGGCGAGAGTGAAGTTCTCCGGAGCGGGCGGGGGCGACAATGTGCTCGCCTTCTTTGAAAACGAAACGGATAAAGAAAATGCCGCGGAAAAACTTGAAGCATTGGGCTACACGTTGATCGGTTATGAGCGGAGGGGATTTGATGAATCGTAAGGATGACCATATTCAAGGTGCGCTCACACAGTCCCACACGACGAACGATTTCGACCGTGTGCGATTTGTTCATGATGCGCTCAGTGCCGTGAACGTGCAAGACGTCGATCTGAAAAGCGGCATGGCCGGCAAGACGTTTCCGCTCCCGTTTTATATCAACGCCATGACCGGTGGCAGCGATAAGGCCCGTGAATTAAACGCCAAGCTTTCGAAGCTGGCCGCCCATTTCGACATCCCCATGGCCCTGGGTTCGATATCGGCCGCCATCAGGGACAAACGGTGGGAGGATTCGTTCACCGTTGTCAGGGATCATAACCCAAAGGGGTTTGTGATGGCGAATCTCGGTGCGGAAGTATCGCCGGAAAAAGCGAAGAAAGCGGTCGAACTGATCTGTGCCGATGCACTTCAAATCCATTTGAACAACGTCCAGGAAATCGTCATGCCCGAAGGCGACAGGGATTTTTCAATGCACGAATCCAACATAAGCGCACTTTGCAGAACGCTTGATGTTCCGATTATCGTCAAGGAAGTCGGTTTCGGACTTTCCGGCGAAACCATCAAAAAACTTTTGACGCTCGGTGTGGGAGTCATCGATGTGGCCGGGCGCGGCGGAACCAATTTTTCGAAGATTGAGAATGCACGTCGCAAACGGCGGTTGGATTATTTCGACGATTTCGGACTCTCAACAGTCGAGAGTTTGCTTGAAACAAGCGCAAGCGCGGAGATGGAGATTCTTGCCAGCGGAGGGGTCAGAGATGCAATGGATATCCTCAAGGCGATCAGGCTCGGCGCGTCCATGGTCGGAATGTCCGGGTTCTTTCTCAAACTTGTGCATGAACACCCGCTAGAAACGGCGGTCGAACGAGTTGAGGACCTGATCGATGAACTTAAAGGGATCATGGCGGTCCTCGGCGCAAAATCGTTGGCGGCGCTTAAGGATAAGCCTGTCGTTCTGGATGGACGACTGCTCGATTATATTGAACAGCGGTCGCTCAAGCATCCTTCCGGTCGACCTTAAAGAAAACGACCATCCGCATGTTTCACTGCGGATGGTCGTTTTTTCATATGCGTTCAATGGTGAGGCGCGAATCCTCCATGCGGTGGTCGAGTTGAGGCTTGTCGGTTTTCTTGACTTTGATGAAAGGATGGTCCGATTTGAGAATGTTCACAATGTCATAGAAACTTTTGTCCAGATTGCTGTTGACGTGGTATAGATCGGGGCTCAAGCCTGCGATGTCATAAATGGCTTTCGCTGTCACGTCCAGAAAAGACGCTGAAGGATAGAACTGTGTGCTGGCTTTAACAACTCCGTATTGTTTCATCTGCTTGTCAAGGTAGTCAATCATGTTGTTGGACCCGGGCCGCGTGCCGATCTGCCAGCCGATCCGGATGATGGTTGTATCGGGATTGGCTTTTTTGACGCGCACTTCACATTCGAGCTTGTATTTCCCGTAATCGCTTGATGGTTCCGGGATGACGTTCGGTGTGAAAGGTCCGACCTGGTGGTCGCCATAGACGGATACCGTCGAGATATAGATGAATTTGATGTTCATCGTTTTGCAGGCTTGCGCCAGCATCTCCGCCCATTCGGCATCGCCGAGGGCGAAATGAAGAAACATGTCTGGGGATTCCGTCTCAAGAAAGGTCTTTATTCTGCCATAGTCTTCCGTTCCGACCACATCGCGATCATATCGCTTGATGGTGTGTTTGTGGGCGGTAAAATAATCAGCGACGACTGGTGCGACCGTACCGCCAAGTCCTGTAAAGATGGTTTTCATTCCAAATCCTTCCCTTCTTCTTTCGGGATGATTTCGTTCTCTTTCACCCGATGACAGCGCTCGGCAACGTCGCAGACCGTGTAGGTATCATCGTCATTCACGGACTGGATGATTCCATGAAAGTCCAGTTTGGGGACATAGACGGACTGTCCGGTGGAGAACTTTCGCAACGTGACATCATCAAGCGCCTTGTACGCTTCATCTTTGGTAGCGTTCTTGTCTATATGTTTCCGGTAGATTTCGTAGTGAACCCTGAAGAGATCTTCATAAGCGTCGCGCAGTTCCACCCTGCAACAGGTTCCATAGAATATGAAGCTTCGGTCCATTCTTTTCTCGTAAATCTCATTAACGGTTCGTATCGACTCTTCAAGACGTTTTGCGGCATCATCAGGAAGCTTGGAGCGATGCTTGTCAAGCCAGTACTGGAATTTTCTTACTTCGGAGGGGAGTCGTTCACTCCTCGGGTCGAGAATCCAGAGTATGGCGAAGATGATCGCCAGTGCAATGATGACACCAATCGCTATCCACATAAAATTCCCTCCTTTTATTTTATTTTAACATGTTTGGGAACGCTTTGTGTTGTTATGACACTGTAAAATCCCACCATGACTCAAAACGCGTATAAATTGAACAGTATTTCAATAAGGTCTATACTGTTAATGAAGCACAATAAAATTTCTAGGAGTATTGTTATGGCAAATCAGAAACTCAACATCGGAATCATACTCGGCTCCACCAGAAAAGGTCGCGTATCCCCCCAAGTCGGAGAATATATCCTTGAGCAGGCACGTGAAAGAAACCACAACTACGAACTCATCGATATCAAGGATTATCAGTTACCGCTTTTAGGCGAATCCGACGATCAAAGCGGTGTGGAAAAATGGAACAGCAAACTTGAAACCCTTGACGCATTCGTATTCATCGTATGCGAATACAATCATTCGATGAGCGCGGCGCTCAAAAACGCTTTGGACAGTGCGCGTGAAGCATGGTACCACAAGGCGGCCGGAATCGTATCGTACGGTTCGGGTGGCGGCATCCGTGCGGCGGAGCATTTGAGAGGTGTCTTGAGCGAACTCAACATAGCGAGTGTGCGTTCGCACGTTTTCTTCTCACTTTTTGACGACTTCGAGAAGTTCTCGACATTCAAACCGCGTGATATCCACAAAGACAACCTACAAACCCTTTTCTCTCAGGTCGAAACCTGGGGACAAGCTCTCAAGACCATCCGATAACAAAGATGCCTGGTTTTCCAGGCATCTTTTTTGAATCGATATTACAAATCGAGCTTTTTGGTGTATAATGGGATTGAATGATTTTGCAGGAGGGACCCTTATGTTATTTTACTTTTTGGCGGTTGTCCAACTCGCTTTTGGTATCGGTGCGGGCATTTACATTTCCGGTGGTTCACAAGACGAGCACGTCACCGTAGCGATCATGTTGATTGTCGCGCTCATTTTATCTTTGCTGGTTTTGTTCAGCGGTACGATTCTCAATGTCTTCGCGCTTTATTTCATCTGGCTGATCAGTATGGTCGCGGTGTCTGAGAGCATCAAGTTCTACCAAAGCAAACGCTGAAAGCACTTCGGTGCTTTTTTTATTGGTTGAACTCGACTCTCGCCTCATCGAATTCATTTTCGGTGATGTCTACCGGAACAAAGATGTGCCAGGCGGCCATGTCCGTGGTTCCGATATTCGGCTGATTTCTGAGGATTTCGATAACCACTTCGTCGTCAACGAGCGTTACGGACTGAATGTAGTGCATGACCGAACCGCTGGTTTCCTCTACAGGGACCAAGAACAGCACGTTGTCTTCAAAATAGGCTTCATCGTAGCTGTCTACCGCGTCATTGAATGACGGATCACCGAAGTCAAGGTCATAGTATGCGGCCGCTTCATCACGATAGTCGTTCAACTCGTCCACCGAAGTGATGGTTACAAGTTCAAGTGGACGGTCCGCTTCAAAATCGGTCACATTCGTACGGAGACGGAAAAACGTCTCTTCTTCCGGATAGGATAACGTTTCAACGTCTTCAGGGTCTTCAACCTCGCAACCGATAGCCACAATCCCGATCAACAGGAACACAAAGCTCAAAAGAATACGTTTCATGGTATCGCCTCCTTCGATTTTTCTACTTATATGATAACACGCCTTCCCGGTGCGCCCAAAAAGTCTGTGGAACCCCTTGAAACGCTTCAAAAAAAGCCGCAGAGCGGCTTTTTTCATGATTTGTTAAGGTTCTTGTATCACTGAGTTACACACGGGTGTTTTCATCATTCATAGCATCACGCAGCGCCTCGCGAACGTTTCCGTTACAGTCTTTTATGTGTAAGGCGCTAAAAACCGCTTTCTCAGAGACTTCAACGCGCGCTTGAAAGACGGCCGAAAGCCTCTCTTTAATTATTTAGACGAATGATTTTTTGAAAGGCATCTCCGTCAATGAGGACGCCGTTTTAAGACCAGATTCTTTTTGTGTTGTCATGGAGAATGGCGTCCAGGAACACACCGATTGAAAGCGCGCTTCTGCTAGGCGAATATTGCTTGACGAATAACCGATGCCGGCTTTGAAGCCGTGGGGGCTTTCTGCCGATTTCAGGATTGTTTCAAACATGTGTGAAATGAAGGCGTCCGCAACCCTTTAACATACGAGATGGGATTTTTTTTCCCTCTTTCGAGTGTTCCTGCCTGTATGGTCGTTTCAGTCATGACCATCACCTCTTGGGTATGATAAAACACTACTTGGTGTTTTTGAGGTAGGCCTCTACGGTTTCGACATCTTTGTCCCCACGTCCTGAGAGATTGACGATGATGGTCTTGTCCGGGCTCATTGTGGGGGCGAGACGCATCGCTTCAGCGATGGCGTGCGCACTTTCAATGGCGGGGATGATGCCTTCGAGCCTAGAGAGTTTCGTGAAGGCATCGATGGCCTCTTTATCGGTGGCGGCACGATAGGTGACACGCCCCGTCTTGTGCAAATGGGCGTGCTCGGGGCCCACACCGGGATAATCAAGCCCCGCCGATATGGAATAGACATCCGATACGGAACCGTCCGGTTCAAAGAGCGAGATCGTTTTCATGCCATGAATCACGCCTTCTTTGCCCTTGGTAAGGGTGGCGGCGTGCCGTTTGCCTGAAACGCCCTCGCCGGCCGCTTCCACCCCGATGATCTCGACATCATCATCCAAAAATGCGCTGAAAAGGCCGATCGCGTTGCTGCCGCCGCCGACACAGGCGATCAAGCAATCCGGAAGATTTCCTGTATGTTCAAGAATCTGCTTTTTGGCTTCTTTCCCGATTACGGACTGGAAATGGCGGACCATGGATGGATAGGGGTGCGGTCCCACAGCGCTCCCCAGAAGATAGAACGTGTCGTCAATGTTTTCGATCCAAGCGCCGATGGCCGCATCCACGGCATCCTTTAGGGTTCGCGTCCCGTCCTTGACGGATACCACCTTCGCGCCGAGAAGCTCCATCCTGAAAACATTGAGACGTTGACGCTCCGTGTCAAGTTCTCCCTGATAGATGACGCATTCCATGCCGAACAATGCCGCGGCGGTCGCGGTGGCCACACCGTGTTGGCCCGCACCGGTCTCGGCGATGATGCGTTTTTTCCCCATTTTTTTCGCCAGGAGTATCTGGCCAATGGTGTTGTTAATCTTGTGGGCACCCGTGTGATTCAAGTCTTCGCGTTTCAAAAAGATTTGGGCCCCACCCAGTGCGTTTGAAAGTCTTTCCGCATGGAAAAGCGGATTTTCTCTTCCGACATATTGTTTCAAATAGTAGTTGTATTCCCGAAGAAAGGCTTCGTCGTCCTTGTAGCGTTCAAATGTCTCTTCGACTTCTTTCAACGCCGCTTGCAGGGCCTCAGGCACATACGCGCCTCCGAATTGTCCATATTGTGCTGTGTTGTCAACGGTTTGCATAGTTTTCTCTCCTTTGAGTTTTTTTGTTATCCCTTATCACGTCCCCGGTGTGTTCAAGTCATAGCGACCAACTCCTTTATGATATAAAAAAAAGCCCTCTGCGCAAAGATTCTTTGCGCAGAGGGCGTCGTTATCTGACGCGGTGCCACCTCTGATTTTACGCATGGTCAGCCCATGCGTTCTCCGGATACCATCATATCCTTAGCCTTATAACGTAGGCGGACGTCAATCCATACTTTATTCAGGATTGCTCTCATGGAACCATTTCAAACGGGTGCATTCTTCGTTTTCACCGACCACGAAGTCTCTTTACAATGCAAAGCGTTCTACTTTTTCCATTCAACGATTTAAAAATACTATATCACATGTTTTGGTTTTTGCAAAGGTTTTTGCTATTTTTTGCTGATGGTTCTCAGGTAGTCGAAGTAGATTGGCGTGCCGCCGGTGTGAATGAAAAGGATGTTCTTGTTTTTGATTTTTTCTTTTTTCACCGTTTTCAGCATGCCGTTATAGGCTTTAGCGGTGTAGACAGGGTCCAACGGGATACCTTCTGTTTTCATGACGTGGTCGATGAGCGATTCGATTTCTTCATCGTAATAGGTGTAGCCGCCTTTCAAGTAGCGGTCAATGAAGTGGATATCGGGTTTGTGGATACGGACGTCTGCGTCGATGGCTTCAAAGTAGCGGTTGACGCTTTGTTGGATGATTGGCGCGCCCTCATCGTAGGATCTTACCACACTGATGGCATAAATCAAAACGGCTTCACCACCAAGCAGTCTCCCCGCCCTGAGCCCGGCTTCCGTCGTACCGGTGCCGCTGGCAAAAAAGATGTAATCGAAGTGCACATTGTTGGCTTTGGCCTGTGCCATGATTTCCTCATACGCTTCATGGTAGGCTTTCGTCCCCAAAAGGCCATGACCGCCCGAGGGGATGAAGAGTGCCTTGTTGCCCTTTTCGGCAAGGTTTTTTTGAAGCGCCTCGACCGTGACATCCAGATCATCCTTGGTGGTCTGGTGGATGACGGTGTCAAACGATGCGATCATTTGACGGTTGAAGGCTTTGGATTCATCCGTCGAGGTGAAGAGAACATGACACTCGATGTCGAATTCCTTGGCCATGTTGGCGATGATCCGGCAATGATTCGATGAGCTTCCTCCGGTTGTGATGACGGTGTCATAGCCTTCTTCGATGATCTTGTTAAAATAATGGACCGCTTTTCGGTATTTGTTGCCGCCGAACGAATAGGGAATCATATCTTCTCGCTTGATGTAGAAGCGATTGTCATTGAGGGTTTCATTGAGTTCATGGATCGGAGTTTCATTGATCATTTCCTAAACAGCTCCTTTTGAATCATGCGTGCAAATTGGTTTCACGCGATTTTCATGATGGCGAGCATATGTCTGAACAAGGTCTCATAGTCGGCCGATTCGATGGAGACCGTATCGTCGGACACTTTTTTAACAAAATCCATCAAAAGCGGATTCTCGATGTTGAGGGCATCCTTGAATGCCATCTCACAGACGAAGGAGCCTTTCATGTCAATCCCAGCATGAACGGGCGGATTGTCCAGGGCTTTTGATATGGCGTTTTGATAACGGGTCCTGAGGAGCGAATAGGGAATGTTCCGGGCGGTGAAACGTGAGATGGTGCGTTTGGTCGCGACCGACTGCACGGTTCCGATTTCCTGTTTCATCTGCTCACAAAAGACGTCATCCCCACTTACAAGCAGGACAGGAACGTCATAATACGCCGCGAGTCGTGCGTTCAACCCACCTTCGCCCAGCGACTGTCCGTTGATGGCGATATTACGGAACAGTTTCCCTGAATATGTGTGGTCGAAAATCCCTTTTTCGGTGATGGCACGAGGGTGATAACCGATAAGGACCACGCCGTCAAAACTCGCGTCGAGGCCTTCCATCATGGCATGCGGTTTCACAGACCCGCTGATCAAAGATGCGCGGTTGTCCAATGATTCGATCAGTATGTTCGTCATCGGTCCGTGCGAATCATTGACCAGTATCTCTTCCGCGCCGTGTTCGAACAGATATTCGATGACAAGGTTGACTTCGTCAGTCATCAGTTTACGCCCGCGCTCGTATTCGGAGGTGCCTTTACGGACCATATCAGGCTGGGTGATCCCCCATATGCCCTCCATGTCCGCACTAATATACACTTTCATCGTTAGCCTTCTTTCTGCTTTGAATGGTGTGGTTTTCAGATGTTACGAGTCTGCCTTCCTCGTCACGATGTTTGATCGCATTCCCTGAAAGGAGGCTCACATTGCCGTTGCCGCGCTTTTTGGAGATGTACATCGCTTTATCCGACTGATCAAGCAACGTGTGATAAGAGCGGTTATCGGCAGTGATCGGAACAATCCCGATGGAGGCGCTCACGAACATCCCGAGACGTTCATACGCGAGGCTTTCGATCGTCTTGATGATTTGTTCAGCCTTGTTGAAGGCCTCTTCTTCCGTATAGTCATAGACATAGACAAAAAACTCGTCTCCACCGAGTCTGTAGTAAAGGACATTATGCTCCCAGTTATCGATGAATTGACTAGCCAAATCTTTAAGGAAAAGATCACCCGTTTGATGACCGAAACGATCGTTGATCTGCTTGAAATGATCAAGATCCAGGTAGAACCCGTATGCACCCGTTGTCTCATCCTCCATATAATCGATGTGTTTTTTCAACGTTTGACGCGTGAAAAGACTCGTCAACGAATCCTGATATGTGAACTGGTAATGAAGGATGGATTTCGGGACGGTATCATAGGTCTTGATGACCCGTCCGAATACGAGGTCTTTTCCAGGAATCGTCTGCATCCCAATCAAAAGCCAAAGCGATGTGTCGCTATCCCTTTTGATTGGGACGTGAACCTGGAGGTCATCCGTCATGGATAGGATTTTATCTTTGAGATCACTCAGAAACATTTCCCTTCCTTCGACTTCGGACAAAGCGTTATCCGTCTCGATGCAGGCCGCAATTTCCTTTGCTTCCATAATGTTCTTCTTCGGCAAACCAAGCAAGGTTGGATCTCCTGACAATACCCTGATGGTCCACATCTCTTCCGAATAATCGATGAAAAAGCTCACATGGTGATCGTGTTTGAAAAAAACGTCCTTAAGCGGATCCAAACCGTATTCATCTTTTATGCGTTTAACATTCCGGTTCATGAACATTCCCCACTTTCTCCATAATATTATAGCACATCCGCTTGATTTTGAAAGCGTTTTTGGTTCATGTCACCCACCCAATATTAACACACTGAAAATCCCCCGGCTGTAAACGAATGTTCAATTGTGTTATAATTCTAAGTGAAATGGAGGGATAATCATGAGTCTATTGAATGAGTATTTCAAACTGAACAATGGAGTAAGAATTCCCAAAATCGGGTATGGTACCTGGCAGATTTTTGACGGACCCGATGCGGTCGAAATTTTTGAGACCGCCATCAAGAAAGGCTACCGTCATCTTGACACGGCCGCCCTTTATGACAATGAAGAAAGCGTGGGGAAAGCCATCGAAAAGTCCGATGTCGACCGCGAGGACATTTTCATCACTTCAAAAGTCCTCTCCAGCATCAAAACGTATGAAGGCACGTTAGAAGCATTCGAAACGACGATGGAAAAACTCGGATTTGATTATCTTGATCTTTACTTGATACACGGTCCCACCCCCATGCACGACCGTGAAGGAAACTATGACAAAGAAAACATCGAAGTGTGGCGCGCACTCGAGAAACTCTACAAGGAAGGCCGCATACGCGCCATCGGCATATCGAATTTCCGTGTCCATGACATGAAAAACCTGATGGAGCATGCGGAAATCAAACCAATGGTCAACCAGATCCGCTTCTTTGTGGGCAACACAAAGGATGACATCGTGGAATACTGCAAGAAACATGACATTCTTGTGGAAGCTTACTCACCACTTGGCGTGGGACGCCTGCTTGACAAACCGGTTCTCACCGAAATCGGAAAAACCCATAACGTAACGCCCGCGCAAGTCGCACTCAGATATTGCCTTCAAAAAGGGACGCTTCCACTGCCAAAAACGAAAACACCGAGTCGAATGGATGAAAACGCCCGACTCGAGTTCACTTTGACCGATGATGAGATGAAGCGACTCGATGACATTGACGATGATCTTAGATAACACGATATGCTCCGCCCTTTTGAATAAGGTCGGAGCTTTTTGGTTCCACACGGTCCACGGACCTTTGATGTGCATGAAATCCAAATAATTTAGATTTCATACAATAATTTGACATGAAAAGACGTGAAAACCTTTACTATTTTATGAAACAAATGATTTTACAGCTTGAAAATATGTTTAAAAAAAGGTATCATTAATATTGAATTGATTTGACCGCAACATTTTGGACCTTCGATTTCAAAGCCCTATATAAAGCAGTTTTCAGCTTTTTTAAACATCATTTGGTCCATAAGTTTGTTGCATGTCAACCTCATTTCGAAGAAAGGAGGAAGTCCTTTTCGCCATAATAAAAACGCTTACATTTTGATTTTCAGTACTTCATTTGTAAGTCAGGCCTCGTATCTTGCATAAAAAATTGAAAAATCGTTTACATAGTGTTCACAACACTTTGAAAAATAATAATAAATATATAGGAGGAAATATGAAAAGATTTAAGTATTTGTTAATGTTTCTACTTGTTGGAATCATGGGCTTCTCTTTGGCCGCTTGCGGTACGGACGAGCCGGATGACAATGGTGACGACAACGGAAATGGTGATGTAGAGACCATTTCGGTCTGGTTCTACAATTCCGAAGATTGGGACACCGTGTATGCATACACGGATGATGAAGACCTTCTTGGTAGCGCTCCAGGCACTGAAGCGACGGAAACCGACCAAGGAGAGCAAGACCAATACAATTGGTGGTATGTTGAGATTGAAGTGAACGTTCTCAGCAATCCAATCAACATCACGTTCAATGATGGCGATGGAAATGAAGCGGAGACCGCGTTCATCAATCATCCGAACGATGTGTTTGTTGCATATGACGGCAGTGCAAACCAGACCAGACGTCAGGTCCGACAACTGTTTGCGGAAACCGTTGATATCTACTTCTACAACTCAGAAGATTGGGAATCCGTAAACGCTTATGTATGGACGGATGCCAGTACGACATTCGGTGAATGGCCAGGAACCGGTGATCTTGAAGACGTTGGAGACGGATGGCTGAAAGTCGAAGTCCCTCACATTCCTGAAGAAGAACCGTTCAACATCATCTTCAACACATCCGATGAGGATGCAGAGATTCCTCAGACGCCGGATACTCATGTTTCAAGCAGCGCACTGCAATACATGAACGTCAAAGGACACATCACGGACAGTCAAGATGTTACCATTGCGCTTAATGAAGCGGAGACCGTTACACGTTTCCACCTTTACAACGAAGCTGAATGGGATGACATTGGAGCATACATATTCGGCGACAATGAAGCACTCGGTGGGTGGCCAGGCATTGCGGCTGTAGCCGATCCGGATAACGAAGGATGGTACTTCGTGGACGCTCCTGTCGATCCTGATGAAGAAGAGGTCAATGTAATTTTTAACTCCGATAATGGTGATGGGCCGCAAACCGGAAACATCGCAATACCTGATTCGGATCATGTTTTCATGTCTACTTCAATGGATGAAGACGCTGACGCTTATCCTTTACGAGGGGACATTCTTCCTCAAACAGTTCTGGAGTTCTATAATGCAGAAGCGTGGGACAACGTCTACGTTGACGTTTGGAACGATGAGGGAACCATTGATGACGATATTTCCGCTGAACCGATGGATGACATGGATGACTGGTACGCGCTTACTGTTCCAACCGATTTTGAAGTGGATGGTGCATTCACCGTACAGTTCCACGACGGAAATGGGAATGAATCAGACGAGTTTGTCATCGATGATGAAGACCATTCTCTGATTTTCAGTGTCGATGGGGTCTATGAAAACCATAACATGGCTCAAGTATGGGCCGCACATGACGAAGACGACCTTGTGCGTTACTATGTCTACAACCCTGAAGGTTGGGACAATCTGGACCTTTACAGCTGGTCTGACGCGGATGGGTATCCATATAATGATTTCCTTGGCGGTTGGCCAGGCATGGCACTCAATGAACTTGAAGGCGAAGATGACTGGTATTATCTCGATATTCCGGTCACATTCACAGACTCGGGCTATGCCAACTTCATCATCAACGGAACCATCGAGGTTTATGACGACGAAGAGGAAGAGTATGTTGAAGAAGACGTTGAAACCGACAACATCCTTATGGACGATTCAGACGACGTCTATCTCCATACCCTGACCAATGAACGATTCGCTTCTATGGAAGACGCCGAAGCGTTCGATCCCGATGCAAACGGTGAAGAAGAAAACGGCGACAACGGCGAATAATCCGATTGGATTTCTGATTCCACCATCAAACGATTCAATCATTCCCCGATAAACAGATGAAAGAAAGCGGGTTCTCCCGTGAGTATGGATTCCCTGTCTATCGGGGTTTTTTTCTTTCAACACGTTTTTTCGATCGAATATTTTACTTTATGTTGGCTTTTTCCTCTTTATCGTATACCATAGTGAATAGAAAGCAGGTGAAACCATGAAACCGATTCAAACATCGCGACTTCTGCTTCGCCCGTTCACCATGGACGATCTGGATGATTTTTACGAATACGCCAAAGTCCCCGGCGTGGGTGAAGCTGCGGGATGGCCGCACCACAAATCCCGCGAGGAAAGCCGGACCATACTCGAGATATTCATCAAAAAAGATGAAACCTACGCCGTCACACTCAAGGATTCCGGCAAAGTCATCGGAACCGTCGGCATCCACCACAAATCCTTCGATGATGAGGATGCGAACTACAACCAACGCGAGATCGGTTATGTCCTCGCAAAGAACTACTGGGGCCAAGGCTTGATGAGTGAAGCGGTCAAAGCCGTCATCGATATGTGCTTCACAGCCATGAACTTGGACCGTCTGACCATTTCACATTTCAAGGGCAACGACCGCTCACGCCGGGTGATCGAAAAGATGGGGTTCTCTTTTGTAACGGATGGAACGTATTATTCCGAGTCCCTGAATCAGACCTTTGATGACATGAAGTATGTGCTTTACAAGAACGCTTACCACAAATAAAAACTGCGCCGTCAAGAAGGAATTGACGTGCGCAGTTTTTTAATGTGCTTATGGTTTATTCGTAAAGTTCGGGGTCGTCATCGGCGTTTCCATAAAGCAGCGTGTAGGTTTCAAAGTGATCGGCGGTAAAGTAGATCATGCGTTTCTCCGGTGAGAACACAAAGCGTCTTGACCCTCGCGAGTCACCCACAATGACGCCGGTATCCGCAATGAAGAAATCGGTACGACCCGGCATATTCCTGCCTCCGTGGAACCACCAATACCCGTTATAGAAATGTTCACCGAGACTTTGTCCATGTTCGTTCTCATAGTCTGCGTAGTGTTCGCGGTTGTTTGAAAGCGTGCGGACAAAGTTGTGATCGTCATAAAACTCCGGATCGGGTTCGCCATAGAATTCACGGTAGAGATCCCATGCACGGTCGGCGGAATTGTCTTCGACATGTGTCGGATTATCCTCGTCATAACGGATGATGTAGTTCGGCGGCAGTTTGCCGAAGGTACGGAAATAAAGCGCCACCGTGTCACGGTCGGTGTAATACTTGGTCTCTACGAGCCCCATCGGAGGATATTCCGCGGTTCCGAAACGTTGTGTGATGGTGTCAAACCCGTCATCGGTGTGGAAGACAAGCGCGAAATCCGATGAGTATACAAGGTAGTTATCCGAGTGGACCCCACCGTCGTAGTCAACATAAGCCTTGTAGAAGTCAAAATCGTCATGAGGGATTTCGTCATGCTCAGAGGCGTCGAACGGGATGCCGTAAATCAATGAATCCGTATAATCGGCCAATGTACCGTCGCCTCGTTCGTAACCGAGCGATTGGGCTTCATCATAATCGATATAGTTGCTTGGAAATTCGCGATGCGTATCAAGGTAGAGCGAAACGTCCTCATAGCCCTCAAATTCTTCATCGGGTTCAATGGCGTATTCAGGGACCGGTTCGCGTGGTTCTTGTCGGTCCGGCTCTTCGAGTTTGCTGCTTAGAACCACTTGGACACGTGTGCCCACAGGCACTTCCTGTCCGATGTTATGGTTCATGTAGCGCAAAAACATTTCCGGTTTGTCACGAATGGTCTCTTCATCATGGAAAATGTGGAAATCAAGACCGAGTTCGTCAAGACGCTCTTCGACTTCAGAACGGGTCAGACCGACCAGATTCGGCAAGCGTACATCATCCTCACCACAAGCGGCAAGGGTGAATACAAGCGTAAAAACGGTAAATAATGCAAGTAATTTTTTCATCAGTATCACCTTTTCATTTTTTGGATAACAGTAAATTATATCACAATCACCATGCTGTCACAATGCATAAGATGGTTGCGTCTCAATTATATTTTATCTGTTGTACGTTGATAAATAAAACAATGGGCCCGCCTGGAAGGCAAGTTTCAATTATGCGCCTTTTTCTTGCACCGGCTGGTTGGTTTTGGAGTAAAGAAAGACGCGCATGGACTGTTCGCCTTCATTGAGTGTGAGCGACATGTCTTCAGAGGCTTCCTGTTTGAACCCGTTGTAATCATAGAAACCGTAATTGCAAGACGTATCGGTGTAAAGAAAAATTTTTTTCATGTCGTGTTTTTTGCAGTGTTTCAGGTAATCGTTCATGAGACGTTTTCCCACCCCACCACCTTGCGTTTTGGGGTCCACGATAAAAAGGACGACTTCACTGTCAAAGGCTTTCTTGCGATTTCCGAGCAGGTCCTTGTACACTTTTTCCATATTCTTGAAATTTTGCAGCGCATTGGAAGCATCGTCTCCAAAGAGCAGCAATTTCAAGACAAGCAACCATGTCCTGATGAGATAGGTGACATTCCTGAAGCCTGAGACGGGACTACGGCTTGAACCGATCAGGACACCGACGAGGCGATTGCCACGTGAGGCGACGCGGATGTAATCGGCTCCCGCTAGCGATGCGACCGCATCGAGTTTCACAAGAGACATCCGTGTTTTTTCATCGGACGTATAATCGCGGTAGTCCCAGGCGGTTTCGCAGAGCTTGATCAAGGCCGGAAGGTCACGTTTTCGGAAAGGGCGATATGTGTAATGGTCCATTGCTTCATCTCCTTTTGCATGCCATGCATATGGTGCCCGTTACAAAAGGGCCCGGAAAGGGCCCCTTATCTACTTGTCGTATTTTGCGAATGGGTCATCATCTTCGATTTTGTCTTCTTTGGCGAAAGGGTCATCCTCATCGACATCCGATGCTTGGGCGAAGGGGTCCTTCTTATCGAAACGGCCGTCTTTGCTGATGGGGTCATCGTCATCCAGTGTGGCTTGTTGTTTGACCTTGTGGGTCTTTTGCTGAGTGATGTCCTCGGTTCCTTTGGCACGCTTGCTGAGCACGACAATGCCCATGCCAAGCACGACTACGAGGGCGATGCCCATAAGAAAGAGCACCCACCAGTAACGGTCCAAGAAAGTTTCTATTCCGATTTCAACGGCATGATTGGCAAGAAACGCGATGCCTATGATCAGTAAAAATAACGGTCCTAAAATGTTCAGTGGCGATGTTGAGCGATTCGGTTCCATAGTTACACTCCTTAGTGCAGTTTGTTTTCAAGCGGAAAAGCGAATGGTAAGCATTGTTCAAACCGCCAGTCTTTCTACTTTCATTATACGTTCAAATCGTGAAAAATTCAATTGCAGACACTCGTAAAATCAATAGTGTCGATTCTTGATTTTCTTTAGCAGGCTGTCAAACGGGGCCTTATCGATCGCAAGGCCTTCAAGCAGGCGGTCGACTTGGGCAAATTCTTCATCGATGAGTGCCTTGCTTTTCTTGATGCCAAGTAGGGTGGCGTAAGTAGTCTTTTTATTTCTCTCATCACTCATGCTTTTGCCCGTGGTTTCCTCGGCCCCGGTGATTTCCAAAAGGTCGTCCTGGATTTGAAAGGCGAGGCCGAGTGATTCACCGACTGACTGCCAGGTCTTGATGTCTTTATCATTTACAAGCGTGGCTGCCATCATCAAAGGCGCCTGCAACAGTCTTGCAGTCTTGTGTATGTGGATGGTCCGAAGTCGCTCGATGGACGGTGGCTGTCCGTCTTTGGCCAAGTCCAGACTCTGACCATGCACGATACCGTGCGAACCGCTATGGGTAGCGAGGATATCAATCAGTCTGCTGAGACGGACCGGCTTGATATGGGTTTGTGAGGCAAGCACCTTGAAAGCGTCCGTAAGCAAGGCGTCCCCGGTAAGAATGGCCGTGGCCTCGTCGAATTGTCGATGCACCGTAGGACGGCCGCGGCGCAGATCGTCATCATCCATAGCGGGCAAATCGTCATGTATGAGTGAGTAGTTGTGGATCATCTCCACGCTGCTTGCGATTTCAAGATAGGGTTTCGGATCAATGCGGTAACTTTCCAAAACAGCACAAAAAAGCAATGGCCTTAATCTTTTTCCGCCGCTTAAAAGCGCATACTTCGCAGCCTCGTAGAGGGTGCCCTCAGGCATCCTGTCCACGATTTCGCGAAGGGTGTTTTCGATATCTTGTCTGGTTGTTTGCATGGGGTCACTCCTTAATACCGTTATAGAAAAACTATAGCATTTTTTCCATTCAATTGAAAGGGGATGGGCATCACAAGGTGTTTGATGTATAATAAAAATCGAAAGGTGGAATCCGTATGCGACGCATTTTCAAAGGTACAATGATCGGTATGATACTCTATGGTCTTTATGTGTTCGTTTTCGGCGTCCTCGTGTTCGCCCTCCCGGGCCCATTCACTGAAAGCGAGCTGACGTTTGACACAGAGCGCATGCGGACAGTGTCTGAAGAAGGGGTTCAGGCGGTCCTTCTAGGCGATAATTCCGAGGCGTTCATGATACGCATCGCCCTGATTGCGAATGCTGAACATTCCATTCGGATGAGTTCGCTTTATGCACATGAGGGCGAAAGCAGGGATGTTCTTTTTGGAGCGCTTTATGAAGCGGCGGAACGTGGTGTTCAGGTGGAGCTTGTGTTCAATAGCTTACGAGGCTACGCCAATTTTTCCGCCCGAGACTTCAGAGTCCTCAATCACCATGAAAACATCACGATCAGAAACTTCGAACCTTTCCATCCGTTTCGACCGACCACCTTGCAAAACGGCATCCATGACAAGCTTCTCATTGTCGATGAACGCGAGGCGATTATCGGCGGCCGAAACATCGATGACCGCTATTTTATGGGGGATCAGATCTTCTGGAACGAAGTCTATGACTGGGAAGTGTTTTTGCAAGGTGAGAATGCCTCGTCCATTAAGGACATGGTAAACTATTTCGATGAAATGTTCGCCTTGGACGCAAGCAAAGACATCGGAACATCATCCGACCCCGACCGCATCGATACACTCAAGACGCTCAACGAGTCTTTCGTAGAAAACCATGATCCACACTCAACATTCGAAACCTTTAGTGAGAACATGATTCCTGTGGACAATGTGACCTTTGTTCATTCGCCGCTAACACATGGTAAGAAAAGTCCGGTGATCCTAAAAACGTTAAGCACGCTTGCGGAAAACTATGATGAGTGGTTTATCCAGACACCCGCTTTCGGCTTCACTCGCGAGATGGTCGATATTATTCCAAAGACAGAGAACCGATCCGTCACACTGCTTACCAATACCCCGGCCTCCAGTCCGAATCCATGGGGTACGGCCGGATACCTGAACTACCGCGGTTCGTTATCCGAACAGGCGACGTTGCATGAACATCAGACGGACACGGATCTCCACGGAAAAGCCATGCGATTCGGTGAAACCATCACCGTCATCGGTTCTTATAACGTCAACCCCCGTTCCACATTTTATAATTCGGAGAGCCTTGTGGTCATTTACGATCCGTCATTTGCCGCATTATTTGATGACGCACTTGAACCCTTGCTTCAAGATTCCTTGATGGTCACGCCGGAAGGAGCGTTGGTCGGGGATGCGGAGCCGACCGACATGCCGCTACATCGTCGCGTTTTCTTGCCCGTCTTGCGATTGTTCGCCTACCCGCTAAGGTTCATGCAATAAAAAAGCCGCTTGAAATAAAGCGGCTTTTCAATGCATTGGTCAAAATATTCTCCGACTGAGTTTCTTGGCGACTGCGAGGAAAACGAACGCAATCAACACCACCAGCACAGTCAAGGCATAGATGTTGGCGGTCGTAGGGAAAATTTCGAGGATATAGCCGCTTAAAATCGTTCCACCGATGGCACCGAAACCATAAGCTGTGAACAGCATGCCGAACGTCCGTGCGTAGGACTCCGTTCCGAAATAATGCCGAATCGCTTGCGGCATCATGGCCAACCAGGCGCCGAGATTCAACCAGAATATGGAAAATGAAAGACCGTAAAGACTCAGGGATTCTCCACGATTCACAAGGGCGATAAACGCAGCCAACGCGATGGATGAAAGCGAAAGGGTTGCGGCAAAGAAAAGCCCTTTTTTATCCATAAGAAGCCCGAAAAGCGGACGTGCCGCGCCATTGCAAAGGGCGAAAAGGCTCATCAGGGCCGTAACGGCCGCCGGTTGGAAGCCATAATTTATTGTTCCCATCCGGTAACTCAGACCGATCATCATAAGCCCTACAAGCGTCGCAATCAGGAACAGCACATAAAGCACAATGAAAAAGGTTCTGTCGGGGAGCACACTGATCGGCTGCGATTCGCTTTTGAACTTGTCCGTCCTAAAAAGCAAAGCAGCAGGCGCGATCATGAGCGCGACAATGAATGCGAAGACGAGAAAAGTGGTTTCAAGCCCGCCAAGCGAACGAAGAAACGATACGAGCGGGGCCCCGAAAAAAGGCGAAGCCCCAAAACCGCTCAGGATGATGCCGCCGTAAAACCCGCTCCTTGAAGGAATTTCACGTTGTAAAATGTAAAGTGGGACACCATATACCATGCCCACGCCAAACCCATTGAATACGCCATAAAAAAGCGTGAATGAGAAAAGCCCTTGCATGCGCGAGGCACCAAGCCAACCGATCGCGATCAGGATGAGGCCCATGACAGTAATTCTGACCGTATTACGGTTATTAAGCACGCGGCCGGTGATCATCATGCTGATGGCATAAAAAAACAGTGACACCATGTAAGGCACACCGCCTCCGACGGCCGTGAGATCGAATCGCGTCTCCACTTCCACTCGGAAAAGACTCCATGAATAAAGGGTTCCCATCAACACCATCAGGATGAAACTCAGGATGATCATCATTTTTCGCTTCGCAGTCATAAAAAAACCTCGCATCTATTCTTTGAATATCAAAGTATCCCTTTGATTTTACTCGATAGACCGAGGTTTTTCAAGTGATTAAATCATTAAAAAGGTTTTTTCCAAAGCATCCCTTAAGGCATCGATTTCCCGGGTCGAGAACGTAAGGGAAGGAAGGAGGCGAATCACGCTTCCCGCCGTCACATTAAGCAACACGCCTTGTGTTTGCGCATGCTCCTGCATGGCTTTCGCATGCGCGCCGACGTCGATGCCGAGCATGAATCCTTCACCGCGGATTTCACGGATGATATCGGGATAGCGTTCACCCAAGTCATGGATTGCATTGTTCAAATAGGCCATCGCCTCATTCAGGTTCCCTACAAACCCTTCTTCATTAATGGCATCAAGAACCGCCACACCCAGGGCACATGCCAAGGGGTTGCCCCCGAAGGTCGTGCCGTGGTCACCGGGACCGAGAACATGCGTAAGACGCGGACTGACGAGCATCGCACCCAATGGAAGCCCGCCGCCCAATCCTTTCGCAAGCGTCACCAGATCCGGTTCGACCGGTTTTTTCTCATAAGCGAAAAAGGGACCGGTCCGGCGCAGGCCCGTCTGCACTTCATCAATGACGACGAGCGCATTGTGACGTTTTGAGAGTTCGTCGACTTTTTTCAAGAACGCCTCGCTCAGTGTATAAATCCCCGAGGAGCCGTAAATCAGTTCCAGGAAGATCGCGCAGACCGAACCGTCAAACATTTCCTCAAGAGCGTCCGTGTCGTTGAAAGGAACGTGGTCGATGCCCGGCAGCGTCGGTTCAAAGGCCTTGCGTTTTTCAGGGTTCCCGGTCAATGCCATGCCGCCGCTGCTTCTTCCGTGGAAGGCTGATTCCACCGAGAGAATGCGGGTCTTTTTTTCATCGATGGAGCGGCCCCATTTGCGGACCAGTTTCAGCGCCGCTTCGTTGGCCTCCGTGCCCGAGTTCGCAAAGAAGACTTTCTCGGCGAACGAAAGGTCACACAATTTTTTCGCAAGGGTTTCTTGCGCATCCGTACGAAAGAAGTTCGAGACATGCAAGAACCGTCCACTGTGATCTATGAGTGCCTTGTCCAAGGCCGGATGACGGTGCCCGAGCGTATTGACCGCTATACCGCTGAAAGTATCGAGATAGGCATGTCCGTCTTTGGTATATAGGGTATTGCCTTCCCCATGGGACAGATCAAGGTCCAGTGTGGCGTAAACGTTGAGAAGATGGGACATGATTATCCCCTCAAATCATCGAGAATATGGGTTTTGGAGCGCGTTTGCTCATCTTTGTCCTTGATATACCGAGCGGGCACACCACCGACAACGGTCTCCGCTTCAACATCCCTTGTGACAATGGATCCGGCCGCTACAATGGCGCCACGTTTGACGCGAACCCCTTCCAAAATGACCGCATTGGCCCCCACAACAACATCATTCTCGATAATGACCGGCGTCTTCGAAGGCGGTTCAAGCACGCCGGCCACCACGGCGCCGGCACCGATGTGGGCATTCTTCCCGATGGTTCCCCTCGCGCCGATGACGGCGTTCATGTCGATCATGGTACCTTCGCCGATGGAGGCGCCGATGTTGAGCACGGCGCCCATCATGATGACGGCGCGGTCGCCAATCTCCACATGTTCACGGATATGCGCACCGGGTTCGATGCGGGCGTTGATGTGTGTAGTGTCTAGTAACGGAATAGCCGAGTTGCGACGGTCGTATTCGAGCACATGGGACTCGATGTTCGCTTCATGCGCGTCTAAAATCGGGGCGACATCGGCGATATCACCGAAAACGACACCGCTTCGCTCATCGCCGAAGTATTTGCATCCCTTGAAATCGATATCCGAGAGTGTGCCCCGGATATAGAGTTTCACAGGGGTCGATTTTTTGGCATTTTTGATGAATCGTGAAATTTCATATGCGTCAGTCAGGTTGACAGTGGACATTATGATTTCCTACTTTCTTGTATGAGATCGTCCATGGTATAAAACCCTGGCGTTTGATGAATGATGTACCTTGCGGCGCGAATCGCGCCTTCGCTGAAGAGTGTTTTGCTCTGTGCTTTGTGGGTGATGGAGAGGGTGTCGCTTTCACCCGCGAAAAGAACGGTGTGCTCACCGGCGATGGATCCGCCCCGAACGCTTGAAAGGCCGATCTGGTCTCTCGAACGTTTCTGCCGGCGCTGGTTTCGGTCAAGCACAAAGGCCTTCTCCCCCGATGTGCCTTCCTGGATCGCGTCTGCCAACAAATACGCGGTACCGCTTGGAGCATCAATCTTGTTACGATGGTGTGCTTCGATGATTTCAATATCGTAGTCATCTTCGATGAGGCTGGCATAATCCCTTAAAATACGGCTCAGAAGATTGACGCCGAAAGACATGTTCGCACTTTTGAAAATCGGGATATGCTTGGAGGCCGCGATGAATTCCTGATGCTCATCTTCGGTGTGGCCAGTTGTTGCGACCACAAGCGGTCGATTGGTACGGACAGCGTATTCCGACAAGGCCTTCGCGTGGGAATGGTGGGAAAAATCGATGATCACATCGCCCTCCTGAACGTCATTCAGGTTGTTCACGACTCCCGGAGCCTCATGTTTAGGGTCGACGGCGATGAAGTCAATGCCGGTATCACCAAGCGCCGTTCTCAGGTTCGATCCCATGGCCCCTTCGCTTCCGAATACAATCACCTTCATAGTGATATCCCTTTCACCCCGTACGTGCTGAGCGCTTTTTCAAGTGTCTCGGCGTTGGCTTTTGGCATCGGGGTAAGCGGAAGCCGCGTTGGCCCGACCGGCACACCAAGGAACGAAAGCGCATGTTTGGCGGGAACGGGATTCGGTGAGATGAACAGCACGTCGTTCAGGATATCGAGTTTCTTCTGCAAAGCGAAGGCTTCGTCTTCCGAGGTCTGATAGACTTCATAAAGGTGTTGGGTCGTCTTGGGGTCGACATTCGCAACAACGCTGATCACGCCGTCGCCTCCAGCTTTGAGCATATCGGCGTACAGATCATCGTTTCCGGAATAGACCGCGAAAGCGTCACTCGTGTTTTCAATGATGGTTCGGACTTGGTCAAGATCGCCGGATGCCTCTTTGATTCCGACAATGTTATCGATCTCCGCGAGTTTCAGAACCGTTTTTGCTTCGAGGTTCACCGCGGTTCGCCCCGGAACGTTGTAAAGCACGACGGGGATGTTTACCGCGGCGGCGATGCTCCTGAAGTGTTCATAGAGTCCGTTCTGGTCGGGTTTGTTGTAATAGGGGGTGACCGCCAGCAAGCCATCCACACCAAGTTTTTCCGCTTCTCTTGACATGAGGACGCTTTCGGTGGTGTTGTTGGTTCCCGTATTCGCGATGACAGGGACTCTACCTCGGACTGTCTCTACGGCGATGCGGTACAGTTCAAGTTTCTCGTCTTTGCCGAGTGTGGCGGATTCGCCGGTGGTTCCGGTGATGATGAACGCCTGCGTCCTTTCTTCGATGTGCCACTCAAGCAGTGCTTTATACAACTCATAGTTGATTTGTTCATCTTGCATCGGGGTGATCAGCGCGACGGCTGACCCTGTGAATGGTTTCATGTTTGTCCCTCCATAATGGTTTTAAGAATTTGCACGGCGTTCGTAGCCGCGCCTTTTCTGAGATTGTCCGCGACGGTCCATAGATGTATCGTGTTTTCAAGCGACTCGTCCGGGCGGATTCGCCCTACGATGATTGCGTCTTGATCGCGCGCCGCTTTCGGTGTCAAATCCTCTATGGTGTCGGTCAGAATGATCCCCGGTTGATGGTTCAGGTGACGCTTGAGAACTTCGATATCGACAGGAGTTTTCGTGGTCACATTGATGGCCACCGCATGGGCATTGCTGACCGGTACGCGGACACAGGTGGCCGTGACGGGAAGCGATTCATCGAGAAGGATTTTCCGCGTCTCGTGAATCATTTTGTGTTCTTCCTTGGTATACCCGTCCGTTTCGAACACATCGATCTGGGGGATGACATTATCGCTGATGTGCCCTTTTTCAGGCGAAGGATTATCAAGTGCGTCGATGCCCTTTCGACCGGATCCCGACACGGACTGATACGTCGTATAGGCGACCCGCTTCAATCCAAAGAGACGCCCGATGACATACAAGGGAACCACGGCCTGAATCGTTGAACAATTGGGGTTGGCGATCAGCGGTTCACCCCGGTAATGCGCTTTATTGACTTCCGGTACGATCAGGGGGACTTCGGGATCCATGCGCCATGCGCTTGAGTTGTCGATCATGACGATGTTGTGCTTGCGCATGATGTGTGCGTATGCACGGGCGGTCTCGCCACCCGCAGAAAACAAAGCATAGTCAATGGATGGTTCAATGGATGATTCGCTTAAGGCGCGGACCGTGACGGTCGTTCCACGAAACGTCATCGTGACCCCCTCACTTCGTTTCGAAGCGTAAAGATACAGTCTGTCAACACGGCATGATGAGGATTCCAGACTTTCAAGCATTTGTCTGCCGACCATGCCGGTCGCGCCGATGATGGCGATTTCAGCCATTATGGACACCTCCTTCGTAATCGATACGGGCAATGCGTTCAGCGGGGCCTTTAAGGATCGGGGCCTCTTCGGCCGACACCTGCAGGGTTCCGCCCGGCACATGAACGGTAACGTGTTTGTTCACAAAACCTTTCCTATGCATGAACACCGCACTAGCCGCAACACCGGTCCCGCACGAGAGTGTGGCGCCGGCACCGCGTTCATAGGTCATGATTTCAAGGGTGTTGTCGTCTATTTTTCTCACGAAGTTCACGTTGATGTCTTTCGGAAAGAACGCGTGGGTCGACAGTTTGTGACCCACCGGTTCAAACGCAATGGATTCAAGGGACTCGACCACACTGATGGCATGCAATGTGCCCAGTGTAAGAATATGAAGGCTATGGCTTTCATGGGCGGCTTCAAGCAGAACCGGCTCGTCGGTGGTCGTCGGAGATGAGACATCCGGGTGGTCGTGTTTCATGACCGGCGGTTCCAATGCCAACGACACATCGCCATCCGCATGCATTTCGAGCTCGATCAGCCCACCGGAAGTCTCGACGGTGAAGCGTGTCGTGTCGATGAGTTTTTGCGCGACGACAAACTTCGCGAAACAGCGCATCCCGTTGCCGCACATCGGGGCTTCGCTGCCATCGGAGTTGAAGTAGCGCATCCTTATGTCCGCTTTGTCACTGGGCTCGGGGACCATCAATCCATCCCCGCCGATGCCAAAGTGGCGGTCACAGATCGAACGGGCTGTTTGTGAAGGATTTTCAAGATGCTCCTTCGTCAACAAAAAGTCGTTCCCTGTTGCCTGGTATTTTTCAAAAATCATATGGCACCTCACAGATTGAAGCGTTCAGCAAGAACGCGAACCGCTTCATCAGTATGGTTTTTGGGAATGGTATAGGAGATGGATATATCGGATGTCGTGATGAGCTTGAAAGGGATGCCGAGCGAGGCAAGAAGCTTGAAGATGCTTGCGGCCACCCCCGATTGCGAACGCATGCCGATGCCGACCAAGGACACTTTGGAAAGTTCACTGTCTTCTTCGATCCTGCTTATGGCATACGATTTCCTCAACTCGTTCACGGTTTCTCGAAGGATTTCAATGTCCTCTTGCGGAGCCGTGAAGGCCAAGGATACGGTTCCGTCATCCAACGGCGTCTGGGAGATCATATCGACATTGACCTCTTTTTCCGCAAGCGCGCTGAACAGTTCACTGACTCCTTTTTCACTGTTTTGAATCCGATGAAGGCTCATCATCACGATGTCTTCAGTGACGCTGATGCCGGTAATGTATTTTTGTTCCATCATGGGGGGTGTCTCCTTTATCCAGCTGCCGTTGCCGTCTGTGTGGGCATTGGCGACACGGACATTCACATTGTATTTTTGCGCGATTTCGACGGCTCTTCCTTCCATAACTCTCGCGCCGAGATAGGACAGTTCGCACATTTCCTCATAGCTTATCTCTTTGAGTTTCTTGGCCTGCGGATAGCGTCTTGGGTCCATGGTGCAGATGCCGTCGACATCCGTGTAGATTTCACAATCACAGCCGAACTTGGCCGCGATGGCGACTGCGGTGGTATCGGAACCACCCCGACCGAGCGTGGTGATATCGCCGGCAGGATTGTAGCCTTGAAACCCGGTGATGACCACGATGTGATTTTCATCCAGATAACGACGGATACGGCTTATGTCGATATCCTTGATGCGATTTTTCGTGTAAAGGCCTTCGGTCTGAATACCCGCCTGAAAGCCGTTCAGACTGACCGCCGGGTGAGAAGACTCGTTGAGCATCATCGAAAGCAAGGACGTCGAGACTTGCTCACCGGTCGAAAGCAGCATGTCGAGTTCCCGTTTGGTTGGGCTCTTCACAGCGCTTTTCGCCATCTTTATGAGATTATTGGTGGTTTGTCCCATCGCGGAGACAACCACCACGACATGGCCGTGCCGTTCTTTCGCACGGCTGATTTTTTCTGCGACATGGCGCATTTTCTCCATGGTCGCAAGGGAGGAGCCACCGTATTTCTGTACGATCATAGTCTCACATCCACATCATTGCGGATCAGATCGTCGTAGCTTTCGCGTCGGACCACGCACGTCGCTTTGCCTTCTTTGACGAATACGACGGCCGGTCTTTGAAGCCGGTTGTAATTGGATGCCATGGAATAATGGTAGGCTCCGGTGGAAAACACAGCCAGTAGGTCGCCTTTTTCCGGAGTGGGCAGTGTGAGGTGACGGATGATGATGTCGCCGGACTCACACGCCTTTCCGGTCACGGTGTAAGAATCCAAGGGCTTTTCATCCATACGGTTCGCCAACACCCCGTGATACTCAGCACCATAAAGCGAGGTCCGGATATGATCGGCCATCGACCCGTCCACAAACACATAATTGCGTCCGGAGAATGTCGTTTTCGTGGATCCGACTTCGTAAAGGGTGGTGCCGGCATTGGCCACAATCGCCCTTCCCGGTTCGATCATGACACGTGGCACCGTCACACCGGCGCGTGTCGCTTCCTCAAAAACTGTATCAAGAACATGGTTGAGGAACTCGGCATTGTCGATGGGACGGTCTTCTTCGGTATAGCGTACCCCGAAACCGCCACCGAGATTGATCGCTTCAACCTCGATGCCTGTGGCGTCTTTGACCTCGGCAACGTATTTCATGATGGCTCGTGCATGCTCGATAAACGAGGCTTCCTCGAAAATCTGTGACCCGATGTGGGAGTGAAAGCCTCGAAAGCAAAGGCCATCACTCGCATCGATTCTGCGAATGACATCGAGCGTCTTTTCAGCAAAAACGGAAAGCCCGAATTTGGAGTCGTTTTTCGTGGTCGCAATGTACTCGTGCGTATGGGCCTCAATCCCGGGATTAAGACGAAGCAACACATTGATGGTCTGAGGGGGCTTAATCTGTTTCAGCAACATGTCAAGTTCGTTCTCGTTGTCGAGAATGATGGTTCCCACATTGTGCTTCAGAGCCATGGAGAGTTCTTCGGCGGATTTGTTGTTGCCATGGAAATAGACACGTTCCATCGGAAAGCCTGCTTTGAAGGCTGTGTAAAGTTCGCCGCCACTCACAACATCGAGCGAAAGACCTTCTGCCTCGATGAGTCTGCACATCGCGATGGTAAGGAATGCTTTTGAAGCATAGATCACTTCGGAGCGTACACGTTCACTGACGAAATGTTGCGTGAACCAACGGCATTGATTCCGGATATGCGTTTCGTCCATGACGTAAAGCGGAGTTCCGAACTGTTTTTGCAGGGTTTTTACATCAACGCCTCCGATGACCAGTGTGGATGCGTCGTTAATGGTCTGTGTGCCGAATAATTTCATGATGATTCCTTCTTCCATAGGTAGTTTTCAATATACAAAAAAGCCATGAGCAAAAGGCTCATGGCTATATTTTTTAGATATAACTACCTTTCGCCCACCATGTCAAAGCGCTTTCTCCCGGGTTGGGCAACCCATTCGAACAGTCCTACGCCTATTAAGCGCAGGCCCAACGCACAATGTGCGCTTCGGCGTTCGCCCCTTTCCCTCTTGCAAGGTACTCTTGACTGAACGCGGCCTCCTTTTTCACGGTACGGTTATGTAATTTTCGATTTAAAGTTTAACATAAAGAAACAGGGGTGTCAACAAGAACAAACAAAATATTAAAGGGCACCCAAGGCCTCGAGAATGCGGTCATACGCTTTTAAGCCTTCGATGAGAACCGGTTCGTTGAAATTGAAGTAGCAACTGTGAAGCGGATGGGTATACCCATCGGTTTCACTGCGAGTGCCGAGCATCATGAAAAAGCCGGGGATTTCTTGTTGGTAAAAGGAGAAATCCTCAGAAAACATCATCGGTCGAATATGCCGTTTCGATGCTTGAGGAAGTGCCTCATTCACAATTTTAAACAATGTCGAATCGTTGATGACAGCAGGGTAGAAATCGGTAATCTCAAGATCCACTTTGACGCCGAATGAAGCGTTTGTATTGTCCGCCATCGTTCGCATGTGATGCTTGATGGTCCGATAGTTGTCCTCATCAAATGTTCGGATGGTTCCGTTGAATTCGGTCTGTTTGGCAATGATGTTGCGGGCCTCCCCGCCCTTGATCGTTCCGATGCATATGACGGAAGGGATGAATGGGTCCAGCATCTTCGTCACAATGCTTTGGTAGTTGTTGATCAGCGAAAGGGCCGCGGTGATGCTGTCGTTGCCGCCATGGGGCATGGCTCCATGCGCGCTTTTGCCGTGAATCACGACATCGAACACACCGCTTCGTGCCAGCGCCGGACCGTCCACGAGGCCTATTTTGCCTTCCTCAAGTTCGGGGTAGAGATGGAAACCGAAAATCTTTCGGATATTGTAGCGGCTGAGGACACCGTCTTCGACGATCACCTTCGCGCCACCCGGTTCTTCTTCGGCGGGTTGGAACAAAAACGCGACATTGGTTTTGAGCGGCTTATCCTTCAAATGTTCGGCCAATCCCAAGAGAAGCGCCATATGACCATCATGGCCGCAAGCATGCATGGCACCAGGATGTTGGGATGAAAAAGGGACGCCGGTGGCCTCGCTCACACTGAGCGCATCCATGTCGGAACGGAATGCAATGGTTTCGTCGCTAGAAGCGCTGCCTTCCTTGACGGCGATCAGTCCGGTCTCAGCGATGGTTTCGGTCGTATAGCCCATTGATTCAAGCCTTTCTTTGACGTACGCATGGGTTTTATGAAGGTTGAATTCAAGTTCCGGGATTTGGTGCAACGCTCTCCTGTCCTTTGTCATTTGCTGAATCAGTCTGTCTTCGTTCATGGATTTAATCCCTCCAAAATAATAAAAAGCCGCGGACAAAGGTCCGAGGCCCGAACAACCCTTCGCCCCACCGTGTCAAAGCGCAGTCAGAAACGCTCGGGCAAGCGTTCCGGGCAAGTCTCATGCCTGTTGAGCATGACCCCAGTGCTTACGCACTTCGGCGCGGCCCCATTTCCCTCAGGGTACTCATGGACACACGCAGCCTCTTTCACACAGTATGTTAGTTTTTTCTAACATTAACACAGCCTTGAGGGGATGTCAACGCAAAGGGAATGCAAAAAGAAAGCGCCGCAGGGATTGCGTACGCTCTCTTTTCCGGATTCATTGTTTCACACGGATTCCTTCTTCATAATATTCATCGGCTTCCACTTGCCCTTCGGGGCTGAAACGTTGCCAACGTCCGTGACGTTTGCCGTTTTTGTAGGTTCCGATTTTCCACAGATGACCGTCTTTGCGATAATGTTTCCACTCACCGTCTTTTTTGTTGCCTTTGATAGGGCCTTTCGCTTTCAGTGAACCATCCTTGAAGTAATAGGTGAGGTAGTTGTCCGTGAGGTCGTAGACCTTCTGCCCATTGGCATAAATCTTTTTCTCCAGCATAGGAAATCCTCCTTCATTGTGAAATCGTTTACACGATATCTATTTTCATTATACACCTTGTGAAATGAATTGTAAGGGGGTTTTCCTTGTGTTCGTAAACTTTTTAATTTTTATTTGTAGATGATTTCAAACAGTTTGTGTTTGGTCGGGGCGGAAATAGCCGTTCTTGGGGTGGTTTCTGCATGTTTCACTGCAAGAAGCCATGAAACGTCGTTCGTTCTCCTCGGTGCAAAGGATCTTTTTGTTGCATTCGGGGTTGGCGCAATTGATGTAGCGCTCGCACGGTTCGCCGGTGAAATGATCGCGACCGATAATGAGTGGGTCAACACGGTTGAGCGGAACACTCAGTCGCTTGTCAAATACGAATAACGCGCCGTCCCATGCTTCACCCCGTGTCTTCTCGTCTTGCCCGTATGTTATGATGCCGCCTTCGAGCTGAGCGACATCGTCGTATCCTTTTTTGTGCAGCCAGCCGGTGAATTTCTCGCACCGGATGCCGCCCGTACAGTAGGTCAGAATCCTTTTCCCCTTAAGCAGGGATGCATTCTTTTCAATCCATTCGGGCAGTTCGCGAAAGTTTCGGATGTCCGGGCGGATGGCGCCCCTGAAGTGACCGAGGTCATACTCATAGTCGTTTCGCGCGTCAATCACGATGGTATCCTCCCTGTTCATCTCCTGTTTGAATCTTTCGGGTTTGATATACTCCCCGGTATCCTTTCTCGGATCGATGTCCGGTTGCGAAAAGTTGACGAGTTCGGGTCTGATGCGGACATGCAGTTTGTGGAAGGCATGTTCATCCGCCGTGTCGATTTTAAACCGCATGGATTGGAACCTTGGGTCTTTTTTGAGTGTTTCCATATAGACCCGTGTTTGATTCGGAGTGCCTGATACTGTTCCATTTATGCCTTCTTCCGCTATATAAATCCGTCCCTTGAGACCCAGTGAGTGCGCAAGTTCGTGATGCGCATCACGGAAACGTTTGGTGTCCTCAATGGCGGTGAAATGATAATAAAGCAATACGTCATACTCTCCGATGATAACACTCCTCTTTTCTTTGCATCCATGATAACCAATAACCACCGATCGATTCAAAAAAGATGAACTCTTTTTTAAAGATTCACTGACCGTTCTAATTAACAAGCGTGTTCACACGGCCTTGTTCGGAATTTTTTTAACGTATAATTCTACCACGTACGCCCGACCATGCTATAATGACATTAAGACGATATATTTTATGAAAGAGGGGAGTTCTATGCAACCTAAGATTCTTTATTACAAAAAGACCAGAAACACCGAACAAGATTTCGATCTCGTCGAAATCATGGAAAACGGCGAGGTTGTCAAACGTACCTTCAAACAGAAAAAAGACGGATATCATCTTTACGAAGAAACAAGCAGAGACGGCTTCAACCCAAACGGAGAAATCCGCATTGACAAAGTGTCTTTCAAAAAAGACGGAACGCTCAGACACGATGAAATAGCCAACAACTCAAAAACCGTTGAGACCTACAAAATCAAAGAGTGGCAAAAAGCGCGAGAACATGTCCGTGAACTTCAAGCCGAAGTGAAAGAGGATACGTCCGTCGATTACCATTCCTTGCTTGTCCTTACAGAGGATGCACCGAACAAAGACATTCCAAGTCCTACAGGCAAGCACGTATACCCGATTGTCAAATTGCGCGCCAACGCCTATTCGGAAAACATTCGCCGCAAAGTCTTGCCCGAGAAAGTCGAAAAAGCGTTCTGTCCGGTCATCAATGAAACCCTTTATTTCAACCATTATCCGGCCAAGAACTATGTCAACACCACCGGCGACAACATTTTCGCGCTCGATACCAGAACAACCGACGATACATACACCGATGACGATTTCCTTGATTACATCAACTTCATGATCAAAAAAGTCGAAGCCAAACCGGAGCATTATCTCACGCTCATCCACATGCAGCGCGAACAACGCGCCATGCTTGAAGCCGAAGAGATCGGCGACCTTTATCCTAGATAACAAAAAAAGCCCTCAACCGAGGGCTTTTCTATTGGCGGCTTCCATGTTGCCAGCATTCAAATCGAGATTAGGAAGGGAATCGAGTATGAACAATGAGAAGACGCCAATGGCGAATTGTGTAATGTTTCCTGGGATGCTCAACGTCGCCGCGTAGAACTCGGTGATGAAGAGCGCTTCAAACAGATAATACCCAACGACAATGACCACACCGCCCGCCACAATCGCGATGGCGTTTCGTGTTTTGCTTTGGCCTTGTCCTTCTGCGGTTTGCGCCAACATTCCGACCACGAACCCCGCAGCCAGGCGTACGACAAACGTGCCCGGTGCCCATGCGGCCCATCCTGAGAGTACATCGAAAAGCGCCATGCCGATGGCCGCCGAAAGCGCTCCGTAATGCTTACCGTATTTCAAAGCGATGGCAAACATCATTAGAGTGCCGATGTGCACGAGTCCACCCGTTCCAAGCGGCAGATGAACCCGAATGTTCGTCGCCACGAAAACCATGGTCACAAACAATGCCATATAAACCATTTTTCTTGTATCCATCTTGTCACCTCTATTTTTTAGTTGACAACATTATACCCTTAATCTACCATGTTTCATAATGACAGATTAAAGGTATTTTAAAAGGGTCAGAATGTTTGTTTGATTTTAACGATTTCCATGAACGCTTTTTGATAGATCGGCATCATGCGTGGTTCGTCCACATGGGCGAGCGCATCACTGAATGAAAACCAACGGACCGCTTGGTTTTCATCCGTTTTGGGACGAACTTTGTCGTTTTCATCACCGATGAGCAGGTAGGTCACGTTTAGGTGCAGGTGATCCGGTACGAAATCCCCGTTTTTGTAATGGTTGGTGACATGGATGATATCAAGCATGAATATTGCGTCGCTTTGCGGGCGGATGGTCTTTATGCCCGTTTCTTCTTTGGCTTCTTTCAAAGCGACCGCGAGACAGTCGGGATCGCCCTCGTTGTGTCCACCGACCCACGACCAGGAATCATAGATGTTGTGATACGCGAACAGCACCTTGTCCATGGTTTCATTTACTACAATAGCCGATGAGGTGACGTGAGCGATTTTATTGTCTCTATGGAATGCGTCGGGGTTTTTCTTGATGAAATCGATCATCACTTTCTTATCCACGGCTTCCTGAGTGTTTTTTGGTAAATATTCAGACAGCGATTCCAAAAGCATGACACCACTCCTTTGCATAATCGGTATTGTACCATGAGCGCACGTGATAATGAAAGGGGGCACTTTTTCATTCAATGTCAGAATACAGAGTATATAAGCCGGTTTCGGACTGTTATCCCGTCTATTTATAATTGTTTTCAAAGACTGATGCCATAAACCGAATTGATTGCGAACTATTTCGGATAAACATACCCTTAACCGCTTAAAATAGATGTTAAGTATTGTTTATAAAAAACATCTTTCTTATTTACATTTTAATCCTTTTATATATAATTAAGGTGGAATTTGTCATTTTATGGAGGTGGGAAGAAAGCCGTTTTGCATAATCTGCAGTGAAGTATGTCTTTGTGTTGTTTTGCAACTTCGGGAAGCAAAGACGTTTCTGGATGATTTGAATGGACGCCAATCCAGAAGCCAGCCAGTGGCGTAACCGGCCCGGTTTCAGTCTCAAGCGAGACTGGCATTCTTAAGAAACGGAGAATAACAAATGTTTAAAAAAACCGTTCTGTTTTCACTTGCATTCCTGATGTTTTTCGTGCTTACCGCATTTCAAGTCGAGGCAAGACCGCTTCAAACCGCTTCATCCGAACCTACGATTTATGAGGGGGTTGAAGGCGAAGTCATCGACAACTACCAATCCTATGTCTATACGTTATGGGCAGGGCAAAACCATGAAGCGGGCAGTCTGATTATTTACAATGACGAATACACCCTTTTCCTTGATTTTGCAACCGAAGGTCTGATGAAAGAGATTCATGTCTATCTCTACAATGACATCGAAAGCCTTCCCTCCATGCGTCCGGCTCCCGGATTGGCACCTTATTCACTGGAGGATATTTATGACCACACTGCGTCATTGAGCATTCCGATGGATGAAGCGCTCGAAGACGGCGACACATTCTATCTGATTGTCCATGTGGCCTTTACCGCACTTGACGGCGAGACCGATGAAACCATTCTGTGGTTCGCGGAGGAAACCGCTTATGCCGCCGGTGAAGATGAGCCCGTATGGAGTGGACGCGGTGCGTGGTTCTATATCATCGGATTCACTGTCAAATACATCGAAGATGACAACGGCGAGGATCCAGGCGATATGACCAGCCAAACCGTCTGGGCTTACGGTGGCGATTACGCCTTGCCCAACTGGGACTATGTGAGTGTTCAGAACTGGGGATGGACCAACGGTCCGCTCGATGAAGGCAGTTATCTCTTTGACCTTTATGCCGGCGCCGCTTTGAACGACCTCGCCAAAGGCACTTGGGTCGGTACACTGAGCGTCGAATATGACAATGGAACAGTAACCGTAACCTACCACGTCGATCCGGATTTCATCCTTGAGGAGATTCAGCTTCACGTGGGCAACGAAGTTCTGCCAAGAAACCAGCAGGACAACTTCACCGCCGCCCCCGGACTTTTCCCGATCAAAGATGAAAATGTCATGTCCAACACACTCGAGTTCGTCATCGAGGACATGGAAGGCATGATCTATGTTTCAGCCCATGCAGTGGTGAGAGGATATTTCCCCACCGAATAACCATTAAAAATGTCCGTCTTTCAGGCGGACATTTTTTTAGCAGTAATAAAATCGGCACATGACCAGCTCATCGTCGACCATGGCACCGGTTTTTCTGAACCCATGTCGCTCATAAAAAGCGATGACGGTTTCGTTGTCAGGTGACGTCGAGAGATAGACGTCCTCTCTTCCGTATTCATCATGCATCTTATCCAACAGGAGACCAAGCGCTTTTGTTCCATAGCCTTTCCTTTGATGCGATGCATCCACCATGAGACGGACGATCCAAAGCTTGTCATCCTCATCACTTCTGCCATACATGGTGAACCCCACCGGCGTGTCATTGTCATAGATGGCATAAGCATGCATGGACTCATAAACCGACGCTTCCGCGATGGAGTACATGTTGGGTGCGACAAACCGCTTCTGTGATTCATGAACGTCGAGATCGACTACGGCCTCGAAGTTCGTTTTGTCAATTTTTTTGAGACTGATATTCATTTTTATCACCCCTTTTGGCGTTCATCATATTCATTATACCTGTTGGGTGGTGACAGATAAAGCGATATTCACATGCTTAAGAAAAAACCGACGCAAAGCGTCGGTCAGAAGCTGACATTGAATGTATTGAATTCGCGTTGAGTTTGATAATCTTCCGAGTGAATGTTTTTAACGTTTCCTGGCGAACTGTGAACGATGTCGTGTTTCAGCTTTTCAATTTTTTGCGGTGTGCCGCGAGCAACCACTTCCACTGTGCCGTCCGAAAGATTTTTGACATATCCGGTCAGACCGGCGGCTTTGGCGGCACGGCTGATGAACATGCGCATGCCCACTCCTTGGACCATGCCTTCAATCACAAAACGTTTCGTTACTTGTGCCACTTCAATCACCTCTTACTCCTATTATAACAATTCATAGGGTGATTTTTAAGAAGGATACGGTAAAAGCCGTTTGGCCATGATGATATCGGGTTTGTTCGGTCCGTTGGCATCCGGAATCACACCGACTATTTTATAACCATGTCGCTGGTAAAAAGTATATGGATGGTTGTCCAAGTTTGTGATGCCTTCAATTTTATCAAGCGTGTTTTCAAACAGATCGGATTGCGAAAGACTCGTTTGAAAGCGTTCGTCGTCCGTGCCGAGATAAACCACGTGACAGCCCATCTTTACAAGAAGGAGCTCAAGAGTTTCAAGAAGTGTTGTGGCGATGCCTTTGCCTTCATGGGATTGTTTGACGGCCAGTGGGTGAAGTTCCCATCCGGTAGTGCCATACTGCGGCACGGCACCGATCAGACCCACAACGGTGTTGTTAAGCTTCGCTATGAGCAAAAGGCCATCGCCGGATATTATCGACTGAAGATCTTCATAGGCTTCATTGTTGTGGTACGACCAGTGAAAACGCTCATCCATAATGGCGGCAGAGGCTTTGATATCCTGTTCAGAGGACGCAAGCTCGATTGTAACGTCCTTAGGCATGATCCTTCACCTTGTGAGCACGAATCTCGCCCGCTTTGCCGAGTCCCCACTGCATCAGAATCGGACCGATGACCTGAAAAACGAGAATGCTTGAGAGGGTGACCGCCTGGACGATTTGAGTCTCTTCAGGCGGCAAGGCGGCCGAAATCGCCACCAGCATGCCGATGGTCACACCGGCCTGCGGAAGGAGGGCGAAGCCCGTATACTTGCGTACGGTCTGCGGACAACCCGTAATGGTTGAACCGATGAAGGCGCCCGATATTTTTCCCGTGAATCTCAGCACAATGAACACAAGCGCAATCAGTCCGGCCTGGGCCATCGTCATCGGCGAGAGAGAAAGGCCGGCAATGGTAAAAAAGAGGATGACGAAGGGGCCGCCGAAATTTGATAATGCCGCATTTTGAATCTTGAAGGTCTCTTTGTTCACGAAGTTCGTGAACGTCATGCCCATTGACAAAGGAATGAGAATCAGCGACAGATGATAGCGATGCGCGAGCCATACGGCTCCCATAATGAACGACAGGCTCAAAACCAGATAGATGATGTAGCGTTCCTGTTTATGGAGACGTTCGATGATGAAGTTTGAAGAAAGGCCCAAGACGGTTCCAAAAAAGACGCCGATGCCGATCGAGACGAAAATCTCGAACAAAGGGAACAGCAAGGCGGTATGAAGACTGATCTCAGTGCCTTCCACCAACGATACCGCGATGGAGGAAAAGAGGGCGAAAATGATGACCGCCACGACATCCAGCAGACCGACGACCGGGATAGCCGTCAGTTTGACCGGTCCTTTGGCACGGAGTTTCTTGATCACTTGCATGACGGGGGCGGGGGCACTTGCGACCGCAAGGCCACCTAGCGCGAAAGCGAGCCAAAGCTCACCGGTAAGCAAATAGATGCCTCCAAAAACGAGCGCCAGCGTGATCATGGCGTGCACAAGGGTGATGACGATGATGCTTGAAGCGCTTTTTTTAATAATGGGCAGAAAAAGTTCCGTCCCGATCTGAAACGCGATGATTCCAAGCACGATTTTGGTGATGATGTCGAAATAAGGCAACGCCTCAAGATCGACAATGTTCAGAACATATGGACCAATTAAGACTCCGGCGATGATGTAACCTGTCACATCCGGCAAGCTTAACTGCTCCATAAGTTTTCCAAACAAAAATCCAATCAAAAGGATGATTGAAAGGTAAAGCAAGATGGTGTAAATGTCCATCGATAAGACTCCTCTCATATTCTCTATATCCATTGTACGCCTCTTAGGTCATTCTTTCAAGGGCAACACTGAAAAGACCACAAAAGAAAAACGACTTCTCCTAAAGGAAAAGTCGTCCGATGAAAGTGAAGTTGTCCCATAGGTCGTCATAGCCGCCTTCAACAAGCAGGGAAAGACCTCCGATAACGGCCAGAAGCCCAATGATGAGGCCGGCGATCGCAAGGCCTTTTTTTGGTTGTTTTGAGATGACGATGATCGCGAGCACCACGGCCACCACACCGATGGCGACATCCAGATACGGTATGGGAAGAAAAAGACTGATCAAGGCAAGCACGAAGCTGGTTATGCCCATGCCGGATGTCTGCGGCGGACCCTGATAGTGCGTCTGGGTACCGAAATTGTCGGTGGGCGGGGTTTCAACCGGCTCACCGCAGTTGATGCAATACTTGTCCCCTTGTTCGAGTTCGTTGCCACATTTTGCACAATATTTCATCGTGTGAAACTCCTTTCTGTACACCTGTCATATAGATGGTACCACTTCTTCAGGGGGATTTCAATATTAAAAGCGAGAGCCAAGCGATTTAAAAGGTTATTGGGTATTCAATTGAAATCTTATCACGGTTGAATATATATTCATAGGCAGAGGCTTACAGGAGCGCAAGCAAAAAGGTCCATGAAATCACGCAATAAATGATTGCGATTGGCCCAAGCCAGGAACCGACAGTTGTGAGACTATAGTTTCTGATGGACGGATCGCTTTTGCCTTTGCTGGTCATCGACCAGCCGACCGCCGCCAAAATGATGTCGACGATGGGTACGGGAAGAAAAAAAGCGACCGCGATCAAAACCATGCCGGTCGTCACTTGCGTTTCAAGTTCCTTTTTCTGAGAGACCCGGGCGTGGTTTTCAGGGTTTCTTGGCGGTATTTTGGTAGGGTTACCGCAATGCGGGCAATATTTCACGTTTGTCGAAAGTTGCTGGTTGCAAGTATAACAGTAGCTCATGAGTGGACCCTTCCTATCTGTTTTGGATTGACGGATTGCTTCCGAGGAGCATCATCAGGCTGTTCACAATCAAGTATACCACAATGATGAAAGACCCTACAAGGTCGATCCAGTAGCTTATCTGTGAACCGGGCATAACAAGGACACTCGCCAGTGCGATGATCACGCTCGCGTCGATCAATGACTTTGTGCCGTAAAGCTTGGCTTGTGCATCCATGACGGTGTTGGCTTCCCTTTTATGAAGACTACGGTATCTGAAAAAGAAGCCTCCATTGAAAACGAGGCCGAACGACGCGATGGTCAAACCGGGAATCACGTTGCCTGAAGGCACACTCGGATCAAGAATTGAACGGACGATGAAGACGCTTAAAAAGGTTGCTGTCATGAGAAGGACAAGGCTTACCAGCCGCCTTTGACGGGTCTCGAGGATTTTCCTTTTCGGTGCGGTGGGCTCAAGCTGAGCGGTTTTATTGTAGGTGTAAAGCGCCATGATCAGCACGAAAAGTTCGATGGTCCTGCGAAGGAAATCGGCAAGCTGTGTGGATGCGTCGGTCAAAAGGAGCGCAAGGCCGGTCACGATTGGAGCGAACGAACTGAAGACAATGGAAAGGATGAGGGTCTTTTTTTGTTTGCTCATAGCATGACACCCACCCATTCAAGCATAAGCACGGAAACGTAAAGCAGGACTGCTGTGCCAAAAGGGACAGTGATGGTGTCCCATCCGTTTTTCGAGTAAAGTTCCAACATGGTCGAAAGCGGTGCGACCATAAGCGCGATGATCAGAATGACCCACCAGAGAATTGCGGTATAGATCAAGAGAACCAAAAAAATGGAGAGAAGCGATGCCGCGAACATGGCGGTGCTTCCAAGCACCGTCTTGTTTTCATCGGCATAAGGCATCGGAGTCTGTCGCCTGCCGAACTTCTTTCCGATGAGTGCGGCAAGCGCATCCCCGAAACCGAAGCTCATGATGGTCACGGGGATAATGAAACGGTAGGTTTCACCGAGTACGCCCCAAAACACCGTGATAAGTGCAATGAAGGTTAGCTGAGAGAGAATAAGCGAGTATTTCAGTTCGCCGCCGGAACGTTTGCGATCGACTAAAAACCGTGAATACTCTTTGAAACGCTCGAAATACTTAAGCAAAGGAAACGCGACAACGCATAACACGAATGCGGGGACCAGTGCCAAAAACCAAACGTCGAAGAGGTGAATGAAAAAAAAGACGGAAAAAGCGTACCCGATGTGTTGAAACTTCCGGATGAACTCGTTATCAGGTCTTAGAATCCGTTTCATTAAAGCTGGAATCATTGCGACGACAATGGCATAGTAGGCAAAAATGATCAACGTATTATATACCACACTCATGGCATCATTCTCCCTTGTTGGTTTTGGTGCGCGCTAATTTCGTTTTGGCACAAAAACAAACACACCTCTTTTGAAGGCGTCTTGTTTTTGCGCCATACGTAATATATTATACCATAGCTAAATACATGCGACTAATCATCAGGCATGTTGTTTTTCAAGTAAAGAAGCCATTTTTTTCGCGATCATGTTGGTCGCTCTCTTAGGCATTGCCCGGTAGAGAAAATCCATGACCTTTGCGTCGCTTCCGACCAAAACACGGAATTTGTTCTTTTCCATCGCCTCGATGATGGTTTCCGCCGCTTTGTATGGCGACAACGTCTTATGCTGCTTGGTGCCTTCTTGCGGTGGCACATCGACGCCGGAGTTCTTGGCGATGTCGGTTCCCACCGCCCCAGGAAAGGCGACAGTGACAGAGACATTTGTGTCTTTCAACTCCGAATAGAGGCCTTCTGTCAAAAGTTTGACAGCGGCTTTCGATGCACCGTACACGGTTTGTCCGGGAACCGGGAGGAATCCACCCATCGATGATATGTTCACGATATGGGCGCGAGGCCGTTTTTTGAGTCCCGGAAGAAATGCCTGAATCATGTTGAGGGTGCCATAAAAGTTGATGTCCATCACTTTCTTGATTGTTTCATCGTCAAGTTCAGAAACTTTTAAAAACGGCTGGATAATGCCTGCGACATTGATGATGCCATCCGCTGTGCCAAGATTGTTTTCGACAATTTTGGGAAGCATATTAAGCGCCGTTTTATCCGTCAAGTCCATCACATGCATATAAAACCGTTCTCCATATCCTCTGGCGGCTTTTTGCAAATCTTTGAGTCCTTCTTCATTCAGATCGACTGCCGCTACGCGTGCGCCTTTTTCCAAAAGATTCAACGCAAGCGCGCGACCGATTCCGCCACCACCGCCAGTTACCACAATGACCTTTCCTTCAACAAACATGATTTTTCCCCCTTTTCGTCAATATGAATTCACCTTTATTATATGCCAAGTGTCATGCAAACACATCAAAAATCATAAAACATGTACTTCACATAAAAAAATAACCGAGCAAAAATAATCATTGCTTGGTTACCTTTTTAGAATCGTTCGGATCAATCATTGGCTTGAACAACCTTGTAAAGCTCGTGTGTCATCTCTTGAAGATAATCGATGCCGCCCACCATGGAGATTCTCAGTGTGTCGCCTTCGGGGTAGAGCTTCATGGTGATGCCATGATGTTTTGAAGGAATCCTCGAAACAATGAGACGAATGGCCGCATGCTGTTTTTTGCTGAGGTTTTTGAAGTCGAGCACGCTGCAGCCACGAACGTCCTCGTGCTGGACGTTGGCTCTGCGCAGGAAATCATTCACTTCTTTTCCGGCTTGAGCGGCTATGTCCTTGTGAAAGTTCTTCTCTTCAAAAAGGTTTTCAAGGTGTTTTTGAGTAAAACGCCACTCCCCACCGACTTTGAAGCCTTTCAACTTTCCGGATGCAATGTATCGCCGAATGGTCCTTTCTGAGAGTTTTGTGATCGCCATGATGTCTTCCAACGTGTAATACTTTTCTTCCATGTGAAACCACCTCCACTTATAGCATACACCACATGACAAAACATGTCAATATATATTTGTCATGTTTTGTCATGTTTGTGGCTTCGTGGTTTTGGATGGCTTAATAAAGGGCGGCTATGAAAGCATGTAGCTGTCGTTCAGTATCGGAACCGAGTAGAGAAAGAGAACCGTCTGGTCTGTAAAGTCGATGTGTTGGTCCAATGTTTCGTGGGAAACGAACCTGAGGTCGATCAAAGTGAGGGACCGGTAACCTTCGGCCAAGAGTGGGGCGAGGGCTGTAGAGTAGGAATCGCCGAAGATGACAAGGTCCTCGTCGTTTGTGGCGTTCGGGTTTTCAATCCTTCGGATGGCGTGTTGTCCACCAAAAAAAACGTTATAAGGGTCTATTCCGTTTAGCGCTTCAAGGTCGTAGATGTCGACGGTTTCGCCCGATGTCGGATCATAAGCGTGCATTGCATCGATCATATCGTTGCTCAATAGTCGGATGGTGTCTTTGTTGACCGGTAGGGCGGCCTGACCGTAGTATGAGCCTTTGAAACCCGCATGTTCGTGATGGATGCGGTGGGGGGCATCGGGTGGGTTGATGCCAAGATGCTCGAATAGGACACTACGCATGTTGATAAGTCCGTCCTGCCGGAGGTGATGGTCGGTACGGAAGAAATCATCGAGTTCTATCGTATCTTTGAGATCGATATATTCGGCGCCCTCAATGTGGGCATGCAGAAGTTCAATCATGTGGCGATAATCGATATGCGGATAGCCGTTCTGCGGAGCCACAAAATAGTTTTTGTCCGGAATGACGCCATAATGAATATCATGTCCGTTCAGGTGATTGTCGATGATTGTCTCGATGAGCGTGCCGGCATGGATGATGGATGATTCATTGAGCGGGTATTCCATGCTGAGGATGTGATCGTCAATGAGATAGATGTCATTGACGTCGCGCTGAAAGAACAGATGTCTGCGCGTATGGGCATTGATGGAACGCATCCGGTCTCTTAAGACGAACTGATCCAACGCATATTTCTCAAGTGAAGCGTAGTACTCGCTGTCGAAGAGGGTGTCAAAGCTCCATGAAGGAAACTGTATCAACGGCCGGCGCTCGACTTCAGAAAGTTCTCTTGCCGGGGTGATGATGTTCACCGCCATCCCCAAAAGCAAGAAACCGATAAAGACCACCGGAACGGCAATATGTTTGAATGGGGTTTTCATGATTAGCCTCCTAGAAGCGGAAATAGATGAATGGATTGAATGAGCCGTCTACGAGATTGGCTGTCACCATCACGATGAGGAACACGTAGGCGGCCGGTTCGAGATAATCACTCAAACGGATCATGAACGCATGGTTTCTGAGCCCTTTGACCGTATTGGCGATGAGTGGTGTCGAACCGATGCAGGCGAGCAGGATGACGACGCCATAGCTTCTGAGATAATAAATCGATTCACCCGTCGCCAACGGCACGCCGAGCAACCCGAACATGCCTTGTATGTTTTCAAGGCCTTCGCTAAGGCTCCCGGCATTGAAAAGCACAAAGCCGATCAGCACCACAAAAAGCACATAGCCATGACGAAGAGGCACAGGGATCCGGCTTATGTTTTCCTTGAGTACAAGTTTCTCAAACAGCAGCAAGACACCGTACAAGACGCCCCAGACGATGAAATTCCACGCCGCCCCGTGCCAAAAGCCCGTCAGGAACCAGACAATGAGAATGTTCCTTAACAGCTTGAGCACGTTGACACGGTTCCCTCCGAGCGGAATATAGACATAGCGGCGGAACCACATGCCCAAGGATATATGCCACCGTCGCCAGAATTCGGTAACGCTTTTTGCGACATAGGGATAATTGAAGTTTTCGGGGAAACGGAACCCGAACATCCTTCCGAGACCGATCGCCATGTCACTGTATCCGGAGAAGTCATAATATATCTGAAGCATAAACGCAATGGCCGCAAGCCAGTAAAATAGGATGGAGGCCTGATCGGCATGATTGAAATGCACTACGACCTCGGCCAGTGTGTTCGCGATGAGCACTTTTTTTCCAAGACCCACAGCAAACCGTCTTATTCCGTAATATAGGTCAGAAAAACTATGGGTCCGTCCTTTGAGTTGATGCTCGATGGTCTCATAACGGACGATGGGGCCCGCAATCAATTGTGGAAACAACGCCACATAGGTCATGAAGTCGAGGGCGTTTCTATGCACAGCGACTTCACCTCGATATACATCAATGGTGTAACTCAGTACCTGAAAGGTGTAGAAACTGATGCCTATCGGCAAAATCACTCTTAAAAGGCCGAGTTGCGAATCAAAAATGACGTTAATGTTTTCAATGAAGAAATTGGCGTACTTGAAGAAACCAAGCAGACCGATTCCCACCACGATCGAACTGATGAGGAACCCTTTGGCACGCGGCGTGCCCCGGTAGTAATCAATCAGCCGTCCGTGAACATAGCCGGAGAGGGAAGCGCCAATCAGCAACACCGTATAAAGCGGCTCGCCGTAAAAATAAAAGGCGATGGAAAAGACGAACAAGACAAGGTTCTTGGCCCTTGAGGGCACCGCAAAATAGACAATCAGCAACAAAGGAAGAAAGTAATACAGGAAATTGACGCTTGAAAATACCATTCAAAACCCTCCCAGGGTCATTTATTCAGTGGTTTCGGGTTGTAAGGAAAGAAAGGCTTCGTGAATTTCATCCACGTGGTCATCACTCATGATGATTATGATGACATCGCCGATGTTGTCAACCACGATGTTTTCGGGTTCGACACCGAAACTCACCCATTTCATCGGGTTGATGTTGGATTCGATTTCGGAAATCTCCGCCTCGATATCCGCATTGCGCGAAGCACGGATGAGGGTGACCTCAAACGGTGCGGTGCCCAGGGAAGGGACCGATGCGATCGCTTCACTGTAGTTGACGTCGTCGGATCCCATATGGAAATCCGCACGGTCGTCCTCCACTTCTTTTACTGTGAGGTTTTCAAGAAAGTTCCTGGTATCCTCCTCCAGGCCTTCGTAGGCATACATGGTTTCGAGGATGGCATTCAGATCATCCTCGAGGACACGGTTCTCCGGCGTGGTGCATCCGGCCAAAAGCATTCCGAATAGCACTAGGGAAAATGCGGTAATGATTCTTTTCATGGTTCATTGCTCCTTTATGATAGTTTTGGCAAAAAGAAAAAACCTTCCGTTTGCATGTTCAATCCTAGCAAACGGAAGGTTAAGTTTCGGTTAAGTCACGTATGAATTATAAATGTCGTGCCCTGGCCCTCTTCACTGTCAAGGTCGATGGACATGCCGTGTCTGGTAAGAATCTGGTGGACGATGGACAGACCGAGGCCGCTTCCACCCAGTTCACGTGAGCGTGAGGGATCGACGCAATAAAACGGTTCGAACACCTTCTCCTGCTTGTCTTTCGGGATGCCGATGCCATTGTCGGATATCGTAATCGTGTTCTCATCCGCCGAGATTTGAATATCGCCCCCCTCAGAAGAATAGCGGATGGCGTTGTCGACAAGATTCTGGATGGCCCGTTCGATCAGAGTGCGGCTGCCTTCAAGAACGGTGTCGCCCCTAAATTCGACATTCAGATTCTTCGCTTTTATGGCGGCTTCCATCTCATCGCTTATAACCGTGAGATCGCGCAGCGAAAATTGTTCATAATCCCGTTTTTGAAGTTGCGTGAGTTCAAGCATGTTCCTGACCAGGTCGCTCATGCGTTCAATGTTGTCCCGTGTGATGAGCAACACTTCACGATAATCCTCTTTTGAAGGATCCTCATCCATCTCGAGCACATCGAGATTGGTCATGATGGAAGAAAGCGGCGTCTTGAGTTCGTGGGCCGCGTTCGCGACAAAATGTTTTTGACTTTCGAGGGTGGCGTTGATGCGTCGTAACAATGTGTTGAACGATCTCAGGAACTGTCTGACATCCGGGTTCTTGTGTTCAAGGTCGATGGACGCTGGCAGGTTGTTCGCCTCCAGGGCATCAAGCCTTTCACTCAGTTCCCTGAGCGGGCGCATGGTTCGCCGGAAAACCAACCAAAGGACCAATGCCCCTGTGACGATGACAAAGACCACAAGCAAAACGCTTTGCATGACAAACGTCTCGCGTGCCGCCAGAAAGTAATCACGGTAATGAAGGGCGCTCGCACTCGAAGCGTCGAGGTCCGCCGCGTCGGTGAACGCATCAAAAGAAAACGTTCGGAAAGAAAAATAGATCAGCCCGCCCCCAAGCAAGGCGCCCGCCATCATGAAAATGAGCGTTCCCGCTACGATGAGTCGGCTTTGAAGCGACATGTTATTCCACATAATACCCTTCTCCTCTTCGTGTTTTTATGAAGTTCTTGGGCAGTTTTTTTCTAAGCGAAGCCAGGTGCACTTTGAACGCGTTTGAAAACATGTCGGCACTGCTGTCCCAGACATGTTCAAAAATCGCTTCCGCACTGATTACTTTCCCGCGGTTCACCATAAGGTATTCGAGAATGCCATACTCTTTTTTGGTCAGTGCGATCGTCTTATCCTTGACCTTCACTTTTTTCAGGGTCATATCCAACGTGATGTCGCCAATCTTTATGGCGTTGTCCTTCACCTCGTAATCCCTTCTTGAAAGCGCGCGGACGCGGGCGTGCAGTTCCTTGAAACTGAACGGTTTGGCGAGGTAGTCGTTCGCCCCGAGATCCAGACCGGTGATCTTGTCTTCGACCTCGCTTCGCGCCGAAAGGACCAACACATTCGTTGTCCTATCCTCCTTGCGGATTTCCTCAAGCACCTCAAGGCCGTCCATCTTGGGAAGATTCAGATCGAGAATGATGACATCATAGCTGGCCGAATAAAAACACTCCAGGGCGGCTTCGCCGTCCATGGCGGTATCGACCGCATAGCCGGATTTCTCAAACCCCTTTCGAAGTGCGTTGTGCAGTGCCTGTTCATCTTCAATAATCAGCAATCTCATGATTTCACGTCCTGTTCATTCTTTTTCATGGTCATTATACATGATGAAACGTTAAGTGAATGTTAAGTTGGATCGCGCCAGAAATTGAAAAACCGGTCACAGACCGGTTTTTTATCATGCTGGTTAGGACGATGCGTCCATGTTGCGGGCATCGGAGTCCGCTTGCGTCTCATCGGTCCTTATCAGGTGGGCATATTCAGGGACGGTTTTAAAATAATCCATGGTCTCCCGGTACCCGAGATCAATCAGTTTTTCCGTCTGGGATTTCGTGAACTTGAGCACTTTTCCGAGTTCCTTTCCCGTATGCTTGATTTCATGAAACGTGATGGTGTCCGGATACTTATTCGTTTTGAAGAACTTCGTCTTGTAGCGGTGAAGGTGAATGATGACAATCTCATCGCACCCCGAATCAATGAGTGGTTGAACCGGGACATTGTCAAACACGCCTCCGTCATAGCAGTTGTAATTCTCGATTTTGACGGGGGAGAAGAACATAGGGATGGAAGATGAGGCGATGACACTATCCAGAATCGCTTCATTGTCCATTTTCCATGTCTCCATATAGCGTACCTGCGAGGAACCTCGCAGATAATGCGTATACGAGGATCTGAGCAGTTCGCCGATTCCGGTTTCCTTTTCACCGGCCAACGATACGGTCACATAGACGCGCTTTCGCTTGAGTGCGTCAAAATCGATCGCATCAGCCATGACCGAACGGAACACCTCCATAGAGTATATTCCGTTTTCAAAATCGGGCAACCGGAATAATTTTTTCCCATTCTCTTTCGGTGTTTGCTTCGGAATATTGTCATCCGGAAGATTAAGCCATACCTTCTCGGCTTCCTCGATGGACCTTGATGCGACAACGGTTGCATTCGCCGCCCCGATCGAGGTTCCCGAAAACACTTCGACACGTTCTAAAATACCCAGATCTTTTAGCGCCTTCATCGCGCCGATCTGATAGCCGCCCCGAGCACCACCCCCAGTTAGGCAAAGCCCCAGTTTCTTCGTCATTCGCACATCCCTGTCCTTTCTAATGATTAGATGACTACCTCCATTATTACTATGGCCAAACTTTGAAATAAACACCGTTTCAATCACTTGGGTTAAAATGCAATCGATTTCGGTGCAAAAGCGTTTACATTTTTAATGATTTGAACGTATAATCAATGTGTAACATAAATTTATACAAGGAGGTTCAAGATGGGAAGACTGGATAGCAAAGTCGCAATCATCACGGGTGGAGCGCGAGGCATGGGAGCCTCCCATGCGGAAAAATTTCTGGCAGAAGGGGCCAAGGTTGTCATCACTGACATCATCGACGGTAAAAAAACCGCCGAGAAACTTGGCAAAAACTGCACGTTCATGAAACATGATGTCACCAAGCGGGAAGACTGGGAGCGCGTTGTAGCGGACACTGAAAAGTTGTATGGACCGGTAAACGTATTGGTCAACAACGCGGGCATCGCAAAAATCAGACCATGGGAACAACAGACTGACGATGAGTTTGAAATGCACTACAAAATCAATCAGTTCGGGGTATATCTCGGCATGCAGGTCACAGTGCCCTCCATGCAGAAAGCCGGAGTCGGATCCATCGTGAACATCTCCTCGATCGCCGGCATGCGAGGCAACCCCAACGGCATCGCTTATACGGCAACCAAATTCGCCGTACGTGGCATGACCATGTGTGCCGCACTTGACTTCGGAAAATACAATATCCGCGTCAACTCGGTGCACCCGGGTGTCATCAGAACGCCAATGACGATGGAAAATCCGGATGTGGACAAATCACTCGTCGAGCAAATGGGCGAGTCCAATCCGCTGGGACGGATCGGAGACCCGATTGAAATCACGAACCTTGTGTTGTATCTGGCTTCGGATGAATCAAGCTTCTCTACCGGCTCGGAGTTCATCGCGGACGGCGGACAAATCGCCGGACTATAATCAGAGTGTCACACGCCCCCGTACGCATTTCGATGCCCCGGGGGCTTTTTTGTGATATCTACATGTCGTAAAGGATGCCTGTTGCAAGTGAATCGCTTCTATTCTATAATGAATATGTGTCATATTATAACGACTAGGAGCTGTTGAACATGGAAAACAAGCATGTAATGTCCACCGGCGAAGCCCTTGCGTATCTGGGAACCGCGTTTGGCGTGATCGGACTTTTCATCCTCGGAATCTATAGCGGGATGATCGCCCTCATTCTTGGTGGGCTAAGTTTTTATCTTAACGAACGGAACGCTGCCGCCGTTGCGATCAGCGTCGGGCTCATTGCCATACTGCTTTCACTGTTTTAAATCAATAAGAAGCCTCCGGGACAACACAAGCGTGTTCCGGAGGCGTTTTTTTGTGCGAATACCTTTTATGCCATGATGCCGTGAAAACACATATCAAGATAGTGTTCAATCAAGCGCTCCATGTGGTCCGTGTCGTCAAACCCTTCGGTGATGATACGAATGAGAAGGCCGAAAAGGGATGACCAGATGATTTGGGAAGTAAGGAGCGGATCAACCTCACGAATCTCCTGGTTTTCTATCGCATGTTCGAGTGTTTCCACCAATTTTTTTTGGGCGGGGAGACGCGTGTAGCGTTCCGGGTCGAGCATGGCGGTCTTTTCCAACACTGTGGGATCCTTTGAAAGCATGACCGTGCGGTAGTGCTCTTTATACTTGAGTACAGCATAAAAGTGGGCCTTGAATTTCTTTTTGAACGTCTCAAGCGTTGAAAGCCCTTCGGTGTCCACCGCATCAAGTGTTTTCACAATTTCCTGCATGCGTCGTTGGATGAGCGTTTCAATGATGGCTTCTTTCCCGCTGAAGTATTTATAGAGATTCGGAGCGGTATACCCGACCTCAGAAGCGATACGCCGGATATTGACGGCTTCGGGGCCACCTTGAATGAAATGTTTCTCGGCCACTTCGAGAATGCGGTTTTTAATCAGTTCACGTTTCTGTTGCTTGATGGATTTTTGTTCGATGCTATCCCTCTTTCACTTTCTCGACCAAAGACGTTGTGAGTGTCATGTCCCGTTCATCGACAGGGTTCTCGATGGCATTTAAGAGTCCGTCTTCTTCAGCTGAGCGATTTTGGTTTTTGCTCAAAGCGAATTTCAAGAACTTCATCAGCATGCGGTGACGCCATTTGAATGTGGAGACATCAAACGCACCCGGATAGTAATACAGTGCCTCAGCGTTGAGACTTTCGAGGTCCGGGTTGTCGGACGACAGTTTGTCAAAAATACCGTCTGAAGGGTCCGTAAGCCCGACTGCGAAAAAAAGCACTCTCTTATTCCTTAGAAGCGCTTTATGGCGCTTGATACGTTTCAACACCGGCAATTTTGATATCCGCACGTTGCTTCCGATGACGACAGTCCTGATTCCGTTCAGATCAGCGGCTTTGAGTTTGGAGGCCGGAAGGGTTCGGGCCGACAAAGCTTTCCCGATATGTTTGGCGTAGGTCTCCGTGGACCCATAGCCGCTTTCGTACACAATCAAAACATCATTCATGAATCATACCGCCTTTCAGAGCGTTTTCAATCGCTTTGAGATACGCCGTTGTCGTAACGCTGGCACCGGCAACCATATCAATATCGGTCGATTGCAGGGCCATGACACGTGCAAACACTTCTTCAGTCACACCGTCTTGTGTCAGGGTCATATCATCAATAACGATGATATCAACGATTTCATGATTTTCAACATGAACTTCCAGGGTATTGCTAAAGCGTCTGTTTTCATACGTCCCCTGATATACACCGTCTTCAACATTTGAGAGATCTATGCCGACTATTTCGACTTCCAGAGTCTCATCCAGTCCGCGACTCAAGAAAAAAAGAACGCCCGATGAGACAAGAATGAATCCGACAAATACTGCAAAGACAATAAGAAAAAGTTTTTTCACCATGCACCTCTAGAACATTGTTATATTTAGTTAACGTTGTTAACAAACATAATTATATGCATTTGAAAGCATCTTGTCAACGGTTTTTGCAAATAGAAGGAATGATAGTAATCAGCCTATTCGTTTGAAATGCGAACAATTAGTTAATTATGGCTTGCATACTATATTTTACAATAAAAAAAGCCGCACCCTTTGTCATCAGTAAATCCATTGGCAAAAGCTGGATACGGCTAAGATTTTATGTTGTGTGAAAATTCATTCTTCTGAATTTCGGGGCTGAGTGTTGTTTTGCTTACTGTAATCCTGTTTGCGAATGGTGCCGTCAAGCTTGTGAATCACCAAGGACGTCCTAGCGGCTTTGGCACGTCTTGTAGCATATTCAATCGCTTCGGCCTGCGTGTTGAAGTGTTTGATGGTTTTACGGGATTGCTCCATGCGGACACGCCACTTTTTGTAGTTGTCGCTTTTCTCATCGCGATTCAATGATACATGGTAGCGTCTGGCCTCATGGGCTTTCGGCGTGTTTGAAGACTGGTTTTCAGCCGGTTCCTCGGACTTTTTGGTACGCTTATTGTCGTTCCTTTTAAACAGCCGTTTGAATAGACTCATTTCACTAACACTCCTTTTTTCGCTGTTGGTATTGGTATGGGTTCATTATAACGTTTTTATCATAGTATAGGAAGCGTAGCCTCTTGGATTGTCCTTGCGAACATGTTTCACTTCAAATCCGAGCGTTTCATAAAACGCTTGCCCCTGGAAATCCGTGGTGCCGAGTTCAATGTATGCCAGGTTGTTTGCTTGGGCATAATCGATGGCGCTTTGCATCAAGGTGGACCCTATGGCTTTTCTGCGGTATTTCTTATCAACGGCCAGTCGGCTGACATAGAGGCTTGTTTCATAGCGTTCACAAGTGATTCCGCCGACCACTTGTCCGCCATCGAGCGCGACACGGTTGAATGCAGCGATCTTTCCGGTGATACCATGTTCCATTTTAAACTGGTTAATTTTTGATTCAAAGGCTGTCTCGTAGGGTTCAACCGGTGTGTGGGAACAAATCATTTCATACCTATTCACGGGTCTTTCCGCTTCTTTATCAAGGTCCGCGTAGAATGTCTGGGTCTGATCAGGATAACGAATACTCCCTTGGTCGGTGAATCCCGCGGCAAGCACATCGGCATAGCGCGAAGCGGTGAATGTGAAGAACTTGATGCCTACAACACTTTCAGCATAGTGTTGCCACGCCTCACGCGCCAGGGCGCGTAAGACATCCCTGTCCTGATAATAAAGAGCCGCGATGCTCGCCCAGTCCCAAAAATAGTTCAACCGCATCGCGCCGAGGAGTGCACCGTCTTTGCAGGCGTACAAAGTCACACCTTTCGTGTCGTCTGCAGTCCAGTACTGTGCATTGTGACTTCTGAGCAGATGCATCACCGATTCGGTATGGATGCCTTCATAATCATTATGATATTCAATCATGTCTCATCCTCCGTCAGTTCTATTGTCATATACCATTATACCTCAACCTATACTTTTTAAGTGTTGCATTATTTGTTCCTTCAAATGTATGATGCCATTTTGTTTCAATAATGATAAGTTATACAGATTATTTTAGAGTATAATTAATTTGACACATTTTTGGAGGGATTAACATGAACCAATCCGGTAGGCATCTTGCTTTACGCATCATCTTGATGATGTTGCTCATTCCTTTATTAGCCGTTTTCGGCCTTGTTTCCACCGTTATGCTTTCATTTGGCATCCGTTATCCGTACTTGAACTATTTTTTCATGAACTTTTTCTGGATTGTGCCCACACTCATCGGAATGCATGCGTTCGCGCTTCTATTCCTTCGGATCAGAAAAAGGTTGGTATGGCTGGTCACAGCGTTTTTACTGGTAGTTTTTGCTATTGCGGGTGGAGCGGTTTACGGCTACGACCGTCACATCGAGAACCTTCGCGTGGCCGAACGGGGCATCAACCTGTATGATTTTGAACCGTTCAGGAATAATACCGAGCTCGCGCGACTCGATCATCCGGCAAGTCTCGCTTTGTCTGGTACACTTCCGAAGTTGGACGGCGCGACCGCGCTTTATCCCGTATACGCATCCTTTGTGGAGGCAGTCTACCCTGAAGGGGGATACAGTCCTTATGGAAACACGGTCGCTTGCAGCAAGACACATAGCGCTTATGAACGGTTGATCGAGGGTGAGGTGGATATCATTTTTGCCGGTCCGCCTTCGAGTGAACAAATGGCTTACGCCGAACGAAGTGGCGTTGAACTTACATTGACACCGATCGGATATGAAGCATTCGTTTTCTTTGTCAATCAGGACAATCCCGTCGAGACACTCACCGTCGAAGAGGTCATCGGCATCTATAGTGGATCCATAACCCGTTGGAATGAAGTAGGCGGGCACAACGCATCCATCGAAGCCTTCCAGCGACCACCCGGCAGCGGATCGCAAACCGCTTTGTTGAATATGATGGGCGACACACCGCTTTCAGTGCCTCCTAAAGAACTGGTTGTCGGCTCTATGGGTGGAATCATCTCGACCACTGCCGATTATCGGAACCATCGCAACTCGATCGGTTTTTCCTTCCGCTATTTCTCCATGCATCTTGTCCAGAACGAATCCGTCAAGCACATCGCTTTGAACGGTGTGTATCCTTCAAGTGAAACCATCATTGACGGGAGTTACCCAGGAGCCGCGCCCTTCTATGCCATCACCGCAGGCAGTGAAAACCCTCAGGTCCCCTTATTGATCGACTGGATCCTTTCGGAAGAAGGACAGACGCTGATCGATCGTTCCGGTTACGTCCCTTATGCCGCTTCATCGCCTTGACTTGCAATCAAAAAGATGGACACTTCATTGTGGAGTGTCCATCTTTTTAATATTCATTTCTAAATCAATGAGGCGATTTAGCGAATTACCATGCGTATCTCTTGGTCCGCTGTTTCTTCTTGTGCTTGTGCTTCTTCTTTCCGAACGGTTTGGATGATTTCATGGTGTTTTTTCGTGTCGCGGCGCTTTTTTCAATGGAGAACCCTTCGGAGAGTCGTGCGTTACGCGAAGGTTTGCTTTGGGGTGTTTCGTTTTTTCGTTGCGGTTTGTTTTCTTTCGTCTCCGGTCTGACCTGTGCATGCTCGACAGGTTTTTTTCGGGACGTGTTCTTTGTATGTCTTCCTTTTTGATTGCGCGCGGGCGATTGGCTTTTTCCCTGGTTTTTTTGTTTGGGTGACTGCACAAAATCGTGGCGGTTCTCAACGGGAATCACCATGCCGATATGCTTCTGGATGGCCTTGAGAAGATGGGTCTCTTCGGGGGCGCAAAAAGAAAGCGCGCTTCCTATCTTGCCCGCCCGAGCGGTACGGCCGATACGGTGCAAATAGGTCTCGGGCGTTTGGGGCATATCCATGTTGATGACATGCGACAAGGCATCGATGTCGATGCCTCTGGCCGCGACATCAGTTGCCACAAGCACCTTCAGATTCCCTTTTTTAAATGCACGGAGCGTGGATTGTCGTTGGGACTGGGTCTTGTCTCCGTGAATGGCACCGGCGTTGACGTCTTCTGCAACCAACTGGTTTGCGATGCGATTGCACCCTTGCTTCGTTCTTACGAAGACAAGTGCGGAGGTGACGTCATCGTTTTTCAGTTTATCCTTGAGCAGTTTGATTTTATCGTTCGACTTGAGAAAGTATACGGATTGATTGATTGTTTCAAGCGGGGTGTTTTGCGGGGTTACCTCGATACGGACCGGATTTGTGAGTATCGCTTTTGAGAGCGAGACGATTGAAGGCGGGAGTGTCGCTGAAAAAAGCATGGTCTGACGGTTTTTGGGAAGATGGGTGATGATGGTTTTCACATCGTCGATGAAGCCCATGTCCATCATCTGGTCCGCTTCATCCAGTACGAACTGGTTGATCCGGTCGAGTTTGACGACCTTCATGTTCAAAAGGTCAAGCAAACGGCCCGGCGTAGCGATCAGTATGTCGACCCCACGCTTGATTTTTACGATCTGGGCACGCTTGGGCATGCCGCCATAAACGGCGATCGTTTTTACCTGATTCTTACGGCTGTAGGCGTCGAAGCTCTCCTTGATTTGAAGCGCAAGTTCCCGTGTGGGCGCCATGATCAATGCTTTGGGAAGTCTTTTTTTCTCGTCGCTGTGGTATTGTTGGACGTGATGAATAATCGGAAGGGCGAACGCGGCGGTCTTACCGGTGCCTGTTTGGGCGCTTCCTAGCATGTCGGAACCCTTCAGAAGATGAGGGATCGCTTCTGCTTGAATATCGGTTGGTGTATGATAGCCATCCTGCGTGATGGCCCTCAGGATGCTTGGGTGCATGTTAAGTTGTTCGAATGTCATAATGTGTCTCCTTGGTTTTTCCTAAACGGCATAAAAAAACGCTGCAATGACAGCGTTGCATTTCGCTTGGTAGATTTGTTTCGATGCATCGGGGATGAATGATGCCGCGTATGAATCGAGCTTGCTTATTATAACACACATCGTGTGAAAAGCGAGTGTTTTTATACACTATTCGCATTTAATATCGAATAATTCCCATTTTTCATTAAAAGCCGGACCGCATGGAAGCGATCCGGCTTCAAAAACTTGCAAACGTCTCAGTCCGTATATGTCAGGTCAATGTTTAGTTCTTGGGCGGACGATTCAATCAAATCACGCGAGAGATCGCGCCGCGCGAGAATAAATGAATGATAATAATCGGTGGGAATCTCAAGTGACGAATCCTCAACCACCCAATTGTGTAAACCGGGTGCCCCAATCATGAAAGGTTTGAACGCATCCGATTCGAGGATGATGACATACCATTGCCCTTCGTAGTTGATTTCAATCAAATTCTGAATATAGGGTTCTTCGGACGAAACCATTCTGGTGAATTCACCGCTATTGGCCTGGATGCCTGCATGCCTGAGAAGGAGCGCAAATGTTTCATATGCGGTCGTTTCAACCACCGGTTCATGATCCAGCGCATCGTTGATCAGCATCGTTGCATTCTCGTCCGTTTCGATGTGGTCAAGAAAGTAGTCATACAACAAAATGATTTTTTCAAGAGGATCGTCCACATGAACGATGCCGGATTCGTCCATCCAGGTTTCAAGGTTTTCGTGTATTAATTCGGAGTGTTCTCCCGAAGTAATGTCAATGAACGGGTTAGGGTCCGTGGAATCAAAATCCCCGTTAACGCGCGGAAGGCGCACATCGATGGCCGGATTCGTCCAGGAGAGGCCTGGATCGAAGGTCCAGAAATCTTCGAACGACAGTGTCGAATAATCGATCTGGCGGTAACCGACTTGGATCATCACGTTCCGTTCCTCCCGCGTGGTTTCGAGGAGCTCAAGCATGGAACGGTCGACCACCGTGGCGGTCTCCATGAGCATGAGATGCGTAAGCGAAGGATAATAGTCCAAAACCGTCCTAAGTGACGCCCAGTCCAAGTCGATGAAGGTGTGGTTCGCCTCGATCCTTTGAAGCGTGTCACTACTATTACGAAAGTCGATGGAGCGCACGGCGGTATGATTGATTGAAAGTTTTTCAAGCGATGGCAAGGCTTGAATGCCGTTCACACTTGTCAAATCGGAATTGCCGTCGAGAATCAAGGTTTCAAGGCTTTCGAAGTATTCGATGCCCGAAATGCTGTCAATGTCTCTAAACTGCAAGTGAAGCCTCGTGATGTTTCGTACGTCGCTGAATGTGATGGGGGTTTCAACCTCGGGGTGGGTCGCCAAGAAAGCGTCCTTTAGCGACTCGCTCGGAATCTCTATGACATCGTCATCCTCGAGCCCTTCGGTACCTAAGTAAGTACCCCCGTCGGCGCTATAGTCGCGCGGTTCGGGTTCGCCTTCGGAGTAAGTGAAACCTTGAATTTCATACTGTTTCCCTTCTGAGGCGAGCCTGTGATAATAGGTGTCGCTCGATGTGCATGCGATCAAAAAAGCGATTGCCACACATGCCACCAACAATAAACCTTTTCTTGCACGGGTATGTTTCATCTCTTCACCATTTTCAACCTTATTTTAATCCTTACGGTTATAGTTTACCAAAAAAGAGGACCGTTTTCTATAGAATGTTTCTTCAATGCCACGAAGTCCCGTTGCTTGATTAATCCTAATATTTTAATGAGATTTTCTATGCAATGGGCCTTTGTTTGTTATAATGATGACGGTAAGCAAAATCCCCGTATCCAAGGAGCGTCCTTATGGAACATTATGACATTGGCAATTACCGCGTCACGTTCGACCCGCTCGAGCATCGCTATTATATCGACGGCCGTGAAGTGGCGAGCATATCGGGAATCGTGAGGGAAATGCTCCCGGCACATTACAAGAATGTCGATGCCGACATTCTTGAAAAAGCCAAGCAAAAAGGCAAGGCGCTCAGAGACATGATCGAACACTACGAACGGTACGGGCAAAAAGCCTATCATCCCGAGATGCAAGGCTATATCGCACTCAAAAGGCAACACCAGTTCGATGTGCTGGAAAGTGAGACCGTCGTTTTGCTTTGGCACCACGGCGCCATCATTGCGGCCGGACGGTTCGACATGGTGGTCGCCTCGCCTTACATGGATGGTACCGGCATCGCGGACGTCCGTCGCATGGCGCATTTCAAAGAAGCGCACGTCACGTTGCAGTTGAACCTTTATAAACGCGCCTATGAACAAACCTACAAACGCAGGATAGACTACCTTAAATGTATCCATCTGCGAGGGCGCTTCAAGGATTACGTGGACATCCCCGTCAATCCGAAAATGGTGGATGAAACCCTTGAGGACTACATTGAGCATCATCCCATCGATTATACCGCATTCCTATGAATGATCACGGCAACCGAAAAGAGAACGGACAAACATGATGTCCGTTCTCTTTTAATGTGAATTGTCTTTGACAGTGGATCAGGCAAGGCGTCCGCCGTCCGTTAAAAATTCGCTTCCGGTTGAAAAGCTTGAATCGTCACTCGCAAGGAAAAGCACCATTTTAGCCACTTCCTTTGCATCACCGCCACGTTTCAACGGCGTATCGGCGATGGCTTTTTGCTTGTAGGCCTCGCTGATGTTTTCATCGGTCATCGGGGTGTGGATGAATCCCGGATGCACCGAATTGACGCGGATGTTATCCTTGGCGAATTCGAGCGCGGCGCTTCTGGTCATGCCTCGAACAGCGAATTTGGTGGCGTTATACGCCATCAGTCCGGCTTTTCCGACAAAACCCGATGTCGAAGAGACATTGATGATCGACCCTCCGCCCGCTTGGACCATGGAAGGATAACACACATGCATGCCAAGATACACCCCGAACTGATTGATCATATAGGTTTTGTGGTAATCCTCATCCGTCGCCTCTGAAAAGGGTTTTTGGATGACGATACCGGCATTGTTCACCAATATGTCGACATGGCCGAAACATTGTTCGGTTTCACGCAACACATGTTCCCATTCGTCGCGCTTCGCAACGTCAAGACGGATGAAGATGGCCTGTTCACCAAGTGATTCCGTAAGCAGTTTTCCTTTGTGTTCGTTGATGTCGCAAAGGACCACGCTGGCCCCGGCTTCAACTAGTGTCTGCGCGGTGGCCGCACCGATGCCTTGCGCCGCGCCTGTCACGATTGCGACTTTGTTTTGCAGTTTTTTCATTGTTCTTATCTCCTTATGATTGTCAAAATCTTATCTTGAAACGCTTAAAGCACATTGAACTCCATGATCAAAGTAACGATCACATACACGAGAACCGCGGCTTTGAGCAGAGTGTTTTTGGTACTGAGTTTTGAAAAAAACATTAAAAACAGGATCACACCGATTTCCACAAATACGACAAGATCATTTAAAAAACGGATGATGTCAACGAGAAAGGAAAGAAAATCGACGTTCCCGATGATGCCAGCCAGACCATTCAGTGCCATTGAAAGCGCAATGGCGGCCAGAATGGTATACACGACAGCGCGTGCGAGTTTGTTTTTGGTCGTGTAGGCAAAAAAGAGAATCGCCAGGATGGAAAGCGCAATGATAAGTCTTAACAGATCGTCCATGCGTGCCTCCTTCATGTTTGACGTCCTTTACCGTATTTTCTTGAGTACAGTTTCATTATAGCCGTTCAGAGCCGTTAAAACAAATGTCCGGCAATGGCTTTAAACAAAAAACATCAAACGATTATTAACAAAAAACGTTTTCCTTGCATCCATTGTTTTATATCAATTTTTTTGTGCTAATATGAAAACCACAAAAATAAAAAGGAGTGAGTCGTATGAAAAACGAACGTGAAAGCTGGGTTTCACGAATCGCCTTCATTATGGCGGCCGCCGGGTCGGCTGTGGGACTTGGAAACATCTGGCGCTTCCCCTATGTGGTGGGCACCAATGGTGGCGCCGCATTTGTGGCGGTTTTCATTTTGATCATTCTTGTCATCGGTTATCCGCTCATGACCACGGAAATCACCCTCGGACGCGCCACAAACAAAAACCCCATCGGCGCATTCAAAGCCTTGGCGCCGGGCACCCCTTGGTGGCTCGTGGGTGCGCTTGGTGTGCTTGCAGGATTCGTCATCCTGTCCTTTTATTCCGTCGTGGCGGGATGGTCGTTCGCCTATTTTTATAAGACACTGACCGGTGCGCTTGGTCCCGGGGTCGACACCGAAGCCGTTTTCGGTGCACACGTCAGCTCAGCGATTCAGCCCATATTCTGGCATGCCTTGTTTATGGGGCTGACCGGTTTGGTTGTCGGCTTCGGCATCGTAAAAGGAATCGGACGGGCGGTCAAATATTTGATGCCTGTATTGTTCATCCTCATTGTCTTCCTCATGATTCGAGGCATCACTTTGGAAGGCGCAGGGAGCGGTCTTGAGTTCTATCTCAGTCCCGATTTCAGGGAAATCACGTGGACAAGCGTGCTTGAGGCTGTCGGTCAGGCCTTCTTTACACTGAGTCTCGGAATGGGCGCCATCATAACCTATGGCAGCTACATGCGAAAGGATGATGACGTTCCCGGTAGCGCCGCTTGGGTCGTGGGACTCGATATCGGCATCGCACTGCTGGCTGGTCTGGCCATTTTCCCTGCCGTCTTCGCCCTCGGTTTCGCACCCGATTCCGGTGTGGGACTCGCTTTCATCACATTACCGGCAGTGTTCTCGGCCATGCCGTTCGGGGTCTTCTTTGGTGGCGTCTTCTTCCTCTTTTTCAGCATCGCGGCCCTTACCAGCGCCCTGTCGCTTTTGGAAGTGGTGGTCGCCTGG